>JAYWCL010000144.1:0-42737 GCA_043780595.1 Limnoglobus sp.
ACGACCACGTCGAGAACTGCCGGGTCCGCGACCGCCGGAATCGCGATCAGCAGAACAGTCGCCAGGGCGAGAACGGAAGGCCGGATCAAGGGGCAGAGAGTCATGTTAAACCTCGGAACGGGACAGTTGATTGATTTGTCCTCGAGCGGGAGTGGCGGATCAACCGGACAATCCCTTGGCTGCCGCCGAACGCAAAAGAATCTATGCGTTGCGATCCGCACGAAGACCTTGCTTGCGGGCCGCGGCGTTCATTCGCGGATCGCTATGCATAGATTCCAGTTGTGCATAACCGCTCGCCTCGGCGAATGGAGTTTCAATCGAACCTCGGCTTCACTTCCACACATTCTAACCACCCCAGCGACGGTCGCTACCATTTTCCTTTCCGTTTTCGACATCCCGCGCTTCGCTACACAAAGCCTTCGCGGCGCGGCGAAACGAATCCCGATTCGGCATCACCCATACGAAAGCCAGAAGTAAAAAAATCGCAGACGATTTGACGTAAGTCGACTTTTGCGACGTGCACGGAGTGACGCGAAAGTGTCTCCAAATGACGCAAAAAGGTCGCGAAATGACATAGAAAAGGCGCATTCGGTCGCATTCGGTCGCAAAATGACCGGTAGTTTCGGCTGATGTGAAATCGAGAGCCTCGACGCAAACCACATTGTGAGTTCGCGATATGGCAAACCACCCGTCGATTTGCGATCGAAAAGTGTCATTTTGGGGTCGCGAAACACCGAAAAAGACCCCAAAAACCGATTTTGGGGCCTCCGCAATTGTGACTTACGTCGATTTTGCCGCGTTACGGGAAGATGAACGCGGTGCCGGTGAGTACGACGGCTTCGGTGAATGTGCCACCTGCGGTGAATCCGGGCGGGTACAGGTAGTATGGCGTCGGGCTGCCCGGCATGCACTTGCCGCTGCTGACGTCGTAGCGGTTCTTCCAGAAGCCACTGGCGAGGTTGTGCGGTAAGAACAGCACGTCTTTGTAGAAGTAACTGGCCGAGATCACCGATTGAACGGGGCCAGCGTCCCAGCCGGATCGCTCGGAGTTCACTTCCTCGAAGTACAATCGGCGGTGAACGACGTAGTTCGGCTCGAGCAGTACCTGAATGGGAGCGTAGGCGTTGACGCGCGAGACGTACGTTTCGTTGCCGCTTTTGAGCGGTGCCTGCGGAGGGAACTTCTCGTCGGGCTTATTGAGTTCTTTGAGGATTCTCGCATCGAGTTCCTTATCCGAAATGAGCCGAAAAACGTCGTCGCGGTTGGGCAAACCGGAGAGATCGGACGTGGGCTTTTCTTTCGGTTTGTCGGTGGCAGACGGCTTTGCGTCCGGCACTTTCGGCGACACTTCTGCGGCGATCGGCAACCGCACGACCGTAGGCGTGGCACCGAGCGGCAGCGTCGGCGAGGTATCGCCCGCAGGCTTTTGGTAGGTGACGGTCTTCGGCTCGAATGCGGTTCGCGTGGGGATCGGCGCGAAGGTGACTGGCGGGCTTACGCTCACGGGGGGCAATTGCGGAAACGGTGCCCACTGCGTCGTTGCGGGCGTGCCGGGAACGAATGCGGGCATCGGCAGTGGCAACGGTGTCGGTGCGGCGACGGGTTGTTGCCCATTCGCCCCGGCCATCACTCCGAGCCAGACGGCGAAGCTAATCGCCATCTGAGCCGGAGTAATCGGAGACACTGTAATTCGGCGCTTCCTGCGTGATAGCGATGTCATGTGGATGACCCTCCTGCACGGAGGCCCCACTCACTTGAATGAAGCGGGCCTTCGTTCGTAGTTCTTCGAGCGTTCGCGATCCGACGTAACCCATCCCCGAGCGGATGCCGCCGACCATTTGAAACACGAATGGTGCGAGCGGCCCCTTGTACGGTACTCGTCCTTCGACGCCTTCGGGCACCAGCTTGCCGTTCGGCGTGGCCGCCCCTTGGTGGTAGCGGTCTGCCGAACCGGCCTGCATGGCCGAGATCGATCCCATGCCGCGGTAAGACTTAAAGCTCCGTCCGCGGAACAGGATCATCTGCCCTGGACTTTCGGCAAGGCCCGCAAACAGCCCGCCGAGCATTACCGAATGGGCACCGGCGGCCAGCGCCTTCGTAATATCGCCCGAATACCGGATGCCACCGTCGGCGATCACCGGAATGTTCGTGCCGCGTAAGCCTTGCACCGCGTTGCCGATCGCCGACATCTGCGGCACGCCGACACCGGAGACGATTCGCGTCGTGCAGATCGACCCCGGGCCGATCCCCACCTTCACCGCGTCGGCACCCGCATCGGCCAGGGCTTTCGCCCCCTCCGCACTCGCTACGTTCCCGGCAATCACATCGATCGAATATCGTTTCTTCAACTCGCGGACGGTATCGATTACGTTCTTCGAGTGACCGTGCGCCGAGTCCACGACCAGCACATCGACCCCGGCCCGGATGAGCGAATCGGCCCGCTCGTAATCCAGAATCCCCATCGCCGCCCCGACCCGTAAGCGACCGCGACTGTCTTTGCACGCTTGTGGGAAATTCTCGGCCTTGTCGATATCCTTGATCGTGATTAACCCCTTCAGTCGGTATTCATCGTCTACGAGGAGCAGTTTCTCCACCTTTTTTTTGGTGAGGATGCGTTCGGCCTCAAGTAACGTGGGCACTTCCGTAGCGGTTACGACCGCCGTTACGAGGTTTTCCTTCGTCATTACCTCGGAAAGTTTCTGGTTGTTATCGCCGAGAAACTTCAGATCGCGGCGCGTGAGAATGCCCTTCAAATAGCCGTCGACGGTGATCGGCACGCCGCTGATGTGGTGCTGTTCCATGATCCGCCGCGCGGTACCGACGGTTTCATCGGGTGGCAGCGTAATCGGATCGGTAATGATGCCGTTCTCGGATCGCTTTACCTTGTCGACTTCGCGGGTTTGCATCACCACCGACAGGTTTTTGTGGATGATGCCCATCCCGCCTTCCTGGGCCAGCGCGATCGCGAGTTCGCTCTCGGTCACCGTGTCCATCGGCGACGACAGAATCGGGATGTTCAGCCGGATGTTCCGCGTCAGTTGCGTGCGAACGTCGACGTCCTTCGGCACGACTTCGCTATAGCCCGGTTCGAGCAGAACGTCGTCGAAGGTGATTCCCTTGTACGAGATGCGGTCTTGCATATTCGGCCCCTCTGCGTCGTGGATGGGTCACTGCAACGATAACAATCGGTATGCGCAAAAAGCCCGCGAACTGTGCAGTCCGCAGGCTTTCGTACGTTTGAAATCGTCGGTCGATCAAGCGACGGTGGCCG
Organism: Limnoglobus sp.; assembly: GCA_043780595.1. Lineage (GTDB taxonomy): Bacteria > Planctomycetota > Planctomycetia > Gemmatales > Gemmataceae > Limnoglobus. The sequence continues at coordinate 3,272 of JAYWCL010000144.1, forward strand.
GCACTTCGATCGGCTTGACGTTGACCTTACGGCCCTGATTGCTGAAGTAAACCGTACCTTGTGCCATCGCGAACAGCGTGTCGTTCTTGGCGCGTTTCACGTTGGCACCGGGGTGCCACTTCGTACCGCACTGAAGCACGATGATCGCGCCGATCGTGACGCTTTCGCCCGCATACTTCTTGATGCCTCGGCGTTTGGAGTTCGAATCGCGACCGTTGCGAACAGAGCCTTGGCCCTTTTTATGTGCCATAACTAGTGGCCTCCCGTCGTGGGTGCAGGATATCTCTTGGATAGCGCATTGTAGGAATTGGCCAAACGGGGTCAACCCGCAATTCCAAACGCCGTTCCGAATCGACGTAAGTCACAATTGCGGAGGCTCAAAAACCGGTTTTTTGACATTTTTTCGTCCCAAAACGCCAGTTTTTGATCGCAAATCGCCGATGCCAACTGGGCCGGTTTGCCGTATCTTCCACTCGTATCGTGGCTTATGTCGAGTCTCTCGATTCCACATCAGCCGAAACTACTGGTCGAAAATCGACCGAATGCGACCGAAAATCGACCGAATGCGACATTTCTATGTCATTTGCGCGCACTTCTATGTCATTTGGAGACACTTTCATGTCACTTCGCGCACGTAGCAAAAGTCGACTTACGTCGGATCGTCTGCGATTTTTTGACTGCCGGGAATCGTGTGGGTGGTAATATTCGTTTAGCCGCGCCGCGAAGGCTTTGCGCAGCGAAGCGCGGGGGCGTGAACTCACCTGAAAATCGCGTTGTGGCCCGATACATCGTGCCACGCGCTTCGCTCCGAAGACTACGCGACGCGGCGAAACGGGGATGGAAATGCGACCGTATTGCGATCTGCCGCGCGACGCACGGTTTCAGGCAGGACGGATTGCTCGAACGATAAATAAATGCTCGAAATGTGTTGCTTTATGGAAAGCAGTGGTTACACTTCAATCCAGATACGCTACAAGCAGTCGGCAGAATAACTGGTCCGGCGGCAGAAAGCGCACCGATGGGATAGCGCCGATGACACTCGCGGAAGCACTGGCCCAACTACGTGCGTGGTGCGACCGCAGCCAGGGTGACGTGATCGAGATCGCCCCCGGCGCGACCGGCTCGTTCCAGTCGCGGGGGACTTTCCGCGAGGCGTCCGTCCGCGTGATCGAGTCGAAACTGGGCTTCCAGCTGCCGCCGGCGTACTACGAGTTCATGGCCGCTGTGGGCGAGTCGTCGTTGTTCGGCTGGTCCCCGCACGGCGGCGGGCCGCGGTTCTATCATCCGCGGCAGGTGATCGAGACATCGCAGGAGTGGGCCGCAGCCCGGCCGGAAGTGGAACGGTTCTGCTTCGTCGGCGAGCACCGCTCGATGGGCGACATGATGGGCTTCTGTATCGACCGCCCCGGCCCGGCCAACTTCGACATCTACTGCCACGAGTACCCGTTCGAGGAGTATGTAATCGTCTCGGACGAGATCAAGTCGTGGCAGGAGTTCGGGCCGTACATCATCCGGGTCGTGGCCTCGCACGGCCAAGACTCACTGTAGTGGCAGGGTACCGCAGAGGAAATCCTAAACGCGACCAATTCGGTCAAGGAGCAAATAGCCGCATTGACGAAGTAGCGAGTCCGGACGTCACGCGAACCGGCGAGTGCGCCGGACGAGGTATTCCATTAAGGCGACTCATCAGCAGTGACTACTCCACTCGAAATTTATGTGTTGGTCACGGACGAGATATTCGTAAATTCTGGAACATGCAGTAAACAATAAGATTAACATGACGATGGATGTCGCATTCAATCGAGCGTAACCCTTTAGGAATTGCGTATTGATATGCTATTGCGAGGATTGAACGTGGCTTCAACGATCATAAACGAACTACGTACTCGATGGACTGCCACGGAGCTGCTCCGAGTCGAAAAACTCCTTCTGGAAAACCGTATCGCAAGTGGGGCATTACCGACATATTTGCATGGTGAAGATACCCTAGTTGATTTGAGAGGATATGTTCTGAGTCAAATGATTCACAACTTGCAATGTAAGTTTGTTGATTTATCATACATGTCGCTTTTTCATGCGGGGCAGTTCGATTATTGTACTTTTGAGAACTGCTACTTCATTGCAATCGAGTTTCATGCGAATTTGGGTTCTAAATTCTACAATTGCAGTTTTACCTCTGCAAAGTTACAGAAAACCGTGCTACGTGGTGAATTTTCGAGATGCGACTTCATAAATGCCAACCTGTCTGGTGTGCTTGCCAGTCAAGCGCGATTTTCGCATTGTCGATTCGACAATTGCAATCTGCGCAGTGCTGCTTTCTATAATTGCATTTTCGATAATTGCAGCTTCTCCGCTGCAAAGTTTGGCAAAGGTTCGATTGCAAATTCTAAATTCACTGGAAACCGACCAGACGACGCCTCGCTGCTAGACACCGTTTGTGAAGGTGCAATCTTCAAATAGCTTCAGGCTTCAGGCTTATGAAGTCGCCTATTGTTTTTCCGTCTATTCGGGTTTGCCCATCCGGGCAAAGAGTCGACTTTCCGAGTCTGAAGCGTTACAATCAAATTACTATTGCAAAATAACTGGTTCGGCCCGAACGAGAAGCCCATCACATTCAGGTCGCGGAACCGATGCATACGACTCGCGTGGATGTCCGGGATTGGGCCGGTCGCGTCTTCGGGTGGGACGGTATCCTGCCCATCGGCATCGCGGTCCTCCCGGCTGGAATCGCCCTGGTGTTGCCGAACGCCGACGGCGTGTTGAGCGTCGTCGCTGGGATCGCCCCGATCGCAGCGCTCTTCATCCGGTACTACGTCGGCCGCCGTCACCTGGCGTCCAATCGCGTGGGGCCAGTGCTCCGCGCCGGCCAAGGCATCGTCTTCGTTGCGGCGATCTTCTGGATGTGCCTGCTCGACTGCTTTGTGATGATCCTCCACTTCGTACCCGCCGTCAAAGACGCCGACTACGTTGCGGTGGGGATCGGGTACGGGGTGTACTTGGTGGCGATGTCGTTCGCCATGTATCCGGGGCGTGTGGAGTGTGTCGCGACCGAGGACGCGGAGTCGTGGAACTCGTAACTCGTCGCGAGAACCGGCGAGTGCGCTGGACGAGGTATTCCATCAGTGCGACCTCGAAGCCGATGCTCACGCAGATCGCTGCATCCCGGATGATCTGGCCGCAAGCCACGCTTCGCGACCGTATTGCACTTGCCTTGTGACGGATGGCTTCAGTAAAGACGGATAGTTCCAGCGATAAAAGATGCTCGAAATGTGTTGCTTCAGTCAGTGCAGTTGTTACAATTTCGTCAAGATATGCTGACGATAGTCGGCAAAATAACTGGTTAAGAGGGGGTATGCCTGATTCACCGCGAATGCGCGTCGTGCGGGGTTGGTGCGCTGCAGTCGTGCTCCTGTATATAGTCGCTTGTGCAGTCCCCGCGATTGACTTCGGCCCTCAGAAAGGTGACCCGCACGGCGTAAGCGGCGAGCTTTCGGGGTTGCACGCCCTTGTCCTAGGGTTGGTGAACATGGTGGTGACGGTGCCCAGTCCTAATTTCACCCCATGGCAGAAGGTGACCTTTATCACCTGGCTGGCGAACCCCCTTGGACTGCTCGGCCTGATCTTCCTGGCATGTCGCCGCCCGGCTACGACGGCAACGCTCGGCGCGCTGGCTGCCGGACTTGGGGTCTGGTATTTGGTCTTTCCCTTCGGGAAACCTATGGTCGGCTCGTATGTATGGGTGGGGAGCATGGTTCTCCTAACGGCGGGCGGAGTCACCGTCTGGGCGGCACAGCGGCAACCGACCACCAGACGCACGACCGTACGTGCCGCCACAGGAACTTCATCGGTCGGTGGGCCGTAACCCCAATGGCACTTACTTTCTCTTCTTGTAGCTGGGATCTGTGACCCCGGAAGCCTGACAATTGAGGAGAGGCTGCCTCGGCACCGGCCTCACAGAGGCCAGCTACATAAGAAAGTAAGTGCCATTGGCCGTAACCCGCCCCTGTGACTGGTGCTTGCGTTGCCTTCATCGCACCGGAAGCGTTGGCCGTCCTCGAATTTTCCAAAGCAACGTAGTTTTCCGAATTGTCAATTCCGTTTCGTTACTCGCCACTCGCCACTCGTCACGAAAACCGGCGGGTGCGTTGGACGAGGTATTCCATCAAGGCGACCTCGAAGCCGATGCTCGTATCGATCGGTACGTAATCGACGTTGGCGAGGCCGCACTCGCGCTTCCACGTGGCCTGAAACTCACCGAGACTTTGCAGGTAATCGTCGCGGATGCCGCGGGCGTCGATGTCTTTCATCACGACGCCGGTTTCGGGGTCTTCAAAACTGTTCATGCCACTGAACGGAAAGTGAACCTCGGCTTCATCGAGAATGTGAAACAGGATGATTTCGTGCCCGGCATGGCGTAACCGATACAGACTCTTCATCACCGCGTCGGGGTCGGTGAGGAGATCGCTGAACAGCATAATCAGCGACTTTCCCCGCAACAATCCCGCCAGTTGAAACAGACCGTTGGCAATGTCCGTCTGCCCCGTCGGTTGCAGATTCGCGAGAAGGGAAAGCATCGTGCCGAGTTGGCTTCGCTTGCTTTTCGGCGGTAACACCGTGCGAATCTTATCGTCGAACGTGACGAGGCCAACGGGATCTTGTTGATGGATCATGAGGTACGCGAGCGCCGCCGCGAGGCAGATCGCATACTCGAACTTGGTGAGTTCCTGGCGATACGTGTACCCCATCGACTTCGATAAGTCCATCACTAGATGGCCGGTCATGTTCGTTTCGGCGCGATACTTCTTCACATAGTATTTGCCCGTCTTCGCGTAGACTTTCCAATCGAGATCTTTGAGGTCGTCGCCCGGCGTGTACTTGCGGTGCTCGGAGAATTCGACGCTGAAGCCCTGAAACGGGCTGCCGTGCAAGCCCGTCAGGAACCCTTCGACGATGAACTTCGCACGCAAGTCGAGCCTCGCCACCTGGCGAATGACTTCCGGCCGCAGGTACTTTTCCGCATTGCTCATGGAGAGATTCTACCGAGCCAGCCGCAGGGCGTACCGGAAAATCGTTGACTGGAGTCGGCTCGTGAGTTATTGTCGAAACTTATGCATCAGGAACTCATTCAACGGCGTGGGGCGGTACACCTTGGGGACGAGGACGACTCGCCCACAGAGGTGAAGTTACTATCGCCGTTGAACGTCATCGAGATGATTCCTGAATCGGTCTGCCACGAAAATGTGGTCTTTCCGTTGCGGATCGACGGCCGAACGCTGACCGTTGCTGCCACCGACCCTTCGAATATTCTGCTGTCGGACAAGCTCTCGTTTATTCTGAACAAAGACATTCGCCTCGTCGCACATCCGCGAGCGACGATCCTCGAAGCGATCCAACGGCATTACGGCGAGACCGAAACCGAGTCGGTCGATTCGATGCTCAGCGAGTTCCCGGTGACGTCGAGCCAATTGAGGAAGCACCTCGCAGCTGAGCCGAGAACCCGTCGCATTGTGGAATTCAAAAAAGGTGTCGATGACACCGACTTTGAAGTCAGCGGAACCATTGAGGCGATGCTCAAGTTCCAACGCGGCGAAGACACGACCCCCGATTATGGGAACCGAACGATGTGGTATTACACCGTCGAAGATGGTCAGCGGACGCTGCGGATTTACCGCGATGGCCGTATGGAAGTGATCGTCGGCCCGAAGCGAGTGTGGCAGGGTTCGAGCCGGTTCGAGAAGATGCGGCACTTCGTCGCGCACCCCGGCGACTTCCTCGCCGTCCGCTTCCGCGATGGGCGACAGGAGCACATCGTCGGCCCGACCGACATCTGGTTCGACCCGCGAATTCACGAACAGATTAATTTGCAAGAAGCACTGCAACTCGCCGCGAAAGAGGCCGTCGTGGTCTATTCGCGCGGTTCCGAGAATGCGCCGGTCGCACGGCGGCTGGTTTACGGCCCGACGCTGTTCGTACCCGCGCCCGGCGAGTGGTTGCACACCTTCCAGTGGCACGGTTCGCACGGCGGATCGCAGGGCGTCAAGAAAGTGGCGAAAGAGCTGACGTTCCAGAAATTGTGGCTGATGCCCGACCAGATGTACCACGATGTCGCCGACGTGCGGACCGCCGACGATGCGGTGCTGACGATCCGCCTCATGATGTTCTTCGAGCTGATCGACATCGAACGGATGTTAGACGCGACGCACGACCCGATCGGCGACTTCGTGAACGCGACGACTTCGGATGCGGTCGATTTCGTCGGCCGTCGGACGTTCGAGCAATTCAAGAAAGATACCGGAAAGTTGAACGAGATCGAAGCATACGGGCAACTCACGGTGCGAGCCGCGCAGAATGGCTATCGCATTAACAAGGTGGTGTATCGCGGGTACGGCGCACCGGACCGGTTGCAGGCGATGCACGATCAAGCGATCGAAGCGCGGACGCGGCTCCAACTCGAACGCGCCACAGAGCAACAAGCGCAAGAACTGGAAGACGACAAACTCCAGGCGCAAATGAACCGGGCGACGAAGCGACGGACCGAGCAAGCGATCGAAGTCGAGGCCGAGTTAGAGATGGTCAAAAAGCGTCAGGAAGCCGACGCGCGGCACAAGGAAGCCGAGCGGACTGCAGGCCGCGAACAACGCCGCCGAAACGCCGAAACCGAGCAAGAAATTCACCGGCAGACCGAAGAACGCTCGCGACAGCACCTCGGCGCGCTGAAGGAAATGGGCGTAGACCTCACAGCGTTCTTGACGCAAGGAAGGGCCGACCGCGTCATCGAACTCCGCGGCAACGGGGCCGCCACGCACGTTCACCTCGACCCCGCTGCGTCGTGAGAAAATCGCGAAGACATTGGACCGCGTCCTTCGGGCAACGCCGTGAACGATTATTTCGCTCGTATTTTGCAGTTCTCGCTTCGGATGGTGTGCGGTTTCTTCATTCCGTAATGGCATCGGGATTCAATAGGGTATTCCTCGCTTGCGCGTCGGGCTAACAATCCGATCTTGTTAGTCCGACGCGCAAGCGAGGGAAACCCACAAAACGCAACACGTTATCTCACCAGCCCCGAACTCACCACGAATCACACGAAATACACGAAAAGGAAAACGCCGATGAGGAAATCGTTCGCTGCGTTGCCCTTCAGGGTCGGTGGAAATTTGCTCAGTTCCCTGGGTGCGCGGAAGCCGCGACCCAGGGCTAATGGCTGAAATCCCGTTGGGATAAAGAATCCAAAAACAGGATGACCCGAAAACACCGTCAATCGTAACTTCACGTCACTTGGGGTTCCTCTTGCTCGATTATTATTCGTCGACGATGTCGACGAAGAGCGAGATCGCGATGATCTCGGTGCGGTTGATCAGGATCTTTTTGCGGTTGCGTTTCAGGCCCGTGATGGCTGAGGCCGCGACGTAGTTTTCGCGGCTCGTATCGGTGTCGCGCAAGTCGTGGAGGTCGGCGTTTCGCAGTTCGAGGAAGTGCGCATCGTAGCGTTTGAGCGTGCCCAAACAGACGAACTCGCTGCGGAAGTCGACGACAATTTTTTGGTTCAGCATCTCATCGAGCATCGTCGAAACCTCCGGTTGGTTCGCCCATACCGTTACACCATAGGCGGAATGCGTAGAACACAGAGATGCTTCAGCGAATTCGTACGTCCGCGTTTTATCAGTGCGTCGCGCATCCGAGCGTTTCGGTTTGGCTGGCGTACCTCATTACGGCGGCGTTGTTGGTACTCGGCGTGCCGCTGTTTTTGCGGATGCCGCCGTGGTGCGACCTGACGCTTTACGACATTGCCGCACGCAACATTATGACGGGCGGCGTGCATTATCGCGATGTCTTCGATACCAATCTGCCGGGCTTTGTGTGGTTGCTCGTCGGCATTCGCCGCACGCTCGGGCCGAGTGTCGAAGTCGTGCGTGCGGTCGATCTGGCAATTGTGGCCGCATCGACGATACTCATCGGCATCGCAGCGAAGCGGTGCGGGGCGACGCGCGCGGGAATCGCCTGGTTTGCAGCGGGGGTGGCCGCGTTCTACCCGTTCACGACCGAGTTTTGCCACGCCCAGCGCGACGTCTGGATGCTCCTTCCCGTGCTCGTTGCGGTTCTGCTTCGTGCGAACCGGACGGTTGCCGACGCCGATTCCATGACGTTCCGGAAATCGTTGCGTGAGGGGATACTCTGGGGCTTCGCGGTCTGGATTAAGCCGCACGTAGCGATCATGGCGATGGCGGTCTGGTTGGTCTCGTTTCGGCGAATCGCGCGGAATATCGATGGTAAATCGTGGAACTGGCGAACCGCACGTCTCGACTATCTCGGCAACCTTCTCGGTGGCACAATCGTCGGGCTTCTGGGTGTGGCGTGGCTGTTTTCTACGGACGCATTATCGTCGTTCGAGGAGGTGTTTACGAAGTGGAACGGCCAGTACATGAGCCACGTTTTCTCGATGATGTCGATTCGGGCCGAGCAACATTTATTCTATTTTTTACCGTGGTCGTTTTGGCAACCGCTCGGGATTCTGATCGCGATACTCGACCTGTTCGGCTTGAAATTACGCAAAGCGGAACGCGATGAGCGCAGCCGCACGATTTCCAAGATGATGTCTGCGTTGTACTTGTCGTGGATCGCGCAGGGGTTCGTTTTGCAGAAGCACTTTCACTACGTTCACGTCCCCGAGACGCTGCTGTTCTTCGGGTTGTTGATCGCGCACCGGTTGACGATTCTGATCCCGCTCGGGTTGATCTACTTGGCCGTGTGCGGATCGGTACAGATCGCGTATCAGCAGAACGCGGACTTCCACGACCGGATGGATGGCTACGCGAAACGGATACCGAATTTCTGGGAGTGTATTCCCAAGCACCCGTTGGCGAAGTGGGATCGGACCCGCCAGTGGGCATCGTGTTTGCAAGTTGGCATTCCGCTGAAGGAATATCGAGCGAGACAAGATTCGCTGGCCCTGGAGTACGGGGGCTTCCCGAGTATTGCGGTTGCGGAGATCGGCGAGATCGCCGACCATTTACGCGAACTCGGCGTGCGAGACGGCGAACTCATCTGCTGGCACGATTCGCCTCATGCGGTGTATCTGGAACTGAATAACAAGCCGATTTTCCGGTTCATGCACGTGAACACGACGCTCGTTTCGCAGAAGACGTACTACCGAATGAAACGCGAGCTGGTGAAGTTCGCGTTGCCGAAAGCGAAGTACGTCGTGACCGATTTGATCCGCGTGTACGTGACGGCACCGCCCGAGATGCAGTCGCTATGGGCGGACGCGGGACCGGACTTTTTACCGGCGAGTATGACCGCGAAATCGCGTGCGTGCTTCCCGTACAATCAGCCTGCGATCTTCCGTTCTGGCGGCGGCACGGGGCGCTATCTGATTCACCGTTTGGTAAATCCGGTCGAGATGCTTGAGTATGAGGTCGATATTTGGGACAATGTCCTCTTCCGACCGGCCTTCCAAGACGATCCACCCGAAGCGAACCACCCGTAAACTCAGTCACCTATCGGAGTCTCGTCGATATGCTCCTCTCTCGCAAATGGCTCGTCGCAATTACCGGCATCGGTATCGCCGGGCTGCTACTTTCCTCGGATGCGTTCTCGCAGAAAAAACCGAAACCTGCCACCCAGACGGCAGAGAAACAAATCGCTCCGGCGAAACCGAAACGGGCCGTACTGCCGCCGAGTCAGCTGCCGCTGGAACTGATTCAAGGCGAACGAATCGCGTTCGTCGGCAACACCAACGCCGAGCGAATGAGCCTCTACGGCCACTTCGAGACGATGCTCCACTTGCGTTTCCCCGCGAAAGAACTCGTCGTTCGCAACTTCGGTTTCCCCGGCGACGAAGTCAGCATTCGCCAGCGTTCCGCCGATTACACGAAGATCGACGACCCGCTCACCGCGTTCGGCCCCGATACGATCCTCAGCTTCTTCGGCTGGAACGAGTCGTTCAAGGGCAAGGACGGCATCGAGAAGTTCAAGTCGGATTACGAGAACTTCATCGACGACTTCACACGCCGTTACCCGCGCGACGATGCGAAATCGCCTCTGCGGTTCGTGCTGGTCAGCCCGCTCGCCTTCGAGAACACCGGCGATAAACACCTGCCCAATGGCAAGCAAGAAAACGAGAACCTGAAGCTGTATACCGCGGCAGTGAAGGCCGTGGCCGAGAAGCGGAAACTCGCGTTCGTCGATGTCTTCACACCGACGCTGGCCGCATTTGAAAAGGGTGGCGGCAAGCTGACGGTGAGCGGCTTCCAGATGAACGAAGCGGGCGACAAAGTTTTCGGGGCCACGCTCGACGCGATTCTATTCGGCACGAACGCGAGTGCCATCAAACCGGGCACGTCGGAGTTCGAGAAACTCCGCGCGGCCGTCAACGACAAATCGTGGCACCACTCGCAAGATTACCGCATGGTCAACGGCTGGTACGTCTACGGTGGCCGTCGCACGTTCGACACCGACACGTTCCCGCGCGAGTACGTGAAACTCCGCAACATGACCGCCGTCCGCGACCACTTCGTCTGGGACATCGCGGCTGGCAAAGCGACCGCCGAGAAGCCCGACGATAGCCAGACGGGCGATCTGATCGTACCTCCGACGCGGTTCGGCCAACCCGGTCGCGATTACTCCGAGAACGCGCCACCGCTGGCGTATCAGACCCCTGAAGAGTTCATCAAAACCGCGAAAGTGCCGAGCAACGTCGAGATTAAGCTGTTTGCCGACGAGAAGATGTTCCCGGAAATCGCGAAGCCGGTGCAGATGAACTTCGACAACAAGGGCCGCCTCTGGGTGGCCTGTATGCCGAGCTACCCACTGTGGCGGCCGGGCGATCCGAAGCCCGCCGATAAGCTCGTGATCCTCGAAGACACCGACGGCGACGGCAAGGCCGACAAGCGTACGGTCTTCTACGACAAGCTGCACTGCCCGACCGGTTTCGAGTTTTACAACGGTGGCGTGCTCGTCGTCGATCAACCGCGAATGTTGTTCCTCAAAGATACCGACTGCGACGACAAAGCCGACGAAGTCACGTACCTGATGGACGGCTGGGCGACCGACGACACGCACCATACGTGCGGGGCGTTCGAGTGGAACCACGGCGGCCTGCTGCACATGCTCGAAGGCATCGCGACGAGTACGACGCTGGAAACCGCGTGGGGGCCACACCGTAGCGCCGGCAGTGGCGGCGCGTACGTCCTCGACCCACGTGCGATGAAAATCCGCCAGTTCTCGTTGCCCGGCATGGCGAACATGTGGTGCTACGTCTTCGACGAGTGGGGCCAGGGCATCGTCGGCGATGGCACGACACCGAACCAGACGTGGGACACGCCGCTGTCCGGGGCACAGTACGGCGGACGCAAAGGCTTGCAGTTCGTGCTGCCGAACGGTGTGCGACCGAACCTCGGCAACGAATGGCTCGTCAGCCGGGCGCTACCCGACGATATGCAAATGCAGTTCACCTATGCCTGCGTGATTCAAATGAACGGCCTGACGCGATACAAAATGCGCGACGATGGGGCGGGCTTCATGGGCGAACGCATTAAGGCCGATGGCAAAAACTACGACGACCTCGTTCGCTCCCCGGATAAGCACTTCCGCCCAGGCGATCCGCAGATCGGCCCCGATGGCGCACTCTACTTCGTCGATTGGGCCAACGCGCTCATCGGGCACATGCAGTACTCGCAGCGCGACCCGAACCGCGACCACGTTCGCGGCCGGATCTATCGTCTCGTCGGTAAAGACAAAGCACTCGTGAAGCCTGCCACGCAAGCCGGTAAGAGCGTCGCCGAGATTCTCGAACAGTTCCGCGAATACGAATGGCGATCTCGCTACCGTGCCCGCCGCGAACTCCACGACCGCCCCGCTACCGAAGTGTTACCCGCACTGGATAAGTGGGTGAAGGCGCTCGACCCGAAAGACGCCGCGTACGATCGCCTGATCTGCGAGGCACTTTGGGTACAACAAGGTCACCATGCGATCAACGAAGAACACCTGAACATTGCGCTGAATTGCCAGACTTTCCAGGCGCGTTCCGCTGCCGTTCACATCCTTGCCGACGAACGCGATCGCGTACCGACGGCGCTCGAGCGATTCAAGAAAGCGGCACTCGACGAACACCCCCGCGTTCGCACCGAAGCGGCCCGCGCCCTCAGCTTCTACAACACCGCCGATGCGATGGCCGCCGTCGTGGCGATTACGAAGAAGCCGATGGATAACTGGGTGAGGTACACCGTCGAAAGCGCACTCGGTGCCAACGAAGCCGCATGGCGACCCGACTACCTCGCAGGTCGGTTGACGAAGGACAACCCCGAAGCGGCGAAGATGCTCGACGATATCGTGAAAGGATCGAAGACCGGTGGCCTCGCCGTACCGTGGATCAAATTGCTACTCAGCAACGAAGAGAAATCGAAGGAAGAACGCCACAAGGCCATGACCGCACTCGCGGGAATGAAGGGCAATCCCTCGAAGGGCCGCGAAGTCTTCCAGCGGAACTGCATCGCCTGCCACAAGGTCGGGGCGGGCGAAGGCAACGACTACGGACCGAACCTCGACAAAGTCGCCGAGCGATCCAAGACCCGCGTGAAGATCATCGAGTCGCTGATCGACCCGAACGCGGACGTGGAACCGAAATATCTTTCGACGAAGATCGAACGGCTCAGCGGTGGTGTCGTCACCGGTCTTGTGATTTCCGAAGACAAAGACAAGATCGTCATCTTCGACGGCAAGGAAAAGAAGACGATCCCACAAGACGACGTCGAGAAGAAAACCGTGCTGAAGCAAAGCAGTATGCCGGACGGTCAGGTGGGCACGATGGCACCCGTCGAGTTCCTGGACCTCGTCGAGTATCTGGCCTCGTTGAAGTAGACACCGAAGGGGATCGCGCATGACATCACGCACGCCGATCCCCGATTGGCAACTCCCACCCGGGGTCGATCGCGGCCTCTGGGATTACCTCCACAGCAACGAAATGGTCGGCGGTTACGACGCGCATATGGCGTTGTCGCCGCTCGCCGCTGCCGACATTTCCTTCTGCGAAACGCACTTTCCCACGCCCGGTTCGCTCGTCGATCTCGGTTGCGGCACGGGGCGACTCACGCAACATTTCGCACGCCGGGGTTTCCGTTGTCTCGGCGTTGATCTCTCCGAAGAAATGCTCACCGCCGCCCGCGCGAACCCGGTGCCGAATGCCGAGTATCTTCAGGCAAACCTCGTCGATCTCGCACCGCTGCCCGATGCCACGTTCGACTATGCCGCGTGCCTGTTCAGCACACTCGGGATGATTCGCGGGGCTGACAATCGCGAGGCGGCTTTGCTGTCGGCACATCGCGTGTTGAAGCCCGGCGGACGACTGGTGCTCCACGTTCACAATCGGCGATTCTACCCCATTGCACTCCGCACGCTCCGTTCGGGTGACATCGCGATGTCACAAGCGTACGGCGGAGCCAAACTATCGCTGTACCACTACACCCGCCGCGAAGCGATTTCCCTCTTGAAACGAACGGGCTTCGACGTGCAAAATGTCTCGCCCATCGGCGTCCGCTCGACGGGCGGATTATCGCAACCCTGGCTGCTGCCGAGATTGCGTGCGTATGGCTATCTGATCGCCGCACGCAAGCGATAGGCGAGGTGCTTACGCGTGTAATCGCCCCGATTCCATCAATGTCATGCGCAATGGATAGGGATGGAGATTGTCTCATTGAAATTGAAGTTGTCTACGACTCTGGCGGGATCAGGGGGCTTACGCCACCCCGCTCGCCTGGTCGTGCTTCGCACGACACAAATGGAGATCCACTCGTTTTTTGAGTTGCTCCCGCGTTACTGCACGTCCGTCTGTGGGCATGGGGTGGAAGCATCAGCCCTCTCGAAGTATATTGCACCATACCCGATCAGGAGCGATGCGATGCCGCGAGTGTTAATTGCCGACGACAATATTCCGAATGCCGAGTTGCTCGAAGCCCACCTCGATGGCTCGGGGTTCGACACGCGGATTGCCGCGAACGGCGACGAAACGATGAAACTTGCAGCAGAATGGTCGCCCGATGTGATCCTGCTCGATGTGATGATGCCGAAGTTTAGTGGCTTTGAAGTTTGCAAGCGATTGCGGGCCGACCCGGCCACGAAAGACGTGGGCATTCTGATGGTCACCGCACTCGATCAGGCCACCGACATCGAGCGTGCGGTCGACGTCGGTACCGATGATTTCCTGACGAAGCCAATCAACAAAACCGAACTGATTTTGCGAGTGAGAGCACTGCTGAAAGCCAAATCCGAGACGACGCCCGTCGACCGTGGCCTCGCCTATTTCCGTGCCGTGCAACAGACGGCATAGGTTACGCCCACAACTCGCCGAGCCACATGGCGTGGCCCGCGTAGTCGGCCACGATGGCATCGGCACCGAGTTCGATGAGCATCTTGCGCTTCATCGGGTGCGGGCCGGTTTCGCCCTTCTCGCGGCTGGCGATACCGATCGCGGTTCCGCCGACGGCTTTCACTTCCACCGTTTCCGAGAAGCCATCGCCGAAGCCGATTAGCTCTTCGCCGCGGATCTGTTGTTCGCTCAAAATGCGTGCCACGACATCGCGTTTGCGGAACGTCGCGGTTTCGCCGCTCGGGGCATAAATCCGCTCGCCGAAATAGTGATCGACACCCAGTAGCGCCGCCTCGGCACGCACGGAATCGATGACTGTGCCACTCGCGAGGTACAATTCCACTCCCTTCGCACGAAGCGAATCGAGCAGCGCATGGGTACCCGGCACCGCCCATTCGTGCGACGGCACGCGGCCCGCTTTGAGGTCTAATGTGCGGTCGGCAATGCGTGCGAACAGCCTGTGCTGAAACTCTTCGAGCATCGCAAGCGCATCGAGGCCGGTCGCGCCGCGTGCAATACTTTCGCTTTCGAGATAGCGCATCTGATCGATCGACGGCCGCCCGCTCAACCGCAACACGCCTTCTTCCAAGCGATTCCGCTCGACTTCGACAGAATTCGTCAGCACGTTTTGCGCGACGAACACTTCGGCACCGATGTCCGCCATGATGCCCGACCAACCTTCGCGGATGAGCGAGAGCGTGCCATCGAAGTCGAACATCGCCGCGCGAAAGGTTCGCTGTGGCCGGGTGGGATTCATCCATTCGATCGGCATCTGCGGGGGGTCTCGGTGTATGCAAGCGGGCAAGAATATCGTATTCAAACTGGCCATGAACCCAACATCTGCGAACACCTGGTTCGACCGCATTTGGCTACTCGCCATCATTGCCGCATCGTCGGTATGGTGCCTGACGGCATCGGCGCAGCTCGGCGTGACGTTCGACGAGTCGTTCTACGTGCCGGCGGGGTTATCCGGCTGGCGCGATGGCACGAACGAACGCCTGACGTTCTGGGGGACGATGCCATTACCCGCGAACGTGCAGACGTTGCCGTTGTATTTGTGGGAGCGTGCGACGGGGCGAGTGTGGCCCGATGACATCCTGGTGACACTGCCGTTCGCGCGTGCGGGGAACTTGCCGTTCTGGTGGCTGTTGCTCGCGTATGCGATGCGGTTCGGGAAGCGTGTTGGTGGGCCGTGGGCGGGGCGAATCGCGGTCGGCTTCGTGGCCACCGATCCGACCTTCCTCGGGCACGCGGCACTCGCCACGACGGACATCGCTGTCACCGCACTGACAGTCGCATTCGCGTACCATTGGGAAGCGGGCCGCGAGCGAAAGTTCGTATGGCGAATCGTGTTGCCTGGTGTGCTTTTCGGCTTGGCAATCAGTGCAAAAGCGTCGGCGTTACTTTACTGCGGGCTGGCGTTATTTGCGTGCGAAGCGTGGCGATGGAAGGCGATTCATCGCTCGCTATTCGCGATGACGTGCGTCGTGGCTATCGGCATAATTACCGCAATCGTCGTCTGCGGGTGGGAACATCGCCCGACCGAATGGGGTACGGCCGTTCACGCGAAACAACTCCCCGAAAGTGACACGTTCAAGCCACTTTACCAGCAACTTTCCGAATGGCCGGCGGTGCCGAACGCGGCCACGGCGCTGGTGTTTCAGATGCGGCACAACGACGGCGGTCGCGGCGTGTACCTGCTCGGGCAGTGGCACCCGCACGCCGTCTGGTATTATTTCCCCGTCGCGGTGGCGGTCAAAACGCCGGAGACGATTGCACTTCTCGCGCTGGCCCTGTTGCTATTGCGGCCCCGTTCGCTGCGAAATCGGCTGGTTTTGCTGGCACTCTTACTCTTGCTCTCGTCGCTGACTATGAAGTTGCAACTCGGCGTACGGATCGTGTTCCCGGCGATCGCCTTTGCTGACATCGGGCTGGCAGTCGCCGTCGTGCGCGGCTTCGGGCACAAAATCGGCGTGGCGGCTATCGCCATCATGTGCGCTCTCGCAACGTGGGTGTGGCCGCACGGCATCACCTATGCGAACGCCTTTTTCGGCGGGCCGGGGAAGTGTTATCGCTACCTTGCGGACTCGAACAACGACTGGGGCCAAGGCATTCCCGAACTCGCGCGGTGGCACGAAGCCAACGGCAAACCGGCGCTCGCAACGTGGTATCTGACGACCGATCCGCGGGCGCATCAGCCGCCGTTTCGTCGCTTTGCGTTACACGAAATGCTGATTGAAAATGAGGCGCAGTTGCTCCAGATCCTCGGGCCGTCGTTGCTCGCCGTCGGCATCAGCACGATGCATCAAACGCCCGATGAGACGCCCGCGAAACTCATCGTACTGGCGTGGCTGAAGCGACAAACGCCGATCGCGCGGACTTCGACGTGCTTCATTTACGACGTGCGATTCGCACGCTGACAGCCCACTGTCACGGCACGGGAATCGGCACGACTTTCGCCACCGATGCGAGCCACGTTTGCGGATCGAACGGCTTGGCGAGTCGATCCGCCGCCCCCGACCAACGCCCGCGTAGCTTGTTGAAAAAGCCTGCATTTTCCATCATGAGCACGATCGGCACGCTCGCGGTATCGGGGCTTTGCCGGAGGATTTTGCAGAGTTGATACCCGTCGAGGCCCGGCATATCGACGTCGAGCAGGAACAGCGCGGGCGAGCCGTACTGTCGCACTTTCTCCACGACTTCATACCCGCCCGCCGCCTCCACGACGGTGTAGCCGACCTCGCGCAACGCCTCGGCGATCTGCGCGCGATCGATTGGGCAATCGTCGACGATCAGGATCGTCGAGAGGCTCGACGCGACGATTTCCGCCATCGGCGGTTCGCTTGCGCGCGCGACTTGCGACAGCCGATGCTGAATGAGATTTTGAATTTGCGCGGGCCATAGTGGGTCGGCGGATCGCGATTTCACCGCCATTTGCAGCGATTTCAGCCCGTCTTCGGCGTAGCCCATGTTCAGGTATGCCAACCCGAGGCGATACGCGGTCGTCGACGATGGCTCTAATTGCAGGTTGTCGTACAGCCGTTTCGCGATTGGCTCGATCAACCGGCGTTCGACGTTTTGAATGTCGTCGAATGCGGTTGGGGCTTCGAGCGTTGTGATGGCTTGGCAGCGCGGGCAACGCAAGTGGGGCTGCGCGTCGGCGAACTCGCACGCGGGGCAGTTCCACTTATGGATGCGTCGCGATTCGAAGTGAACGATGCCTTGCGTGGCGCGTTGGTTGTTCGGGTTAATCGCGAGCACGAAGTGCAGATATTCGATGCCTTCTTCGGCACTGTCGGCCATGCCCGCACGCCACAACCACGCGGTTTCGTTGCGCGGTGCGAGGTCGGTCGCTTCGGAAAACCAGACCTTCGCTTGGGCGCGATCGTTCGCATTCGCGGCGACCACACCGGCACGGCAAAGTGCCTCCGGTAGCCCCGATGCCGCAAACTCGTTCTCGGGGTTCACCACTAAAACTTGCCGGAGGCACGACAGCGATTCGCGCGGATCTTCGGACGAATTCGCGAGCCAAAGCCACGCGAGTTCGTTCTGCGGTTCGAGTTCGGTGACGCGCCGCAGCAGCGACCACGTCCGAGCTTTATCCCCCGCGCGGGCGGCCGCCATCCCATCGCGCAGGAGCGATACCGTTTCCCATCGTGCCATGTGCCGCGTCTCGTCGACCGCCTTAGAAAATCAAAAATCGCGAACTCTCACGAATGAAATGTGCGACGCAGGCGGGAAAATGTCAAATCGCAGGCGAAATTGATTCTGAAAGCAGAACATTCGCGGCAACCCGTAGATTGCTGACGACTGTTCGCGATGACACGACACGTCGCTACCCTGCGATATCGCCGACGAGTTTGGCGACGACTTCGTGAGTCAGTGCGAACGGGATTTGTTCGCGTTTGGTGCCGACGGTGCGGTTGGCCTGATAGCGGGCGACGTTGGCGGTATCGGTGCCGGTGAGAACGACTTCGTAGTAGGCGACGGTGTCGCCGTTCTTCGTCGGGTCGTCGCTGCGCAGAACCGCTTCGCCGCGTTCGGCATCGACTTCGATCACTTTCAGATCTTCGAGCAACCCCGAGACGCGATCCGCCACGCCCGTTGCCCACGCTTGCACGTTGGCAGGGGCATCGGTGGCGTCGTCGCGGGTCATCGAGATTTCGCGCAGCAGACAACCGACCACGCCGCTGTGGTCGGCTTCGATGCGGGTCGTCCAGCCATCGGCGTTGGGCAAGCTAAGCACATGGCGGCCCGCGCCGCTCGGCTTCCAGTCACTGAGTTCGGACAGCAGGGTTTTTGCGAGGGTCATTTTCGGCTCCAATGACTTGTTGTGTGCGGTCGGTTCCGTCGAAGCTCAACAGCGTCGGCTTGTCGTCGACGACGGTTTCCAGATGGACGGGACGGCCCCACAGAAACTGCACGTTCGACAACACATCGTGCGCCTCCGTCATTTTCAACTCTACCCCATTATACTCGTGCCGCAACAGCAACTCGCCGCGGTTCCGGTGGTTTCCATTGACGACGTAGATCCACGGCTTGCCGAAGTTCGTCAGGCTGAACAATAACCGTTGCTTCACTTTCTGGAACTCACGCGACTCGATCACGTAGTTTTTCGTCTGGTTCTGGTAATTGAACGAGAACAGTTTGTTTTCGCGGCAGAACTCGGGCGTGAGGAACGTGTCGATCAGCGTGATGTCGTTGTGGATTTTGCGCACCTCGAAGATCTTGGCGCGACCGAGGCCGAGTTGCTTGTCCCAGTTCATCTTGGTTTCGTGATCGTCGCAGTTTTCCCATTCGGGGCCGAACTGTCCCATGTTCCAGCGTCGTTCGATGTCTCGTAGCAACTCGATGCCGAGCTTGTACGGGTTCAACCGCTGCGAACTCGTCGCCATCGTCCCCGAGTGATGGTCGGCATAGTCGATGAGTTCCGCAGGCTCGAGCACCTTCTGCGTCATCATCGTGCTGTGCCAGTAGCTGTTGTGATTGACGAACCCCGCCGCCACGTAGCGATGCGTGTTCGCCACCGTAATGTCGTAGACATCGGCGCGACCGCGTTCCACTGACACCACCTCGTCATCGTCCGGTTCCACTTTGAACCACCGACGATCCTGGATGTACGACTGCAACCGTTTCTGCTTGCGGGACAGTCCGAAACCGATTTCTCGCTCGAACATCTCCGCCGATTGTCCCAGCGTGGAGACGTGCCAGCAATCGTCTTTCTGAAGGTGACGCGACGACAGAATGCCGAAGTTCAGCAAGAGGATTTGCACGACTTCGCTCATCGCGGTGCTCGAAGTCGAAAGGATCACGCCCGATGGCCCGGCGTAGCCATCGCAGTCGTAGAGCGCCCGCAGGAACGCCGCCACGACTGGCTTCGGCGAACGCAGGATGCAATCGGGCACCGTTTTTTGGCGCGCGGCAAAGCCCGTTTTCAGACCGAGCGACACGAGGAATTCCTGAACCGTTCGCGAACTGAAGCGGATACGCCACTTCGACACGTCCCAGGTTTTCCGCGGCACGATACCGAACAGCGATTCCACGAGTTCGACGAAATGATCGGCTTGCGATTCATCGCCCGTCGTCAGGCCAATCGTGCGTTTCCGGTCGCTGATGTGGCCATCGCCCGTGAGGTAGCCGAGGAAGGCCGCGAACGATTCGTCGACGATTTCCGGCAAGCGAACACGGGTTCGTTTCTTCAGCAACGTGCCAGCCCGCGCCGCAAGTTTTGAAGTTGCGTACCCAGCAGCCCGTCTTCGAGCCTGAAAGGTTCGTTCTGTCAGCCCAGGGCAACGCCCTGGGAAAGACGGCATCACCCAAGATTCGGTCCTGAAGGGACCGTTCAGACCCCACCCACCGTGAACGGCCCCTTCAGGCCGGGAACGCATTTCCTCATCCCGATTGAAGTGCAATTCCACGTACGCCTTCGCCCAGAGTTGCGTTCCGCGCGCCAACCGGATGCGATCGCCCACGGCAAAGGTATCGAGGCGCTTCCATTCGCCATCGTCGGCAATGACGCGGTGCGTGACAGAACCGCTGATTTTCAAGCCGCGTCGCGTGAGTACCGTCACCGTTTCGCGGTTCGGGATCACCGCCCAATCGAGCACGGTTTGCGGTTGCTCGCCATCGGACACTGTCAATGCTTTCTTGCCCTCGGCGATCTCGCGGATGTCGAGAATGCCGCGATCCGTCAGCACCAGCGACCCGGCTTGCAGGCACGCCCAGCCTTCGTTCGCAATCTTCGTTTGCGCCTGCGGGTAGAAGTAATACGCTTCGTCGCGGACGATGGAGAGCACGTCGCGCTGCCAGCTTTTCAGCGGGGCGTGTTCGATCAGAAACAGCAGTACGTCCTTTTCCGGACGCTCGGGGAAGTGTGGCACATTCGTCTTCGCGCGGCGCTTTTCTTCCTCGGCCAGTCGCAGTTGTTCGGGCGGATTCACGAAGTCGGCGAGGTAGTCCTTCGCCTTGAACCTCACCGGCTTGTCGTCGGTTTCTTCCTCGTCGTCGCCGGTCTGCGAGGGCGGGTGTTTCATCGGGTCGTCGCGCCGCCGGATCGCCACCGAGTGGATGTCGATGAGGTCGTCGACCGACATGCAGCGATCGAGGAATTTTTCGACTTCCTCGTTGCCGAACCGCTCGGCATAGCGGCGGATGCGGTTGCCGTGGTTGGCAATCTCGTCCATCATCTTGCGCGTGGTGTGGCCGAAATAGGCATTATTTTTGAAGAAGTCGCAGTGGCCGTAGACGTGCGCCATCACCAGCTTCTGGTCGACGGTGTGGTTGCATCGCATGAGGTAGGCGTAGCACGGGTCGTTGTTGATCACCATCTCGTAGATCTTCGACAACCCGTAGCTATAGCTCTTGCTCAGCTCTTCGTATCGCATCCCGAACGACCAGTGCGGGAACCGCGTCGGGAAGCCGCCGTACGCCGCAATCTCGTTGAGATCGTCGGCATCGACGACTTCGAAGATCGTTTCGTAAAAGTCGAGGCCGTAGCCGCGCGCGTAGCCCTCGATTTCCTCTTTCAGGTGGCGAAGGTGCGGCGGCAGGTTCGTGTTGTAAAAGCCGAGCTGGGTCATGGAATTCATTTCCGTTTCGGGTGACTCGCGGACTTCATACCGATAGCCAATTGTAGCCGATGTGCGTGCGGAAAGGGTGTCGTCTTGCGATTCCGGCGTACGGTCGCCCACGTCTGGGCATACTGCACGACGCGGTCGATCATTTGGGATTGAGCGGATCGCAGAAACGGAACGGTTTTTGAGTTTGCCGATTCGAGCAGGCCACCCGAACCAACTTTCGCAACATTCCGTGCGCGAAAACGCCAGTCGTGAACTATAACCTCATTTAGAGGATCGTGCGAGCACCCACGCCCACCTACAACCTTCACCGGTTAGAGCCATTGTACGCCCATGGCATCGGACACCTCCACACAACCGCGACAAGTCGGCAACTACGACCTCTTGGCGAAAATCGCCGAGGGTGGTATGGGTGCCGTCTACAAAGCGCGCAGTGTGATTACGGGCGAAATCGTTGCGATCAAGATCGTCCCTTCGGAAACGGCCAAGAACCCGGTGCTTCTGAAGCGATTCGAGCAGGAATTCCGCGCCGCCAGCCTGCTCGACCATCCGAATATCGTGAAAGCGATCGAGTATTGCGGCACGGGCGCTTCGCCGTTCCTGGTGATGGAATTCGTCGACGGCGAATCGCTCGGCCAGCGCGTCGAACGGACGGGGGCCATCGCCGAAGCGGCCGCGATTCACATCATCAGCCAGGTCTGCGATGGCCTCCATCGCGCGCACAAACAAGGCTTGATTCACCGCGACGTGAAGCCGGACAATATCCTCGTCACGCTCGATGGCATCGCGAAACTGACCGACATGGGGTTGGTCAAAGACGTCGAAGGCGAATTGAACCTGACGAAGACGGGGCGTGGCCTCGGCACCCCACACTTCATGGCCCCGGAGCAGTTCCGCAACGCGAAGAATGCCGATGTCCGTTGCGATATTTACAGCCTCGGCGCGACGCTGTACATGATGGTTACGGGCGAAGTGCCGTTCACGAAAACCAGCCCGCTCGATTGCTGGATGAAGAAGATCAAGAACGATTTCCCGCCGCCGAAGCAAGTCTGCCCGAAACTCGGCGACCGCGTCAACCGCGCGATCCTGCGAGCGATGAGTGCCGACCCCGCCGCGCGACCCGCGAGTTGCCGCGAGTTCATCGAAGATCTCACCGGGCAAACCTGGAAGAACCGCGCCGATACATCGCATACGATGAATCGGTTGCAGAACTCCACACCGACGTTGATCGCGATGCCCGAAAGCGCGCCGGTCGCGGACATTTGGTACCTCGTTTACAAGATGCCCGATGGCCAACAAAAGACGGTCAAGGGCACGACCGAGCGGATTCAGGAGAATTTGAAAGCGGGTACGTTGGGCGATCCGAACGCGATTGTGGTCTGCCGAACCAAGGCGGGGCCGTTCGAGTCGGTGCGTGCGATCCCCGAGTTCCGCGTGTTGGTCGTCGATCCCGCATCGGTCGCCGCGAACAGCGTGCCGAGCGCCACCCGTTCGAGTGCCGAATCGCGCGACACATTGAGCGCCCGCCAAACCGTACCGAACCCAACGCCGTCGCGTCGGACCCGACCGCCCGCCACCATGCCCGTCACCTCCGATAAACCGCCGCCGAAGCGCGTCCCGCGCGAACGACCCGCAAAACCCAAACCCGCACCCGATTCGTCGCGCGAAATGCCGAAGTGGTTACCCTGGGTGATGATCGCCACCGCCATCGCGGCCGGCGTGATCGGAGTTTTGTTGCTGTTGAAGTGAAACGAGCACCGTTCAAAATCGGGTTGCAGCGACGAGCCACCGGGCTTGTCCCGGTGGGAGTCTCCCACCGGGACAAGCCCGGTGGCTCGTAAGGAACGCAGACCGAGTCTCGTCGAAATTCCATAACGGATTCGTATCGGTTCTCCAATTGCAATTCTACATCACGTTCGACGCGGCGGAATGCGTCGTGTGGTCAAATGCCCCTTACAATCTGAAAATGCGCCCGGTACGGAGACGCGACCACCGGGAGACGGCACGGAATGGGCGGCACGAATACGAACGGGAGACTTGCCCTGCCACCGCCGACACTCGAAGCCCGTGCGACGCTGATGGCGATCAGCATGATGACCGTGATGGCGGGCGCGATCGTGGCCCCGGCTCTGCCGCAAATCGAAACCGCGTTCGCCGGATTTCCCAATAGCGATCTACTCGCGAAACTCGTTCTGGCTATCCCGGCGCTGGCGATTGCGCTGTTCGCGCCGCTATCGGGGGTGTTGGTGGATCGCTTCGGTCGGCGGCGCTTGATGCTCATCGGCCTCGGGTTGTACGCGCTGTCGGGCACGACGGGACTGTACCTCAGCGACCCGTACCCGATCCTCGCGGGGCGGCTCGGCCTCGGTGTGGCGATCGCGTTGATGATGACGACGAGTACGACGCTCATCAGCGATTACTTCGCCGGTGCCGAGCGTGCGCGGTTTCTCGGGCTGCAAGCCTCGTTCATGGGCCTCGGTGGCGTGCTATTCTTGCCGCTCGGCGGTCAACTCGCGACGTTGAATTGGCACGCGCCGTTCGCGGTGTACGTCGCCGCGCTGCCACTCCTTTACGCGGCGTGGTTGTCCCTTCCCGAACCGCCCCGCATCACGACGGATCACATCCCCGGTCGCGCCATCGACGAACCGCTGCCGATCCCCTGGCCGACGGTTCTCATGCTGTATTTCGTGGGGCTTTCGGCGATGGTCGCGTTCTATCTCGGGCCGGTGCAAGTGCCGTTCCACATGAAATCGCTGTACGGGGCCGAGCCGACGAAAAGCAGTTTCGCCATCGCCGCAATCACGCTGGCCGGGGTCGTCACGTCGCTGTTTTACGGTCGAATTGCGAAGCGAATCGCCGCCCCGTGGATACTCGTCATTCTCTACGCGCTCGTCGGTTGCGGGCACGTCATCATCGGCCTGGCAAATATCGAACTCATGACCTGGCTCGGGCTTATCATCTCCGGGTTCGGTTCCGGTTTGATGATCCCGACGCTCAGCACGTGGATGATGCGAATCTCGCCGAACCGGTTCCGCGGCCGACTGACCGGCGGCATGATGAGCGCGATCTTCGTGGGTCAGTTTGTCTCGCCGATCTTGGTACGGCCACTCGTATACAACGGCGGCACCAGCCGCGCCTTCGAGGTCATCGGCTACGCGATGCTCGGGCTTTGTCTCGTGTTTTTTGTGGGTGCCATGCGAGTGCGGCGGACGCCAGCGACAATTTGACCGTCGGCGATCGTTCCGTAACCGTGTGGACCTCTTGTTCCGTTTCCGTGTTTTCCGTGAATTCCGTGGTTCTCTTCAATTCTGTAGAACGAGCGGACAGAAAAAGACCTGAATAACCACGGAAAACACGGATCGCACGGAAATGAAAACGCTAAAGTGAAATTCTTCACTGCGTTGCCATCGGGGGCGTTCCGATAGCTATCCGTCTCGGTTTCGATGTCGACTTCACCAGACTGACGAGTTACATCGTTCCTTGTCGGGGTCCGTGCGTAGACTATGGATACTCGTACGGACGACGTTCACCACCCGGCTGCGTGCGTAGCCCCGGAGCGAATCGATGACTCGGGACACTTTCGCGAATCATTACAATCAAGACCTCGTCGAGAGCATGTACGCACAGTGGCAGGCGGACCCGGCGAGCGTCGATCCGACCTGGCAGGCGTTCTTCGCGGGGATGGAATTCGCGGGCAAAACCCCGAGCCAGGCGACCGCCCCTACCGGCTCGATCACCAGCGTCGAAACGCGGTTGCAAACCGGTGCGGTGCGGCTGATCACCTCGTATCGCGATCTCGGCCACCTCGCCGCGTACCTCGACCCGTTGCACCCGGCCCCGACGCAGATCCCGTGGCTGATTAGCCTCGACCGCTTTCACCTTTCGGAATCGGACCTCGAACAGACGGTCGATGCCTCGATGTACTTCGGCATGGACGGGCTGAAGCCGTTGAAATTCGTCTACGAAACGCTGAAGGAAACGTACTGCCGCACGATCGGCGTCGAGTACATGCACATTCAAGACATCTCCGCCCGCACCTGGCTGGCCAGCCGAATGGAACCGCGACGGAATCGGCCGAACCTACCGAAACGGCAAAAGATTCGCACATTGATGACGCTGCATTATGCGGAACTCTTCGAGAAATATTTGCACACGAAGTTCGTCGGGCAGAAGCGGTTCTCGCTGGAGGGCGGCGAGACGCTGATGCCGATTCTCGATGCGATCGTCGACAAGTCGCCGTCGATGGGCGTGAAGGAACTCGTCATCGGCATGGCGCACCGCGGGCGGTTGAACGTGCTCGCGAACGTGTTGCGGAAGCCGTTCGAGGAGATTTTCAACGAGTTCCAAGATCGTTACATCGCCGACGCGAGTGAAGGCGGCGACGGCGACGTGAAATATCACATGGGCTTTTCCGCCGACGTGACGACGTCCGATGGCAATTCGGTTCACCTTTCGTTGGCACCGAACCCGAGCCACCTCGAAGCGGTAAACCCCGTGGTCGAAGGGCGAGTGCGGGCGAAGCAGCAGTTGCACCGCGACACCGAGCGTTCCACCGGCGTGCCGTTGCTGATTCACGGCGACGCCTCGATGGCCGGTCAGGGATTGGTGGCGGAAACGCTGAACATGGCGAACCTCGCGGGGTATCGCACCGGCGGCACGCTGCACGTGGTGGTGAACAATCAGATCGGCTTCACGACCAGCCCGCGCGACTCGCGCAGCACGCAATACTGCACCGATATCGCGAAGTTCGTTCAGGCACCGATCTTCCACGTGAACGCCGAAGACCCCGAAGCGTGCGTGTATATCGCCGAGTTGGCACTCGAGTTTCGCCAGCAATTCAAGAGCGACGTGGTGATCGACATGGTCTGCTTCCGGCGTTGGGGACACAACGAAGGCGACGAGCCATCGTACACGCAACCGGTCGAATACGAGATCATCAAGAAGAAGGAAAGCGCTTCGGTGGTGTATACGAAGCAGCTGATTAACGAAGGCGTACTGACACCCGGCGAAGCCGATGCCATCGATGCCGAGTTTAAGAGCCAACTCGATACCGCACTGAACGAAGTCAAAGACGGCCCCCCACGGAAGAAGGGGATGAAGGGCTTCGGTGCTCGCTGGGATGGCATGACGAACAAATACAATCACACCCCCGTCGAGACGAAGATCGCCGAAGCCGTGGCGGATCGCATCGCGGCCGAAGTCGATCGCGTTCCCGATGGCTTCACACTGCACCCGAAGCTCGCGGAGATTTTGCGCAAGCGGCGCACGGAAGTGACGAATCGCGGCAAGCTCGATTGGGGCATGGGCGAGGCACTCGCGTTCGGTTCGCTCGTCCTCGAAGGCCACCCGGTTCGCCTCAGCGGGCAAGACAGTCGCCGGGGCACGTTCAGCCACCGCTTCTCGTATCTCTACGACTACAAGAATGGCAACCCGCACTGCCCGCTCGCGTGCCTCGATCCGAAACAAGCTGCGTTCGATGCCTACGACAGCAACCTCAGCGAGGCCGCCGTCCTCGGCTTCGAGTACGGCTACTCGCTCGACGACCCGAACGCACTCGTCATGTGGGAAGCGCAGTTCGGCGACTTCGTCAACGGCGCGCAAGTCATCATCGATCAGTTCATCGCTTCGGGAGAATCGAAGTGGAACCGCGCGAGTGGCCTCGTGATGTTGCTGCCGCACGGTTACGAAGGCGCTGGCCCGGAACATTCATCTGCCCGACCCGAACGCTTCCTGCAATTGTGTGCAGAAAACAACATGCAGGTGTGCAACTTCACGACGCCCGCAAACTACTTCCACGCACTGCGACGGCAGGTGAAACGCACGTTCCGCAAGCCGCTGATCGTGATGACGCCGAAGTCGCTGTTACGGTTACCGCTGTCGCCCGTCGAGGAGTTTACGAACGGGCGATTTCAGGAAGTGATCGACGACGTACTGCCTGCCGCCGACCGCGTGAAGCGGGTGATCTTGTGTAGCGGGAAAGTCTATTACGACCTGCTCGCCAAGCGAACGGCACTGGAGAACGATGATGTCGCAATCTTGCGATTAGAGCAATTCTACCCTTGGCCGCTCGATGTCCTGAAAGCGATTCTGACCAAGTATCGCAAGGCGAACGAGTGGAAGTGGGTGCAAGAGGAATCGCAGAACATGGGCGGCTGGTTCTTCGTCGAGCCTCGTTTGCGGGCGATGGGATTCTCCTTCGAGTACATCGGTCGCGATTCGAGCGCCAGCCCCGCAACCGGCTCGCACTCGATTCACCACCACGAACAGGAAGAACTCGTCGAGAAGGCGTTCACCGCCACCGGCGAGTACGCGGTGACCTCCGGCAAGAACGGCTCGACCGTCGTCAGCCACGGCGTCAAGGTGTAACCACGATGGACGCAATCGTCGAAGAACCCGAACCCGAATGCGAGTTCGATGGGCCTTGGAAAGAGGCGATTGAATGGTTCTTCGAACCATTCCTCGAGTTCTTTTTTCCGCAAGTCTACGCGAACATCGACGTCGAACGCGGACACGAGTTCTTGGACAAGGAACTCGAACGCATCGCACCCGATGCGGCGGCAGGCCGAGGCACCGTCGATAAACTCGCGAAGGTCTGGATGCGCGATGGCCAAGAACAATGGTTGCTCATTCACGTCGAAGTGCAAAGCCAAGAACAATCGACATTCGCCGAGCGAATGTATACGTACAACCACCGCCTGTGCGACAAGTACGGCACGATGCCCGTGAGCCTCGCGATCCTGGGCGACGACCACCCGAACTGGCGACCGAGCGAGTTCGTGGCAGGTCGCTGGGGCTGCGAAGTGCGGTTCACATTTCCGACGGCGAAGCTGCTAGAATATGCCGCACGGGAAGTGGAACTGGCAACCGACTCGAACCCGTTTGCCGCGGTGACACTCGCACACCTAAAGACGCTCGAAACCCGCGGCGACCCGAGCGCGCGGGTGCAATGGAAACTGGCACTCGTACGCAGCCTCTACAATCGCGGCCTCGACAAACGCCGCGTGCGATTGTTGTTCAAGACAATCGACTGGATAATGACATTAGCCCCACTACGCGAGGATGTATTCATGAACGAAATACACGAAGACGAAAAGAAGCAAGCCGAGCCATTTCTATATATCCGTACCAGCGGGCGTTGCTGGCGCTGGAACGCAAACAAGAACGCAATGAGAATGCTTACGAGAACATCGAGTCGATTCTCGACGTCAAATTTGGCGAGGCGGGTGTGGCACTGATGCCGCGCGTACTTCAGATTACCGACTCTGCAGCACTCAAGAGCCTGCTTCGATTTCTCGTAATGGCACCCGACCTCGACGCTGTCATCGAACGGTTGCCTGCTACGATTGATTCTTGAACATCCGCCCACTCGACGCGAGAACGTACATGAGCATCGATTTGAAAGTCCCGTCGGTCGGCGAAGCGGTCGTCGAAGCCCGCATTGCGCGCTGGCTGAAAAGCGATGGCCAATCGGTCAAAGTCGACGAGCCACTGATCGAACTCGAGACCGACAAAGCCTCGGTGGAAGTGGCGGCTCCGTCGGCGGGCGTTCTGAAAATCCTCGTTCCCGAAGGCACGACGGTAAAGATCGGCGAGACGGTGGCGACGATCGATCCGGCGGGCGTGCCCACGGCGAAGTTGGCACCGGCTGCGGCGACCGCGGCGGGTTCGCCCGATGTCATCGTGATGTCGCCGGCGGCGCGTGCGATGGTCGGCGATGCGGGACTCGATGCCGCGAAAATCGCTGCCACCGGCCCCGGAAACCGGATCACCAAAGACGACGTGCTCACCTACCAGGCAAAGCCGAACGGCACGATGGCGATCGCCCCGAAAGCGCCAGCGGCCATCGCGGGCCGCGAGACGCGCCAACCGATGACGATGATCCGCAAACGCATCGCGGAACGCCTGCTGGAATCGCAAAACACGACCGCGACGTTGACGACATTCAACGAAGCCGACATGACGGCGATCATGGATTTGCGCACGAAATACAACGAGAAATTCGAGAAGACGCACGGCGTCAAACTCGGCTTCATGTCGGTGTTCGTGAAGGCCGCCGTCAACGCGCTGAAAGCGTTCCCGATGGTCAACTCCCGCATCGATGGCACCGACATCGTCATGCAGCACTTCTACGATGTCGGCGTCGCCGTCAGTACCGAGAAGGGCCTGATGGTGCCGGTGATTCGGGCCGCCGATACGCTCGGCTTTTCGGACATCGAGAAGGCCATCGCCGACGTCGCCAAGCGCGCCCGCGATAATAAAATTACGCCCAGCGACATGATGGGCGGCACCTTCACGATCACCAACGGTGGCACCTTCGGATCGATGCTGAGTACGCCGATTCTGAACCCCCCGCAAACCGCGATCCTCGGAATGCACGCCACCCAAAAGCGTGCGGTCGTCGTGAACGATCAGATTGTCATCCGGCCGATGATGTACCTCGCGCTCAGCTACGATCACCGCGTCATCGATGGCCGCGAAGCGGTGCAGTTCCTCGTGCGAATCAAAGAGTGCGTCGAAAACCCCGAACGAATGTTGTTCGAGATTTAAGTTCACAGGAGTCGACATGCCGGAGAAGTTTGATCTCGTCGTTGTGGGTGCGGGGCCGGGTGGGTACGTGGCGGCGATTCGGGCTGCGCAACTCGGCAAAAAGGTGGCCGTCGTCGAGCGTCGCGCGAACAAGGCGCTCGGTGGCACCTGCCTGAACGTCGGGTGCATTCCGTCGAAGGCGCTGCTCGATTCGAGCGAACTTTACGATATTACGAAGCACAAACTCGCGCGGCACGGCATCCGCGTCGGCACGATCGCGCTCGACCTGCCGGAAATGATGACGCGCAAAAATGGCGTCGTCAAATCGCTCACCGACGGCATCGCGTTTCTGTTCAAGAAAAACAAAATCACCGCACACTACGGCACCGGCAAACTGTTGCCGGGCAAACAAGTCGAAGTGACGGCGGCCGACGGCACGAAGACCGTTCTCGAAGCGGAAAATATCCTGCTCGCCACGGGGAGCGATAGCATCGAACTGCCGTTCCTGAAGTTCGATGGCAAGCACATCGTCGGCTCCACCGAAGCACTGACGTTCGACAAAGTGCCGAAGCATTTGATCGTCGTGGGCGGCGGGTATATTGGCCTCGAACTCGGCTCCGTGTGGAAACGCCTCGGTTCGAAAGTGACCGTCGTCGAGTTCCTGCCGCGAATCCTGACGATCTGCGATGGCGAAGTCGCGACGGCCGTGCAAAAGATTCTGACGAAGCAAGGGATCGAGTTTCACCTAGAAACCAAGGTCACCGGCGCGACGGTGCAGTACGACAGCGTGACGGTCCATGCGGAGAAGGACGGCAAACCGGTGAACTTCGAGGGGGATCGCGTCCTCGTTTCGGTCGGTCGGCGGCCGTTCACGGCGGGGCTGGGCCTGACCGAAGCGGGTGTGACGTTCGACGCGAAATCGGGCCGAATCCCCGTCGATAAACAGTTCCGCACGAACGTCCCCGGCGTCTACGCGATCGGCGATCTCATCGACGGCCCGATGCTCGCGCACAAGGCCAGCGAGGAAGGCGTGGCGTTCGCGGACATGCTCGCGGGGCACAAGCCGCACCTGAACTACGACTGCATCCCGAGTGCGATTTACATCTGGCCCGAAGTGTCGAGCGTCGGCCAGACCGAAGAACAAATTAAAGCGACCGGCGTGCCGTACAAGGTGGGCAAGTTCCCGTTTGCGGCGAGTGGCCGCGCGAAGGCGATGGACGAGGCCGACGGCTTCGTGAAGGTCATCACCGATGCGAAAACCGACCGCGTGTTGGGCATCCACATCCTCGGCCCGCGTGCCTCGGACTTGATCGCCGAAGCGGTGGCGATCATGGAATATCGCGGCAGTGCGGAGGACATCGCACGGATGGTCCACGCGCACCCGACGCTCACCGAAAGCGTCGGCGAAGCCGCCCGCGCCGCCTGGCTCGGCACGACGATTCACGCTTAATTAAGAAGTGACGAGTGGCGAGTGGTGAGTGGAGACTTCTTACTCACCACTCACCACTCACCACTCGCCACTAACCACTACTCTTACCCAACGAACACGCCGCCCGTGAATCCGCTGATCGAGTCGAAGTCGAACTGCGTTGGTGGCGTACCACTTGCGGCGATGTTCTTGCCGAGGTAGCCCGTCACGCGCGACCCGGCTCCTGCGCCCGAGCCGACCACGAGGTCGGCTTTCGTGTCGCCGTCGAGGTCTTTCACCGCGACGCGAATTCCACCGCGACTGTTGACATCGCCGCCGAAGAAGTTCGCGAGGTTCACGTATTCGTTGTTCAACAAGCTCTTGCCGTCGAATGCCAACACGCGCGGCCCGCCACCGGGTCCACCACCCGCGATCAGGTCCGCGAAGCCATCGCCGTTAAGATCGCCCGCCGTGACGAAGATGCCGTTGCGTAGTGCCTGTTCAAAGGCGAAGAAGTCGCCGAAAATCTTCACCGGCGTACTCGCGAGAGATTTGCCATCGAAGCCTGCGACCCGTGGCCCGCCGCCGAAGCCGGCAACCACGATCAGGTCTGCGACGCCGTCGCCGGTCATGTCCGCAATCGCCGAACGCGCGCCGCCACGGAAGTTCACGTCGTCGATGCCGAAGAAGCCGGTCACCTTCGGGAAGCCGACCGCTCCACTGTACACATCCACACGCGGCCCACCGCCTTCATCGGGCGTGATCGCCAGATCGGGAATCCCATCGCCCGTGACATCGCCTGCCGAGATGTAAACGCCGCCCGTGAACGAGGACTCGAATGGATTGACCGAGAACAGTTCGGCCTGCGATTTGCCATCCAAAATCACGACGCGAGTGGCGCTGCCTGGCCCCGTGCCGACGATGAGATCGGCAACGCCATCGCCGTTGAAGTCCGCACTCGCCGTGCGAACGCCACCTGTGAAATTGCCGAAGGGAGCGATGGCGAACCGCACCGATTTATCGGTGTTGAACAGCGTCGCGCTACCCGCACCCGTATCGGCACCAACCCCGAATTGCGGGAACCCCACCAGGACCGGCTTGACCGTTCCCGGCGGCGGTGGCGGTGGTGGCGGGGGCGGTGGTGGCGGGGGCGGTGGTGGCGGTGGTGGCGGTGGTGGCGGTGGCGGTGGCGGTGGCGATGTGGGATCGACCGTTACCGTGAAGGTATCCGTGGCGGTGGCTCCATTTCCATCCTGCACGAACAGCGTGATCGTGGCCGTACCACTTTGACCGGCTACGGGCGTCACCGTCACGGTGCGATTCGCCCCGCTGCCGCCGACAACCACGCTCGAAATCAGCGTCGGATTGTTCGATTGTCCCGCGACGATTAACGTAGCGACGGGCGTTTCCGCATCGCCGACGGTGAACGCCAGCGGCCCGACCGTGGCTCCGTTTGTGGTTTGATTGGTCACATCCGAGATGGTGGGCGGCGTATTCGGTGGTGGCGGAGGCGGTGGTGGCGGCGGCGGCGGCGGCGGCGGTGGGGGCGGCGGCGGGTTGACGGTGACGGTAAACGTATCGCTGGCCGTCCCCCCGTCCGCGTCGGTGACGGTAAGGGTAATGGTCGCCGTCCCGATCTGCCCGGCCGCGGGCGTCACCGTCACCGTCCGACTTCCCCCGGACCCGCCGAACCCGATGTTCCCGTTCGGCACCAGCGCCGTGTTGGAGGAACCGCCTTGAACGGCGAGACTCCCGGCCGCCGTCTCCACGTCCCCGACGGTGAATGGCACCGGGCCGACCGCGGTCCCGGCCGTCGTCGTCTGGTTCGGGACGTCGGAAATGGTCGGCGAGGCATTAAAAATGACAGTAAACGTGTCGCTGGCCGTCCCCCCGTTCGCGTCGGCGACGGTGAGGGTAATGGTCGCCGTTCCGGACTGCCCGGCGGCCGGGGTGATACTCACAGTCCGGTTCGCCCCGCTCCCGCCGAACGTGACGTTGCCCGTCGGGACGAGGGTCGTGTTGCTCGATGCCGCGGTCACGATCAGGTTGTTGGCACTCGTCTCGGCATCACCGATGGTGAACGGAACCGGGCCGACCGCGGTCCCGAGCGGGGCTGCCGGCTGGTTCGGGACGTCGGAAATCGTGGGCCGGCCGTCGATCGGAATGGTGTAGTTGCGACTGCCGGTCTCGGGGGTCGGAGCGGTCGCGTTACTCGCCCTCACCGTGAAGGCGAACGCCCCACCCGCCGTCGGCGTCCCGGTGATCGCTCCGGAGCCGCTCAAGGTCAACCCGGTCGGCAGGCTGCCGGAGGTGACGGCGAACGTGTACGGGCCGGGCGGGCCGGACGCGGTGATCGTCTGATTGTACGCGGTGCCCTCTTGGCCGCCCGGTAGTCCCGTCGGGGCCACCACGACCGGCACCTGAACCTCGAAGGCACCGATGTCAACGGTCCCGTTCGAGATGCGGACGAACCCCGGCCCGCGCTGGTCGGTGGTCAGCCCGGCGGTCGCGGCATTGCTCCCGGCGTTGAGCGCCGGGCTGCCCGGGTTCGGGGCCATCGTCTGCGTGAACCCGCCGTTGTTCGCCAGCGCCGCGAGGTTCGGGTCGGTGACCGTGAACGCTGTCCCGGACACCGTCCCAAAGGTGTTCACCACTGCCACCGACACGATGTTCGGGCCGGTCGCGGTGATGGCGGCTGACCCATACTGCTGATAGTTGACCAGATCCGAATTAAAAGCCGCGTTCGAGAAGATGCTGTTGGCGACTATCACCGTGGCGCGCTGTGCCGGGGTGTCAGGGCCGACGTTGTTCGCCCAGTTGTACACGGAGGCACCGGCCGAGAACGTGCCGACCGTTCCGCCCCCGCCGCTGATCGTGTTGGCGGCGACGGTCACATTGGTCAGGGTGACGGCCCCGTTGAGGTTGAAAAGCCCTCCGCCCAGCCCGGCACCGGCCTGCTGGGTTCCCGCCCCAGTGGCATCGCCCCCCCGGGCAGTATTGGCGGTGACGGTAGTGTTCGTAATCACGACCTCCCCGGCCTGGTTGAACACTGCCCCGCCCATCCCGGCCCCACCTCCACCGAAGCCGCCTCCGCCACCGTTACCGCCGCCGAAGCCGCCGGCACCGCCGCCGGTGCTGCCGGTGCCGCCGCCGGCACCGAAGCCGCCGCTACCACCGCTGCCGCTGCCGCCGATGCCGCCGAAGCCGCCGCCGCCGCCGAAGCCGCCGCCGCCGCCGCCGAAGTTGCCGACGCCGGGGCCGGTGCCGCCGCCGCCGCCGAAGCCGC
The DNA here is from genome assembly GCA_043780595.1 of Limnoglobus sp. Classification (GTDB taxonomy): domain Bacteria; phylum Planctomycetota; class Planctomycetia; order Gemmatales; family Gemmataceae; genus Limnoglobus. Next base: position 37,927 of record JAYWCL010000144.1, read on the forward strand.
CTGTATGACTGCCGCTGGGTCCGCTGCCGCCATTGGGCGGCCCGCCGTTCCCGGCCCCATCCCCCGGGCCGCCCAGTCCGCCGCCGCCGCCGCCGAAGCCACCGCCGGTGTTTGCCCCGCCAACCGCCTGGTTGCCGATCACAGTACATCTGAGAATCTGGAGGAACCCCTGGTTATACACCGCCCCGCCCAAGCCCGCCGCCCCTCCGCCCGCCCCACCGGCCCCGCCCCGGGCAAGACCGTTACTCAGGGTCAGGTTCTGGAGGGTCAGGTTCCCGTTCACCGTCACCTGGAACAGCCGGAAGGCCGTGGTCCCGGTCCGGGTGATCGTTTCGCCCGTCCCCTGGATGGTGATCGGACTGGTGACGACGAACGCCGACGGCCCGGCGGGCTGGGGCACAGCCGCGGTGCTGGCCGGCAGGTTGATGAAGGTCGAGAGGCCGATAACGCCCCCGATCGCGGCACCGGCGAACACGATGGTGTCGGCGTCCGGAGCGGCGTTGGCCTGGTTGAGCGCCTCCAGCAGTGAGCCGGCCCCGGTGTCGGACAGGGTGGTGACGGTGAACGTCGCCGGCACGTCGCGACTTTCGAGGAGTTCGACGCCGAGAAACGGTTTGCGTTTCGATTGCCGAGTCTGTGACAAAGAGTGACGCATGGTGAACCTCGTCGATGGGAGAGGCAAGAAATGGGCACCACATGCGATCACGATACGCGAATGTACGTCGATGTTCAACAGAATATCATTTGCGATTTTCGCGTTTCACCCACACAAATGCGCAAAGTCAAAAAATCGCAGGCGATCCGACGTAAGTCGGAATTTGCGTCGTGCGCGGAGTGACGCAAAAGTGTCTCCAAATGACGCAAAAGTGTCGCGAAATGACATAGAAAAGGCGCATTCGGTCGCAAAAGGGTCGCATTCGGTCGATTTTCGACCAGTAGTTGTGGCTGATGTGTAATCGAGAGCCTCGACATAAGCCACGACAGGATGACAGGATACCGCAAAACCCCTCGAAACGGATCGGCGATTTGCGATCGAAAAGTGGTGTTTTGGGACCGAAAAACACCCGAAAAACGGTTTTTGAGCGTCCGCAATTGTGACTTACGTCGATTCTGCCGCTGTGGAGTTGCCTCGTCGCACCTCTACGACTCGCGGTGCTGCGCAAACCGGAAGTGAAACGCACGCTAATCGCGGTGTGAGGGAAGTTTCGCGGAACCCAATCGGTGCGAATGGCGTATCAGGGAAACGGGAGGTTGCGTGCTTGACCCGTTGAAGGGGCGTACCTACCTAAACACCTAACGTCATTATTACTGTCTGGTTCCGTCCCAGAGGCCTTCGTGAAAGTTCCTTCGACTCCCGAGCCGACACCACCACTCGACGCAACGATCTCGCTACCGACCGACCCCGCGAAAGTGGGGTTGCCGACCCCGGTGGCCGACCCGACATCCGCTGCGGACGCGCAAGCCCGGTGGCCGATGTGGCACTCCGGCGTCGATCTTTTGCTCGCGATGCTCGTATTGGCGACGGCGTTCCTCGTGGCCTCGCACACGGCGCGCAATAGCGATCAATGGACGCACTATGCGGTCGGTCGGGCGATTGTGAAGGGCCAATCCACGTTCGGCACCGACCCACTTTCGTTCGTGACTTCCACGCGCACGTGGGTGAACCACAACTGGCTAATCGATGTCGGCAGTTACTTCCTTTACACCGCCGACACGACGGGGGCGACGATCGTTGCCGTAAAGGCGGTCCTGTTCATGCTCGCGTTTGGCGTGCTGTTGCTCATCCGAAAACCGGGGCAGGCGTGGTGGCCGTGGGTGATTGTGAGTGCGCTTGCGGTCATGGCGGCGACGCCGCACACCGGCTTACGGCCCGTGATCGTCTCCGCGTTCTTCCTGGCCGTCACGCTGTACATTTTGCTCGGCCGCGAATGGAAATCGGGCAGTTGGGTCAACCCGATCTCGCTCGGCGTCCTCTTCTGCGTGTGGGCGAATTCGGATAGCTGGTTCTTCCTCGGGCCACTTTGCGTGTTGCTCGTTCTCATCGGCGAGTGGCTACAAGCGATCTTGGCGAAAGGTTCACCGGCCGGCATTCCTATCGGTTCGCTACTCAAGGCGCTCGGCATCGGCGTCGTCGCCTGCACGTTGAACCCGCATCACGTGCGCGTCTGGCAGATCCCGCAAGAGTTCGGTATCGGTATCCCCGCATCGGTGAAGACCGATCAACAATTTCGATTGATCTCGCTACCCACGTTCGACAACTTCTTCCTTTCGCGCCCAGAACTCGGCTGGAACCTCAACGTCGCTGCGTTTGCCGTGCTGCTGTTCGTCGGCGGAATGTTGCTCGCGCTCGCCTACGGCCGTCAGCGAATCTCGCACGCGGTCCTTTGGGTCGCGTTTGCGTTTCTCGCACTAATGCACTTTCGCTCGATCCTGTTCTTCGCCATCGTGGCAGTGCCGCTATTGGCTACGGCCATCACCGAACTGACGAACCGGATTACGCTCGGCACGGTGTCCAATATGAACACGCGGTTTCTGCTACTGAGCGCGACGGTGGCGAGACTGCTCGCGATTCCGGCATTGCTCGCGTTCGTCGCAGCGGCTTACCCCGGTTGGCTGCATCCGCTCGTTTCGGACCCCGCGTATGTGAACCGCGTCGCCTGGGCGGTCGAACCCGATGCGGGCCTCGTTCGCACCGTGGAAATCGTCGATGGCTGGCGAGATTCGGGCAAACTGCCGGATAGCTACCGCGGCCTGATCCTCAGCCCCGATCTGGCGAATCACACCGCGTGGTTTAGCACCAAGGAAAAAGTGTTTGCCAACAGCCGCTACGGCTTCCACCTGCCCGAACTCGAAGATTGGTTGAAGGTCCGCAAGGCGCTCGTCAACCGAACCGGCGTCGATGAAACCGACCCGGTCGCACTCCGCGAAATCTGCCGAAAGTACGACATCGCGTACATCGTGATTACCGATAGTCGGAATCCGCCGCGCGAACTCGACCTACTGCCAGTGATCGAACTGACGCAGATCAACGGCGGCTATTCGTTGTGGCACATCGATGGCCGCGCGGCGGTGATCGGCGAGACGCAAGCGATTTTTGCGAAACTCGCGTTCGATCCCGTCCGGTTGGCGTGCGATCCCGCCAACGATGCGAATCCGCTACCGGAACCCCCACGTCCGACGTCCGCCCCGGTGAAATCGCCCGAGCTACTCGATGCCTTTTTCATGCCGTCGCCAAAGGTTCTCTCGGTCGATGCGCTCGATTCGACGACCTATTACGATCTGGCGAATCGGACTCGGCAGAACCTAGTGGGCCGGCACAATTACAATTGGCCGGTAACCGTTGCCGCGGCGATCCACCCGATGGTTGCCGATTTGGCAGTCAAGACGAATCAACTCGACCGCCTCGTGACGCCACCGCCCCCGAGCGATTTATCCGTGGCTTTCCAATTGTTGTCGATTCGTGCCGCTCGGCGTGCCATTGCTGCGAATCCGGACAACCCCGATGCGTACCTCGCGTTGGCCCGTGCTGCGGGGCCGGGCTTCGTCGGGATACCTGGAGTTCCCGAACAAGAACGCGTCGAACAATACATCGCGGGCTTGCGCCGATTTCTCGACCGCATGCCGCCGCTCGACAAACTTCCCCCGAAGAGCGCCCTCATGGCGTACGAAATGGCGAGGGATCTTTCCGGACGTTACCAAGCGGCCGGCTTCATCGACCTCGAACAGCGAGCACTGACCGAAGCCCGCGAATATCTGCGCCGCGGGGCGGATGCTATCGATCCGGAAGTGAAGAAGAAGGCCATCGAACAACACGAAAAGCTACTCACTGCCTCGACGAATCGCTTGGCCGCCGTCAACGATCCGTTCGATCAGTACGTCTCGAATGCGAAGCCCGATGTCGCCCAGCTCATCAATGCGGCCGTGCAGCGTCGACTGTTTGCGCGAGCGATGGACGAATTCCAGAAGGCGGTCGAAGAGAAGCGCGATCTCGGGCCGAACGCGATCGCGAGCTTCGAGACCATCGTGATGATTTCAAACATTCAGCTCGTCAGCGGACGCGTCGAAGATGCGACCAACGGGCTGGAAGCGATCGAAAGCGAGATCAAAACATACTCGGAATCGGCAAACCCCGACCCGCGAATCGTCGCACAACTGACGAACCGACAACGGCAACTTCAGGTCGCGATGTGGCGCGTCACCGGCAATTACGCGAAGCTCGGCGAGGCGTACGAGTCCGACATGCTACGACAAAGTAAGATGCCCGACGACGCGAAGCGGTTGATCCGTGCGGCACTCGTCGGCGAGATGCTGCCCTCGATGCTGGCGACGGGTATCAGCGCGCCCCATGCCAGCGTTGGCGGTATCCTCGGAGGCTCAATCGGGAAGGAAATCATCAACAACGTCGTCGGCGGTTGGGATCAACAGGCGAACTTCTATCTCAGTCGCGGGTTGTTATCCCTACAGGAAGGCAAAATCGGCGATGCCGAGCGACGGTTCCGGCAAGTTCTGGAACCAGAGGGAATCGCGCTGCCCCCCGACGCCCCCCTGCGAACGATCGCCGAACAGTACCTGCGTATGATCGCGCACGCCAAAGCGAAATGACCGTGCAAGAACCCAGGTGCGATGCGTAGATACATGATCGACGTTCGCGCCAACCTCCAATAGCCCACCTATCACCGGCGTTCGTATTGATTGCCGGGTAGCCGCCGGATGACTTTCTTCAGTTCCAATTGCATCAAGTTTCGGTTGAGGTCGCCGATTAGTAGGCCGATGGTTCGTGCGAGTTCGTCGGCGTGTTTCGCGCCGGTGAG
>JAYWCL010000145.1:0-5138 GCA_043780595.1 Limnoglobus sp.
AAGCGTAAGTCTGCTAGTACCTTCGAGTTACTGGCCGATCCGAGCAAGCTCAACTACAGAGTGGAAACGCCCGCAAACGCTTAACTTGATGCTAATGGGGAACTCACTTCGCCAACCCAACTGGCGTTAGTGGAATCGGGTACGGCAAACCGCTCGAATTCGTTGGCGATGCGGACGATTGCGGTGCGTACTCGGCGGGGGGCGGTAGTTCGTTTCCTGGCGATGCCGCCCCGCCGGTAGGGTAGCCTGTCGGGGCGCTGAAGATCGGCGCAGACGTCATGCCGGTCGGTATCGTTTGCGGGTAGGTTGCGAAGCCGGAACTGATCGGGGCGCTGTTGTAATACGGCTGCGGAACGATCGGCATCGTTGCCATGGCGTTGCCGGAGTAGCGCGGTTGCTGTGTCATTTGGCCTTGGGGAAAGCCCGCACTTCGCGATGTCGGCGTGTCGCAGCGTTCCCGGCAACTGCTAAACCGCGATCGCTCAGCGCAGGATCGGCAGCCCGAATTGCTGGCGAGAATGGCGATGCCGAGAATACTCCACCACAATCGGCTCATGATTTTTGACCTCGTTTGCGAACGTGTCGGTTCGCCAGATTCAGAACTTTAATTAATTCTGACAGTCGGGGAAATCATTCCAAGCCGAGATCGCGCATAAAAATACCCGCCAGGGATTCCCCAGCGGGTACACTCATCGAATTCCGCACAGCTTCGCTGGCCGTTGCAACCGGATTAACCGGCTTTCTTTGCCGTGCCGACGCCCTTTGCCACGATTTCCTTCTTGAGGTAATCGAGCGCCGCGTCGAGTTGGCGGTCCTTGAACGGCGCTTTCGCGGCCTTCTGTGGCGTGACGGCCTTACCGATGTGCTCCTTGTCGTAGAGCAATTCGCCGAGATCCTGACGTTCTTCGCGGGTGATCTTGACTTCGTAGCCCTTGGTCGGCGACACGCCCCACTCATCCTCGGGCTTGCCCGTCGTGCTTCGCTTGTCGATGTTGCGGCCGAGCGGCGGGAAGTATCGCGCCGTCGTCAGTTTGAACACGCCGCCCGTCGTATCGAACGGGTCGACGGTTTGCACGCTGCCTTTACCGTAGCTGCGTTCGCCGACGACGACCGCTCGATCGTAATCTTGCAGCACGGCAGAGACGATCTCCGATGCACTCGCACTGCCACCGTTAACGAGGCACGCCATCGGAAACTTCGACTTGTTGAAGTTCAGGTCGGGTTCGCCGGAGTCGTAGTGTTTGTCTTCCTTGCCGACTCGTGGTGTCACCCTCAAAAGTAAGCCGCTCTCGATGAACATGTCGGAAATCAGCAACGCACCTGGCAGCGTGCCGCCTGGGTTGAAACGCAGGTCGAGTACGAAGCCCTTGATACCCTGGCGGGTGAGCTTCTGCATTGCGGCATGGAGCTCGGCAGCGGTGCGCGGGCCGAACTGGCTGAGGTAGACGTAGCCGATTTTGTTCTCTTCATCGAGCATGAAATCCCAGTTGTCCTTCTCGGCTCGCTTCACCCCGAAGACGGTTTCGAGCGAGACGCGACCGCGTTCGATGTCGAGCACGATCGGTTCCTTGACGCCTTCGCGTTCGATGACGATCGTGATCGGGATTCCCGGTTTGCCGAGGATGATCTCGATTGCTTTGTCGGTCTTGATGCCGCGCATCGAAACGACTTTCGGCGCATCGGCGGGGAGTGACTTGCCTTCGGGATCGACTTCGCGGCGAACTTCGACAATCAGATCGCCCGCCTTGACGCCGGCCTTGTAAGCGGGGCTGCCTTTGATCGGCGAGACGACGAGTAAGCCATCGCGGGCGAGGTCGCGGCGAATGTGAATGCCGATGCCGCTGAACTGCGACTTGAGTCGGCTTTCTTCGCGCTTCATCGTTTCTTTGTCGAAGTAGCGCGTGTGCGGGTCGCCGATACTTTCGGCCATCATGCCAAGCGCGATGTCGGCATCTTTTTGATTGTCGAGGTCTTCGCGTTTGCCGAGTTGCGTGCGTGCGGTCATCAGCAAGTTCTTCAGTGCATCGGCATCGAGCGTCTTGGCGGTCTTGAGGATCGCTTCGATGTCCGCAGGAATCGGCTCTTCGATCCGGCGATACAATCCGCGAATCGCACCCGCAACGAGATCGCCTTCGTTGAGGACTTTGACGTACTTTACCTTGAGCGTTTCGGCCGCGAGTTCGACGACTTGCGTGAAGGTGGCGGCATCCTTCGCGGGCAGCACCATTGCCTCGGCGAGTTTCGCCCGGCTGGCGAGAAACTCTTCCATGCTCAGCTTCGCGTCGATGAGTTCCTGATACTTCTTCCGCAGTTCTTGATGGTTTTTCAATACCGGCATGCGGCTGAGTAACTTCACGCCTTCTTCAACTGCGTCCTTCGGCAACGTACCGGCTTTTGCGAGTGCGTCAAATGCTGCGAGGCGTTTCAACGAAGTCGGATAGGCAGCGGGGTTATGCGTAACAGCGTAGTGGCTGTTCGTGGCCCCTGCCGCGATCGGAATCGCTTCCTTCTCGCTGACCGTTTTGCCGAGGATGCGGGCCTGCGTCGTGATTTCCTTGTCGAGATATCTGGTGAGTTCGTCGATGCAAATCAAGCCATCGGGTTCGTAGCCTTCCACATCGGCTGCGCCTCTGAGTCCCGCGACGACCGTGGCCGTGAACAACCCGCCATCGCCCTTCATGATCGGATCGTTGCCGGGGAGGTTCGATAGCACGACGACTTTATCGCGAACGGGTGCTTCTTCTTCGTCTTTGTCTTCGGGTGTTGTGCCGTAAATCGCGCCGAACAGCGAGAACGCATTCGGTTCGGCGATAATCTCCTTCCCGGCGTCGTAACCTTTGAAGTGTATGTCGAGGAATGCACAAAGTTTTTGCGATTTCACTTCCTTAAGTTCGGTCGCGAGATCCTCTCCGAGCACGCCGTTCTTCGCACGGTCCGTTACCGTCGATTCATTGGCGAAGAACGCGAATTTGTCGATACCCACGGGGCAGCCACGGCCGTAGAGGCCGATCAGCAGCAGGTCGTCTTTGCCCGTTTTGGCGACGGCCTGATGCACGGCAGCAATGATGTTTTCGCGAGTCGCAACTTTGCTACCGCGCTTCGCATCGGCAACCGACGTCAGCAGAATGATGCGATCTGCCGGGATGCCGAGATACTTGGCATCGGCGAGCAGATCGTACATTGCCTTGGCGTCGACATCGGCCGATGGCCGCGGTTGGATCGCCTTATCGTCGAACTGGCTGACGCCGACGATCACGGCAAACGGCCCCTGCGTTTTCGGAGGGGCAACAACCTCGGCTGCAACGAGGGGAACATCGCAGGCAACGAGAGCCGCGAGCGAGAGGAAAAGCGAGGCAAAACGTTTCATGGCCGTCATGGTCCTTTCTGGACACCACCGCATTCGATGATGCGAACAATTCTATTCTGGCGAAGTTACGCGAGCGCCGTCAACCCTGAATGAGATTTAAGAGAGCTGGCACCCAGGGGTACGACGTAAGACGTCTCACCCTGGGCTATGAGATGAAACCCCGTTGGGGTAGATGCATAGGCAATTCTTACCCCAACGGGGTTCAATCCTATAGCCCAGGGTTAGACGCTTCGTCGTACCCCTGGGTGTACTTGTTGCTCGCGAGTCGGTTTAGCACTTCGATCCCGCGATCTAGCGTTTCGTCTTTCGCGGCGTAGCTAATGCGAAAGTGGCTATCGCGTTTGCTGAACACGCCACCCGGAATGATGAGTAGCGAGTTCTTCACCGCCTCGCTCACGAACTCGGTGCCGGTGCCCCACGGTGCTTTCGGGAACAAGTAAAACGCACCGCCCGGCGCGTTGAACTCAAAGCGGTCGCGGAGGCCTGCACAAATCCGATCGCGTTTCTGTTTGTAGTCCGCGACGATACCGGTCACGTCGAAATCCATCGCGGCAATCCCTGCATATTGGACGATACTCGGCGCACAAACAAACGTGAATTGTTGAAGTTTCATCATTTCGTCGACGATCGCCTTCGGGCCGTGCGCGAAGCCTAGCCGCCAGCCGGTCATGCCGTAGGTTTTGCCGTAACCTTCGATCACGAGCACATTTTCGCTGTGGCTCGCGGGGCTTTGTGGGGTTTCGTCGTAGTGGAAGGCACGATAAATCTCGTCGCTGAGCAGCAGCACGCCGTGCTTGTCGGCAATCGCCGCGAGTGCCTTTTGCACGTCCGGCGATACCGTCGCCCCCGTCGGGTTCGACGGCGAACAGAGCAGAATGACTTTGGTTTTGGCGGTAATTGCCGCCTCAATTTTATCCGGATCGATGCGGAAATCGGGGTAGGTATCAACGTAGACCGATTTTCCGCCGACGAGCGTGACGAGGTGCGGGTAACTCACGAAGTACGGGTCGGGGATAATCACTTCATCGCCAGGGTTGACGACCGCCATCATCGCCAGCAACAACCCGCCACTCGTGCCACTCGTGATGATGACATCGCGATCCGCATGGCCGTAACGCAGCTTCAAATCCGCAAGTATCCGCTCGCGCAATTCCGATACACCCTGCGTAACGGTGTAGCCGTTCAGGTTGCGATCGATCGCGTCTTTCGCCGCATTCTTGATCGCATCCGGCACCGGAAAGTGCGGCTGCCCGATACTCAGATTGATCGGATCTTTCAACGACCGACCGAGTTCGAAGACCTTACGAATCCCCGAAACTTCGATCTGTTTCGTGCGGTCCGCAATCAGGTGGGAAGTCGACACGTGTTCTTTGCCTCATAGTTGTCAGCTATCAGCGATCAGTTGTCAGCCAGAAAGAGCTTACAGTTGTCAGCGATTATACTTCACGCGGCAGAGAATGATACCTTTTCAGATCGTACAACTTATCAATTTTTTTCTTATTCTGGTAGCCGCAGGTCTTTAGCCTGCGCGGGGCAGTCACACTCGAAAACCAGTCGTGGCGAGTCTTCGAGACGCGACGCAATCCGCCATAACGGTCATCCGGGCGCACGAACCGTCGTGTTTCGAAGACTCACCACGACCCTCAATCGTTGCCGGTGGAAAACGCAGGCTAAGGCGTCCGGCATGTCATGATTTACCTGTTTTGGGGGGTGGATGACGATGTCGTACTTGGGTAGAGTCGCAGAACGCTCCAGTCGCGCTTCGATCGGC
>JAYWCL010000146.1:0-3179 GCA_043780595.1 Limnoglobus sp.
TGCCTCGCCACCGCCCGAAACACCACGCTACTCGCGCCCCCCGCGAGCCCGTAAACGTACGCACCTGCTACCCAAAACTACCGCGATTTGAACCATGCCTATAATTACATTGAGAAAGTTGGGAGTCTAACACCTGAGTCGTTAATTGAACGCTGCAAGGATAGATTTGAGAGCGTCAAAACATGGCCGTCAGATGGGCCTTTCCACAAGAAACAGACAGGCGACGCAGATAAGCTCAAGAACTTATTCGAGAGTGGTGCTGTTTGCTTCTTTCCGTCTTTTCGGCACGAATGCCCTCACTGGATTAACACAGCAGTTGTGACCTAAGAAACGCTTTTCGCGGTGAGTCAGACTTACGAAGGACACCTTGCAAAGCCACTAATTGTCGAAAGGTCAGCCGACGTTAATCGTCAGTGGATACTAGAAGTCATACTGGATTCCCTTTTCGATATAGAATTTCAAGTGTCGGATTTTTCACCGGAAGGACAGCAAGCACAGGTTCAAGGAAAATTTCGTGATGGAACAAACTTTGTAGACAAGCGTGTTCTCAATCAAAGCCGCAAGAATGTAAATCAACTCCTTCAAGCGGTTTTGGAAGATGATCAGGCAACTGTAGAAGTTTCAAACCGAGGGGAGGGCATAAAACGGCTGACTATCAGAAAAGGAGACGGCACATACATCCCAACAATCGCGCATTTATCGGCCGGCCAATCCCTTTTGTTCAATCTATTCTTAACAATTATTCGATACGCTGATAAACGAAACATCCTGAATACTACCACTTTAAAGCAAATCGAAGGGATTGTAATTGTAGATGAGATAGAGGCACATCTTCACGCGGACCTTCAGTATGGTGTTTTGCCTAAGCTCATTCAACTTTTCCCATGTGTTCAGTTTATTCTTACTTCACATTCCCCGTTATTCCTACTCGGCATGGAAAACCTCTTTGGGCAAGGAAATGTCCAGATTATTGAAATGCCGATTGGTAAACGAATTGGGACAGAACGCTTTGAAGAGTTTCGACGTTCCTTTGAATACTACCAATCGACGCAAGCATTCGAGGCCGTGGTAGACCAACAGCTTCGAGCCTCATTAAAGCCTCTCATTCTGACTGAGGGGCCAACTGATGCAATGTACATCCGAACGGCCCTTGATGTCTTTGGTCACCAAGACCTGCTGGATGGACTCGAAATCAGCCAAGTAGGACTGGAAGGGGTTGGAGGAAGTAAGGGAACTGGCGATACGAATTTAAATAAAGTGCGAGAAGTTCTTCGTTACAACCAAAATAGATTCCTACGATCAGTGATGCTTTTATTCGATGTCGATACCAATAAGACTCGTGAAGACCATGGAAGCGTTTCGGTGCGAACAACACCTCGAAACGTGCTGAATACTCTTGTAACAAAAGGAACGGAAAACCTCTTGCCTGAAGAGCTTTTTAGAGAGGACAGGTTTTACGATGAGCAGCGCAGCTCTACTGGAATGGGTCGAGATAAAGTTATTCCTGTTCTAAAGAAAACGCTGCTTTGCGAATGGGTATGTTCAGAGTCTCGCACCCGTGAAGTCTTTCAACGATTCGACGACTTGTTAACCCCATTAATTCGTGAGTTCTATGAACGCACGAAAACAAATCCCCCGCCCCCGATGCATGTATAGCCGCGAACCCGCGGCTCGCGTTCGTGTCGTATCTCGCATGAGTACGCCACTGCAACGCTATATCGAAGACCACAAATTCATCCTCGATGCCATCTCGAAGGCCGCGAACATCGCGGACCCGGTGGCCGTCGATCTCGATGAATTTTGCAACCCGCTCATTTCCAAATCGAAGCGCGGTGCGGTGCTGCCACTGGATGGCGTGCTCATCCGCGACTGGGATCCCGATTATCGCAAGTTCTGGCCGGGGTTGCGCTTCGGCGTGCGGATGTACGAGATCGAAGGCATCCGCTTCGCACGCGCTTACGCGGGTGTCAGCGAAGACGTTCACGATCACGGTTACAACTTCTTCGCCGTTGCGCGGCAGGATTATCACAAGTTCTACCGCATCGCGCTGACGTGCCGACGCAAATCGAAACCGCCCGGCCCGCCACCGGTTCTGCCTGCGGCGCAGATCGAAATCCTACGAAAAAACACGCTCGATTACCTCGACCCGAAGAACCTGCGGCGGATCAAATCGTACGGCGGTCGCGCGAAACGCGGTCTGCTACTCGATGGCCCGCCCGGTAACGGCAAGACCTCCGCCTGCCGTTGGGTGTACCACGAATGCTTGCGGCTCGGTTACGAAAACCGCTTCGTCACGCCCGACGATTATCGGGCTGCACGCAACGCTTGCAATCCCGCCGAGGCGATCCGACGATTGTTCGAGTTCGACAAAGCGGGCGTCGTGTTCTTCGACGATATGGACATCGCTCTGCGGGATCGCGATAAAGCGGGTGAATCCGACGATCAAGCGGTGTTCCTGTCGGCGCTCGACGGCATCCAGAGCACCGAAGGCGTCGTCTATATGTTCACCACCAACTGCTCGCTGAGTCTGATCGACCCGGCATTCAAGCGACCCGGACGGCTCGATGTGGTGTTGCATTTCCCGCTGCCAGATGCCGCACTGCGCCGGGAATTGTTCCAGCGTTGGCACGGCGACATCCGGAGTGCGATCGACTGCGAGACTGTCGTTCGCGATTCGGAAGGGAGCAGTTTCGCGGAACTGGAGGAGCACAAGAACCTGCTCGTGATGCGGTTCATCGAGTGCGGCCAGTGGGATTGGGATTGGGCACGGAAACAATTCCATGCGAACCGTGCGGAACTGCAAAACCAAAAGAACGGGCGTCAAGTGGGGTTCAACGCGATCCTGTCTCACGCGGTAAACGGGTACCATTGATGAACGGGAGCGAGCCGAGGGTCTCGCACATTTTGAAAGTTTCCCACCTTGCGAAAACAGGTCGATGCGGCCATTGTGGAGAATCTGATATACTTCACAATGTCGGAAATGACACGTTACCGGTCTAACAATCCATTCTTGTTAGCCCGACGCCTAGGTTTGAAGTTGCGCTATTTTTCAGATCGAAACCGGTCTTTTGGAACACCTGCGTTTCCAAATGCCAGTCTTTCGGCCTGTAGGGCCGATTCTGCCAGCCCAAGGCGAAGCGGCGAAGCCGCGTAGCCTTGGGTATCGTTGTTGAAATTTT
>JAYWCL010000147.1:0-8857 GCA_043780595.1 Limnoglobus sp.
CCTCGCCACCGCCCGAAAACCCCACGCTACTCGCGCCCCCCGCGAGCCCGTAAACGTACGCACCTGCTACCCAAAACTACCGCGATTTGAACCATGCCGCGAAATGACATGGAAAAGGCGCATTCGGTCGATTTTCGGTCGCATTCGGTCGCGAAACGGTCGGTATTTGCGCCGGTTGTCGAATGGAGAGCAATCGGCGTAACCCACGATGCGAGTCTGAGATACGGCATACGGATCCGTGACACGCGATCAAAAAAGGCGAGTTTTTGGGTCGCAAAACCCGAAAAAACACCCGAAAAAATGGTTTTGGAGACTCCGCAAATGTGACTTACGTCGATTCTGGCGACGAGCTTTTGGTCTGAAACAACGCTCGCCGGGTTACGACGAGCGTATGGACGGGAACTTACGGCGTCAGCGTGATCGTTTGCTCGGCACTACCGATAGGCAGTTCGATACCCGTCTGGCCCTGAAGCGTGTACTTCTTCGGCACGGCCTTGAAGGCAGTCGCGAACTTGGAGCGGTCTTTGCCGCCACCTTCTTGAAAGTAAATCGAGTAGGTGCCGGGAATCAACTCGGCGGGGCCACCCTGAACCGACTTGGCCGGTGTGCCGCTATCGTCCAGAATAAAGTCGCCGGGGAGTTGATTCGCGGTCGTTGGCGAGAAGCTGATCGTCACATTCTTGAGTGGCTTACCATCGACGCCAATCACCTTAACCAGGATTGGAGCGGCAGCCGTACGCGGACCAACCGAGGGACCGCAACCGGCAAGGGTTAGTCCGACGGTAGCAAGCAGAGCGAGCGAAATCGTGCGAAACATGTTTGTGTGTCCTATTCGAGTAGAGAAACAGAAAAGGGCTGGCGAAGAATCGCCAGCCCCGTTTTCGCGGTGATAACCGCAGGGAAACTAGTCGAGGTTCGGGGTGACTTCGCCACCCGAGCCACTTGCCAGAGCCTTCATCACGAGTGGTGCGAGGCTGTCGCGGAGCGAGCGAACCGAGCCATCGCCCATCACCGTCTGAACGATGCCGCTGTGGAAGCTGAACGGCTCATCGTTCGGGCCGCAGTTGTTGATCGACCACGAGCAGCCACCCGTATTGGTATTCGCAACGAGCGCGCCGGTTGGGCCGCCGATTGGGCTGTTCGAGTTATTCAGCACCTTCGTGCCATAGCTCGGACCACCTGGAGGGCCTGACAGACCGTTACCGGCGGCATCGGGGTCGGCCCATGCGTGAACGCGGCGGAGGTTGCCGGTGATCGGGTCGGGGTCCGGGCCGACGATGTTTCGCGCGGAGAATGCACCGAAGGTACCGACGCTCGGGTGCGAACGGCCTGCGTCTTCGATGAACAGGATCGTGTTGCTGGAACCGTCAGTATTGGCGATAATCGCTTTGCTATCGCAAGACAGAAAGCCTTGTTTGGACATAAGTGCCCGGCGACCGCCAGCGATAGGGCGTGTGCCGATGGCCGTGTCTGCTGAGGGCGTGCCACCCGAACCGTCTTCGATGTCGCTGATTGCAATGGCCATATAGTCGATCGGACCGTAACCGACCGGATCGCGCCCTTGTGGGCCGATTGGCGTACTCGGACAAAAGAACGTCTTAACGATATTCTTACCCGGCGAAGTGGTGCCAGCGGAAACGTCTTGGTAGGAACGGCCACGGGCGTTCTTGTGCAAGATTCCACCACCTGGTGCCGTGTAACTGCCATCGCCGTTGAGCGTACCGCCCGAGTAGATCACCTTCGGATCGGAGGTCACGTCGAACTGGCGATAGATGTTCTCTTGTTCGATGTACGGTAACGCGAACGTACACCACGAGTGAATCAGGTATTGCGTGGAGTTCGAGCCGGTCGAATCGCACTGCCCGGCGGGCAGAACCGAGCCGTAGGCGCTTTCGTAGTTGTGGCAGGCCAAACCGAGTTGTTTCAGGTTGTTCGAGCATTGGCTACGGGCCGCCGCTTCACGAACCTTCTGGACGGCAGGTAGTAAAAGGCCAATTAAGATGGCAATAATCGCGATGACGACCAGAAGCTCGATCAGGGTGAAACCCCGACGGGCAAAGCGGTTGCGGAGCGAATCGCGCAAGGTAGAGACTCCAGACAAGTGACGTAAAAGACGAGTGCGTACGTTACGCTCTCGTGCTTCATACACTTTCTAGTTCGCAAATAAGTGGAATCCGTGTGGATAATGTGAAGTCTCGGCTTGATATTCCCGGTCGCGATGCGCGGACGCACCACCTGCCGCCACAATCGTTACAATCGTCAAATCTTCTCAAGTCCGATCTGCCTTCCACCCGATGCTGATAGTGGATATACCCGCGCCGCAATGCGTGCAAAATGGAATTTCGTGAGGTGACCATGTCCGATACCCGTGGACTGCTGGAGCGTATCGCGACATTCCGCTCGCGTCTCGAAGAGATTCCGCAACTCGCAGGTTCGCCGGTGGTTGCGAACGACCCATCGAGCGTGCGTACGTTCCTAACTGCGGTGACGCCGCACCCACGCATGGCCACGGACATCGTCGAGCCGAAGCCTGAAACGATCCCGCTTTCGGCGCGAACCATCCGCCTGTTGCACGATGCCAGGCAGTTGGTGGACCGTCAGAAGAAGCTAGCCAACGAGCCGTTTCTGACTGCGGCCGGCGATGAATCGCTGGCGAGCTACCATCGTGGAATCGTCGGCCTCACCGATACGGCGTTGCGGGTCGTCAGCATTTTCCCAGCAACGATTGAAGCCCAACAGCGTGCCTGTGAAGGCCTCGAAAATCTACTCGGCGTCGTACGCCATCGCCTCAATGTCCTCGATCATGCGCTCGGGATTCGCAGCCGCGAAACGGGCCGCATTCAACGTCTGGCTGAGATTCTGTCGTCGCTCCATGCCGGGCGTGCGGTGTCGGTGCCCGTAATTTCGGATCTTGCGGAAGAAGTGCTCGACGAATCGCGGCGCGGCCTCGGAATGCGGATATTGCCCGTCGACCCGCACGGCCCGCTCGGCGTCGCAGAGGCCGTCGCCACGCACGCGCTGAACGTCGGCCAGGTACTGGCACGATTGACGCAATACGATTACGAATGGGCGTCGAAACCGGCGCTTTTGATCTTCGCCGCACTCGTTATGGATGTCGGCATGTTAGACGTGCCGCCGAGCGATTTCGGCATCGATCACCCCGTCAATTCCGTTGCGCGTCGCATCATCGAAGGACACCCTCGCCGCAGTTCGGAAATCGTGCAACTGATGTTGCCGGAAACCGGCCCGCTGGCCGAAGTCGTGGTCGCGCATCACGAACGCATCGATGGCACCGGCTACCCGAACGGACTACGCGGCGAGTCGATTTCCTCCCCCGCCCGCTTCCTGGCGATGGCCGATGCCTACGCCGACCTCGTCGCCGAGAAGCCCAACCGCCCCGCGTGCGATTCGCGGATGGCGCTCACCGAAGTCCTGCTGGCTAGCGAAAATGGCCAACTCGACCGAGACTTTGCCGAATACGCGCTGAACCTGACGTTCCATCCGATCGGCACGGTCGTCGAGTTGATGGATGGCCGCACGGCGGTCGTCGTTTCCGCGCACAATAGCCGCACGAACCTGCGTGCCACCACGCGGCCCGTGGTGGCGATCCTCGTGGCCGCCGACGGCCAGACGTTGCCACGCCCCGAATTCCTCGATCTGGCGTCCGCCGACGTCGGTGGAATCGCCCGCGAATTGACGGCCACCGAGCGCCGCGAACGACTTTCCGAAACGTACCCCGATATGTGCTGGTAAAATCCCGTCGTCCCTGGAGCGAATCACCGGGATGCGGGCGAGTGCGCTCGCGAACGATTTCACTGCCGAGGCGACCGTGGCCGAAGACAAATCGCCTAGCTATTACTCCGCAACACGGCACCCGTTGGCGTGCCTCGTCTTCCTCGTACCGCTGATCGCGTTCTACGAGTGCGGCGTCCTGTGGATGGGCGGCACGAACCCGCAGGCATTGCGCAACGGCGCGGATTATTGGTTCCGTTCCAGTCTCGCCGAGTATGGCTTCCACCAAATCTGGGCCGCCCCGCTGTTGGTCGTCGCCATCTTTTTCTTCCGCACGTTGGTCGAACGAAAAGGTCGGCCCACGCGGCTGTTCTCGACGATCTTCGGCATGTTGGTCGAATGTGCGATCTACGCCGTTTTGCTCTGGGCATTCAGCCGAAACTTCTTCATGTTGCTCGAACGCTCCGGCGTCGTGTTGACGAACATCCCGGTCCAGTCGCCCGCGCTCGGCCAACTCATCACGTTCATCGGCGCGGGGATTTACGAGGAAGTGCTGTTCCGCCTCGGCTTGTTTTCAGTCTGCTGCATCTTACTGCGAATGCTGTTGTTCCCGAGCGTGATTGCCGTCCCGATTGCGGCACTGTTCGCCGCCGTGGTGTTCGCGACCGCGCATCACATCGGGCCGAACCGCGAGTGGCCGATCCAAGCCCCCGTGTTTCTGTTCCGCATGTTAGCGGGCCTATTCTTCACCGTGCTTTTCGTCGCACGCGGGTTCGGCATCGCGGTCGGTGCCCACGCCGGTTACGACATCCTCGTCGGCGTCGCCGTGCAACCGATCGCTCCAAACGGCTAACTGGGTCGTAAGTGCGAATTTTCGCCTCTCGTAATCGACGTAAGTCACAATTGCGGACACTCCAAAAACGGTTTTTGGGGTATATTTCGGTCTCAAAATGCCACTTTTTGATCGCAAATCGCCGATCTGTTTCGAGAGTTTTTGCGTTATCCTGCATTCCTGTCGTGGTTTGCGCCGAGGGTCATTCGATTCGCACTCCGCGCAAGTACCGACCGAAAATCGACCGAATGCGACCGTTTTGCGTCACTTCGCGCCTTTTCCATGTCATTTGCGCGCACTTCTATGTCATTTCGCGACACTTTCATGTCATTCCATGCAAGATGCAAAAGTCGACTTACGTCGAATCGCCTGCGATTTTTTGACTTCGGGAAATCGTGTGGGTGCTCGGTCAAAAGGGGAAGTCACACACTCCTGCCAAACAATCGCGTCACGGTCTCCCGAATCTGCGCCGCCTCGGCATACTGGTGTTTCTCGGCAGTGGCGAGCGCCCAGCGTAGATGCTCGCGGGCTTCTTTGATATCGGCTTCCTTCGGTGATAGTTTTTTAAGCAACGTCATGCCAATATTCCATCTGCAAGCAGTTTGTTCCCGCACGTCGCCGAGGCGTTCGTAGACTGGAGTTGTTCCTCGCGGCGGATGCGTAACGCCTCGGCGGTCTCGCCGCGTTGCTGGAGGATGTCGGCGATCTTCCCCATCGTCACCTGATCGATCGCCTTGCCGGAAATCTTTTTCCGCAATCGGTATTTGAAATGTTTGCGATTTTTGACACCCGCGAACAGTTTGTCCTCCGACATGCGCACGCCGACTTCGGCCACGACATCGCTGATGTCGGCGGCACCAGTGGAGAAAATATCGAATCGAATTGGGCGAACAATGCCATCCCGTTAGTCCGACGCGCTAGCGAGGAATGGTATCGTTTCTGCGATGGCGTGCATTTCTTAGTGGGTTTCCCTCGCTGGCGCGTCGGGCTAACGGGATTGCAATCGCTCGGCCTGCCAACCGCATCCTGTTGCGGCACGGGCTGAGTGCATTCACGGCATCATTTCCTCGAAGGGTATCATCGCCACCACGATGCCATCGAGTGTGAGTGGCAGCGATTGCCCCGCCGTGTAGTTTTGCACGTTCGTGTAGCCGTCGCCGACGGGGAGCGTATGGACTTCGATCTGCCGATCGACGAGGTTCACGATCCAGTATTCGACGATGCCCGCACGGGCATAGATTCGCGCCTTGTCGATGCGATCCCGTTCGAGGGATTTCTCCGAGACTTCGATTATCAAACCAACGTCTTCGCCGCGCGGATGTCGTACGACATACGATCGTGAATTTCCTCGCACGATGGCAAAGTCTGGTTCAGGCTGGCTTTGATCGAATTCCAACGAACACAGGATGCGATAACTCCATCCCGGAGGTATCACCGGATATAGAAAACTCGGAACGAGATCGACCGTGCCATTGTGAAGCGGTGAACGTTGTAGCCGTTCGACGAGGTAGCCTTCAAGCAGTTCAATTTTGTCGTCGTCGGTGAGAACGCCCGCTTCGATCATCTTCTGATATTGCTCCACGGAAAACCGGTGCGGTGCTGGCGGTGTCACCACGACCGGCAGCGCACGGGGCGGTGGCGTCACGGATGTCGGCGTCGGTGCGATGGCGGTCGTCATGGCGGTTCCTCCGGGAATGCGAAACGGAATTATGGCAGAAGCGCTTCGACTGCGATCGTCGCCACTACGATGCCATCGAGCGTGAGCGGCAGCGATTGCCCCGCCGTGTAGTTTTGCACGTTCGTGTAACTCTCGCTCACGGGGAGTGTGTGGACTTCGATCTGCCGATCGACGAGGTTCACGATCCAGTATTCGACGATGCCCGCACGGGCATAGATTCGCGCCTTTTGACGGCGGTCGATCAACAAGGACGACACGGCAATTTCGACGGCGACACCGACTTCTGCAGCAGTCGGATGGACTGCAACGAAACTCCGCGAATTTCCCCGCACGAGCGATACATCGGGTTCCGGCTGACTGTCTGCAAGTTGAATGGACTGTTGACTTCGCAAATACCAACCCTTGGGGCGATTGTCGCCGAACGCTTCTTTGACGAGGTCGAGCGTACCATCGTGCGGAGCGGAGTGCGACATTTTGGGCACCAGGTAACCTTCGAGGAGTTCCAATTTATCGACTGCGGTCAGTATGCCGAGTTCGATCATCTTCTGATATTGCTCCACGGAAAACCGGTGCGGTGCTGGCGGTGCGACCACGACCGGCAGCGCACGGGGCGGTGGCGTCACGGATGTCGGCGTCGGTGCGATGGCGGTCGTCATGGCGGTTCCTCCGAGAATGCGAAACGGCAACGGAATTCTATCCGTTGCCGCGCGGGTTCCACAATATCGATTCGCTCGTTATCGCTTCGCGGCGAAGGCTTGCTGCACGGCTGCGCCGAGGTCGGCGGGGGTCGGTGCGGTTGCGATACCGGCTTTCTTGAGGGCGGCGATTTTATCGGCGGCGCTGCCACTGCCGCCGCTGATGATCGCCCCGGCGTGGCCCATGCGGCGACCAACGGGGGCCGTCTGGCCGGCGATGAACGCGGCGACGGGCTTCTTCATGTGCTTCGCCACGTAGGCGGCGGCGAGTTCCTCCGCCGTGCCGCCGATTTCCCCGATCATCAGAATCGCCGACGTGCCGGGATCGTTCTCGAACATTTCCAGCAGGTCGATCTGGTTCGTACCGATGATCGGGTCGCCGCCGATTCCAACGCAGGTCGATTGCGAGTAGCCGAGTGCGGAGAGTTGGAAGACGGCTTCGTAGGTGAGCGTGCCGGACCGGCTGATGATGCCGACGCCGGTTTTGCCCGGTTCGGTCGGCTTGTGAATGTAGCCCGGCATGATGCCGATTTTGCACTGGCCGGGCGTGATGATACCGGGGCAGTTCGGCCCGATCAGGCGGCTGCCGGGCTTGGATTGCACGAATCGCTTGGCCTTCGCCATATCGAGAACGGGAATGCCTTCGGTGATCGCGACGATGAGCCGAATCCCCGCGTCGGCGGCTTCCATGATCGCGTCGGCAGCCCCACCGGGCGGGACGAAGATCATCGTGGCGGTCGCGCCGGTCTTTGCCACCGCTTCGGCCACGGTGTTGAACACGGGCAGTTGCTTCTTCGATTCTTTCCCCGTCCAGGTCGTGCCACCCTTCTTAGGGGTCACGCCGCCGACGAACTGACTGCCGTACAGCAGACATTGATCGGTGTGGAAGCTACCCGCAGACCCCGTGATACCCTGGCAGATGACTTTAGTAGATGCGTCGACGAGAATGCTCATGGGTGGGTCTCGGTACTTTTCGGTTCGGGGAAACGCAACGGCCCGGCGAGGTACGCAACGAGCGCGTTACTCGATTGATACAAGTGACTCCGGTGCCCGGCGAGGGCGAGATAGCCGCCAAACGTGAAAAGCGCGAGCCATGCAACGGCAATCCCACGTTTCTTGAGTCGCCGTGCCGCGGCCGAGGAAAAGTCGGCGAGTGAGTTCGTCGGGTGTCATAGGATGGCTCGGATGTCGAACGGGAGTTGCGGTATCGGTGTCTGGTGGATCGTATTTCGCTCATTATGAAAGATTCTCGCCGGTATCGCAATAGTCAATCGGCGGAGTCCGATACGAGCGACAAACTACGCCGCAAATCGCATTTTAATCGAATTTTAATGCGAGGTTTGGCCAAGTGACATATTATGTTGAGGCAAAGCGATTTGCTCATAAATGAGAATGAACGCGATGAGTCGCACTATCGACCAGCAAAAATTTATCGATCTCGTTCAACACAGCAAAGATTTCATTGCTCTTGCGGATATTTGCGGACGAATCACGTTTATGAACCGGAATGGCCGACGGATGATCGGCATCGGCGAATTCGACGATCTGCGCGAGATGACATTTACCGATTACGTTCCAGTAGAGTGGCAAGAGTTCCTCCACAACACCGTCATTCGCACGGCCCGCGAACACGGGTTGTGGGAAGGCGAAATACAGTTGCGAAACGTGAAGACGGGCGACATCATCGACGTCTTTAGTTCGACGTTTTACATGCCGGATCCATCGGGCGGGGGTGGGTCTTTCGCTACCGCATTGGCATCAAGTTAAGGAGCTGGGCTTGTAATAAAGCGGAAGTCCTTCCACCATAGGTAGTTATCACACAACCCTCTGGAAGAAGGAACTTCCAATGATTACCGTATGCCAAATCGTCCGCAGCGTGCAGTCCCTTTTCGGTACGCTCGCCGATCGGGCCGCCGCAGT
>JAYWCL010000148.1:0-34312 GCA_043780595.1 Limnoglobus sp.
TCGAAGACTCGCCACGACTGGTTTTCTTGGGTAGAACACCCACCGGGACCAGCCCGGTGGCTCGTATCCAAATCACCAACGGACGAGTGCGGTGCCCCAGGCGAGACCGGCACCGAAACCGCTGAAGATCGCCAGTTCGCCGCGATTCAGCTTCCCGGCTGCGATCGCTTCATCGAGCGCAATCGGGATCGACCCGGCGGAGGTATTACCGTACTTGTCGAGATTGTTGAAGACCTTTTCTTGCGGAATTTTCAGCCACTTGCCGAGTGCCTGTTCGATGATTCGCACATTCGCCTGATGTGCGATGAACAGGTGAACGTCTTCGGATGTCATCTTTGCGGCGGTCAGCACGTCTTCGACGGTGTCCCGTAGGATTTCCACGGCCCAGCGGTAGACGCCTTGGCCGTCCATTTGCATGTACTGTTGCCCCGTGGCGAGGTTTTCGGGCGTGACGGCGGTTCGGCTGCCGCCTGCCGGTCGGGAAAGCATCGCGCCGCCCGCGCCGTCGGCACCCATGCTATACGCCACAATGCCTTGTTCGGGGGTACCGCGTTCGATAATCACGGCACCAGCTCCGTCGCCGAACAGCGGGTAAATCTTCGGGTCGGCGGGGTTCAGAATCCGCGAGTTCGCATCGCCACCGATGACGAGCGCGCGGTCCGAAGCACCCGATACGACGTACGCCGCCGCCGTCACGAGTGCGTACATGAACCCGGCACAGGCGGCTTCGACTTCGATGGCTGGCCCGACGATGCCGAGGGAATCTTGGACGATGCTCGCCGTCGAGGGGAACGACATGTCCGGCGTAAACGTGCCTAAAACCAGCAGATCGATGTCGTTCGGCCCGTAACCGGTTTTCGCGAAACAGTCTTTCGCGGCTTCAATGCAAAGGTCGGACGTGGCTTGTTCGGCGCGGGCGTGGCGACGCTCGTGGATCCCCGTTCGCTGAACGATCCACTCGGCGTTGTAACCGCGTGCGGCAAAGTTCAGGCGGTCGTACAGTTCGGCATTCGTGACGACGATGTCCGGAACATATTTTCCCGTACCGACGATGCGAACACCCATGAGGGACTTGCACTTCGGTCGCGGCAACGGACGGTCGGTGGTCATATCGACACCCAGATTTTCAACGAAATACTCAAGTGAAATTTATACGGAAATCGGAGTTACTCGCGACCGTCGGCACCACTTTCGAGAAATCGCTGGAACGCGACGAGCGACAAAGCCGTAGCATCCGAGCGGATATTGCCATCGGTCATGCCGGTTCGCACGCCGCCGATGAGGTATTGCGAGCGGAACTCGCCGGTGAAGTGCGTCGTGTTGTCGGCGGTATATTGCAGGCCACGCATGAAGCGAATCGCCTCGACCGTGGCGGGGCGATACTTCGCGTACCGTGCCGGGTCGGGAACTTGCCGGGTGAGGTGCGTTGCCGCCGCGAGGCCCCGGAGGGCGTGGGCCGTTTCGAAACTCGGCTCGTTGGTGGGCGACGTGCGGAACCCGCCCGCCAGCAGAACGAGGTGCGGATCGGATTTCCCGAGTTGCGCGGCACACAGCCAGTCGCCCATTTCCACGGCGATGGCGGCCACATCCGCACTCCGCGTGTCGATGTAGACTTCGACCGCAGCGGGGAGAATCGTGCCCGCCAGCGACGGGTGCGGCTTCGCCCGGAACGCCGCACGATAGAAACCCAATCCCTTCGCAATCGCCTCGTACTTGCCCGCGGCAGGTTTGCGACGTGCATTCAACGCGAGGGCTTGCAACGCCAGGCCAGGGTACACGTGAACCGCGTCGGGGTCGTTCGCATCGCCGCAAGTCACGCCGCCATCGGCGCGAATTTGCTTGCGGAGAAAGTTCGCCAGCTTCTCCGACTCGTTCAGAAGTTTCGCATCGGCGGACGGCAATGCTTCGATGGCCAGCACGAGACACGCCGCGTAACCGATGGCATCGCCGGAACCGGCGGGTATCGTCGGAATCCGCGTCGTGGCGTCGGCTGGGTCGTCTTTGGTTTGTGCCAAAAGTGTCAGTATGGCTTGCCCGCCACACGCGGTCAGTTTCTCATCGAAGGTGAACGCCGCCGCCTGACAGACCGCCCACGTCGCAATTGCTTGGCGAAATTCGGTGTCGCCTTCGAGCGGTGTGCGTAGCGTCGGGTTGACCCCGAACAGGAACTTACCGTGTGCGAGTTGCCGACG
This sequence comes from Limnoglobus sp., assembly GCA_043780595.1. Lineage (GTDB taxonomy): Bacteria > Planctomycetota > Planctomycetia > Gemmatales > Gemmataceae > Limnoglobus. The sequence goes on from JAYWCL010000148.1 coordinate 2,193, forward strand.
CGCCAGCCACTCGGCCCCCGTGCGCATTCCGAGCACCGCCTGTGCGGTTTCGGGTGCGACATTCGCGAGGTTGGGATAGCGAGCGATCGGCGGAGATTTCGCTACCACGGCAGCCGCAGGCGTGAGATTCTGCGGCGCGGACTTGCCCAAGATCGAAGACGGCAACGTCATCGGCGGCGCTTGCGCGAAACTGGACGAAGCCACAGCGAGTGTGCAAAAGCAGATGAGATAGCGCATGGGAAACCTCCGTGTTTCCAACGGTAGACGACGGTAGAAGTTGCGTAGCCTGATAAAAAAACCTTGCCGCGTCAACCCGAAGTCGACGCGGCAAGGTTTTGAAAATTATAACCGGCGGATTTAGCCGATGATTTGCTTGATCTTGATGCGGATGTGCGGCTGACGGTGACCGCGTAACCGCTTCGATGCCTTGCGGCGACGGAACGATTGTGCGACCGTTTTCACGGTTGGGAAGTCGACGACTTCGGCCACAATCTTCGCCCCGACGAGCAGAGGGCGACCAAACTGAGGACCGGCATCCCCGCTAATCAGCAGGATTTTCGTGATCTCGATCGTGTCGCCTTGCTTCACGTCGCGGTAGTCGATCGTGACCATCGCGCCTTCTTCGGCACGGTACTGGCGGCTACCATCTTCAAAAATCGCGTACATCGTCGTACCCTTCAAACTCGAAATTCGCTATCTTACGAATCTTGTGTTTTAGTGAGGGCGTCCACACTGGCCAGACCCTCCCGCAAAAATCCTGCCCGTGACAGTTGAAACTTTACGGATAGCATAAATGCGTTCAATCGTCGCGACGCAAGGCATACCGGAATATGAACCCTCAGATACTCGATCAACTGGCCACAATTATCGTCCGCGATCGCGATGCGTTGCTCGCAAAATGGCGGGAACAGGTGCGAGAACTTCCCTCGGCAAAGCACCTCGATTCGCCGACGCTCAACGATCACATTCCATCGCTAATCGACGAATTGGCCATCGCATTACGTATACGAGACAACCAAACGATACCCGAATCGTTTCGCGAGGGAAGTCCGCCCGCACATGGCTTGCAGAGACTAAAAGATGGCTTCGATATCGAAGAAGTCGTCGCAGAATACAACATTCTGCGCGGCTGCATCCACGATCTCGCCGACGCGAATAGCCTCAAGTTGCAAGGTCGACCGTTTCATATCATCAATAAGGTTCTCGATGGCGCGATTGGCCTCGCCGTACAGACCTACTCGAATCAACGTGCGAAGGAAATGCAGCAGAAACGCGAAGAGTATCTCGCATTCGTCGCACACGACCTCCGCACGCCGTTGAACGCGATTACCCTTGCTGCAAAGGTGCTGGAACTGACATTCCCCGAGCGAAGCAGCAATGGGGGAACATCCAAAATGATGAAGGCGTTGCACCGAAACGTACAGCAACTCGCTGGACTAGTCAGCAAGGTAATCGAAGAAAATAGCAATCTGCAAACCGAACTCGGCATACACTTGCAACGCCGTACTTTCGATTTATGGCCACTAATTGAATCGCTCATCCACGATCTGCACCCGGTAGCCGAAAGCGGAAATACACAATTGCTCAATGCCGTCCCCGACGACTTGATCGTGTATGCCGATGCCAGTTCGCTGAGGCGAATTTTTCAGAATCTGATCGCGAACGCGATACGCCACACGCCGGGCGGGCAGGTGACGATCGGCGCACAGAAACGCGATGCCGACACCGAATGTTGGGTGAGCGACAACGGCGAAGGTATTACCGATGAGATGATCGGGAAAGTCTTCGACAAGGGTGAAACCGATACGCATAACGAAGGCGGAACCGGGTTAGGTCTCGCCATCGTTAAGACGTTCACGGAAGCGCACGGCGGGGAAGTCGCCGTCGAAAGCACGCCAGGGACGGGCACGACATTTCGGCTAACACTGCCCGGTCGTACGGCAAGCAAAAACTAAAAACGCTACTTCTTGTCCGGCTCTTGGCCTTCGGGTTCGGGCGGTTGCTTGCCGTACTTCGCGACGTACTCGGCGGCGAACTTCGCCTTCAACTTCGGGTCGCAGATGAAGCACTGGCTCTTCGCGCGGCTGTGTTCCTTACACCAGTCGCCTTTCGCCTGAAATGCCTTCGCCGCTTTCGCGCTGCAAATGCTGCAATCGTCCTCTTTCACGCCGTGGTCGTTGCACCACCATTCGTCGTGTTTGCTCTCCGCTTCCGGCTTCTTCTCCTCGCTCTTGGCGACGACTTTCGCGTCTTTTTTTTCCGGCTTGTTTTCGCAGCCAATCGCGATCAGGCCTACCAACAGAACGCACAAACTTCCCATCGTCTTCATCGCTCGATCCTCCTGAAAAAGGTGCCCTTATTGGGCGGAAACCGGTTCCGATGCTTCCACTTGCGGGCGTCGTCGTTCCGGAAATCGGAAGACGACGAACAACACGCGCAATACGAGTAGCGACATCACCATCGCCGAGAGTACGCCACCGATAACGACCGTCGCCAACGGGCGTTGTACCTCGGCACCCATGCCCGTACTGAGCGCCATCGGCACGAAGCCGAGGCACGCGACGAGCGTCGTCATCAGTACCGGTCGCAACCGGGTAATCGCCGCTTCTTCGACCGCCTGTTCCAAGCTGCGGCCGCGCTTTTGCAATTGTCGAACGTAGCTGACGAGAATCATATCGTCGAGGACGGCCACGCCGGAAAGCGCGATGAAGCCGATGCCCGCCGAGATCGAAAATGGCATGTCGCGCAGCCACAGTGCGAAGATGCCGCCGACCCAGGCGAACGGCACGCCGGTGAACACGCGGATGGTGTCCAGGACGTTGCCATACGTCGCGTAGAGCAACAAAAAGATGAGCACCAGCGCGATCGGTACGACGATCATCAACCGCAATCGCGCCCGGACGAGTTGCTCGAACTGCCCGCCGTAATTGATGTGGTATCGACCGGGGGGTAGCGTCACTTCAGCTTTGATTTTGGCTTGTGCCTCCGCGACAAACGTGCCGAGATCGCGGCCGCGGACATTGCAGGTAATCGCGATTCGGCGTTGGCCCCACTCGCGCGTGATCGTCGATGGCCCTTCGACGATGCGTATGTCCGCAATCCGGGAAAGCGGCACCCGTTCGCCGGTGGCGGTGGGTAGTTGAATCGCCCCGACCGCCTCCGGGCTTTGCCGCCAGGCGTCGGGCAGTCGCACGATCAGCGGAAAGCGAAACGCCCCATCGACGACATCGCCCATCGGCTTGGAGCCGATGCTTTCGATGAGATCGAGTACCGCCCGCGCGGGGATGCCATACCGCGCGATCATGTCTTGCTTCACCTTCACTTGCAGCACCGGCTGTCCCGTAATGAGTTCGGCAGCAACGTCGGCCGAACCGCGTATCGCCTTCAAAACCCGTTCGATTTCCTCGCCTTTCGCTTTCAAAACCGCGAGATCGTCTCCGTAAAGCAACACGCCGACATCGGCACGAATGCCGGTTTCCATCTCGCTCATTCGCATCTCGATCGGCTGCTCGAACGCGATCTTCTGGCCGGGCACGACGCGTAGCTCCTTCTCGATTTTCTCCGTGAGTTGGTCCTGCGTCTCGGCCTTTTTCCAACGATGTCGCGGTTTCAATGTGATGTACATATCGGTGAGTTCGACGCCCATCGGATCGGTGGCAATATCTGCTGAGCCGATGCGACTCCATACATGCGTGACTTCATCGGGGAACGCGGCCAGTAGTACTTTCTCCATGACAGTATTCCGATCGATCGACTCTTGTAGACTCGTACCCGGCAATCGAATGATATTCAACGCGATGGCACCCTCGGACAATTTCGGCACGGCTTCCGAACCCAAATTTGGCGCAATCATTCCGAATGCCACTGCCAGAATCGTGGCACCGAACACCAACACTGCGAGTTTGTGTCGCATCGTGGCTTTTAGAATTGGTATGTAGACAAATTTGATTGCACGAAGCAACAACGGCTCGCGTTCGCTAATCTTCCTGGGCAGCAAGAGGCTCGCTAATGCGGGCATGAGTGTCATCGAAATGAGCATCGATCCTGCGAGTGCGAAAATGACCGTCATCGCCATCGGGCGAAACATTTTCCCTTCGACGCCTTCGAGTGAAAGAATGGGTAAGTACACGATCAAAATGATGAGTTCGCCAAACAATGTTGGCTTACGAACTTCGACTGCCGCATCGCGAATAATTTCGAGTTTCGATTTTGCATCGGTGGTAGCTTCACTGAGTTTCCGAACGCAGTTTTCGATCATCACAACTGAGGAATCGACGACCATTCCGAAGTCGAGTGCCCCGAGTGAAAGCAGGCTGGCGGCGATGCCGAACTTCCACATTCCGGTGAATGCGAACATCATCGAGAGCGGGATCGCCAGTGCCACGATGAACGCGGCTCGCAGGTTGCCGAGGAATAGGAACAGTACCGAGACGACGAGTAGCCCGCCTTCAAACAAGTTCGTTCGCACGGTGTCGATGACGAAGTCGACGAGTTCGGTGCGATCGTAAACCGCTTCGACTTTCACGTTGCTCGGCAACGTCGATTTGACGGTGTCGAGTTGCTTCTTGAGATCCCACGTGACCTCGTGGCTATTCTCGCCCATCGTCATGAAGCCGAGGCCGAGGACGACCTCGCCTTTGCCGTCGGCGGTGACCGCGCCGCGCCGCACTTCGTGGCCGATCTGCACGTCGGCCACATCGCCGAGGAGCACCGGTACGCCATCCTTCGCGCTCAGTTGGATCAAACGTATTTGTTCGAGACTGGCGGTACGGCCGAGGCCTTGCACGAGTAGCGTGTTGCTACCCCGATCGATCACGCCACCGCCCACATTCTGGTTGTTTTCGCGGATCGCGCTCGTCACCTGATCGAACGTCATCGCGTATTTCACGAGCCGCGACGGATCGATTCGCACTTGATATTGTCGTTCGTAGCCGCCCCACGAATTGACCTCCGCAACGCCCTTCACCTTGCGCATTTGCGGTCGCACGATCCAATCGTGGACCGTGCGCAACGTCGTCACATCGTCGCCTTTCCCCGAAACGACGTAGTGAAATACCTCGCCCAAACCGGTCGAAACCGGCCCCATTTTTGGCCGTTCCAACCCTTGCGGTAACAGCACGCCCGACAATCGTTCGTTGACTTGTTGCCGTGCGAAATAGATGTCGGTGCCATCTTCAAAGATGAGCACGACTTGCGATAAACCGAACTTTGAGATCGACCGCATCTGCGTGATTTTCGGCAACCCCGACAGCGATTGTTCGATGGGGTATGTGATCTGCTGCTCGATCTCCGCAGGCCCGAGCGACGGTGCAGTCGTGTTAATTTGCACTTGCACCGGAGTCGTATCTGGGAAGGCATCGACATCGAGTTGGCGCATGGCAAAACCGCCACCTACCGCCGCCGCAACGGCAACGAGAATCACCAGCCAACGGTACCGTAAAGAGAGTTCGATTATAGAGTTCATAGTTAAGAGTTGAGCGTTGTTAGTTTTGGATCGAGCGGATGAGTCCATGAAGTCACTTCAAGACTTCGACGAGTCGAAGTCGCTACTTGGAATGGCACGCACATCCTGCTCCCAGATTCCCACGCAACAACTCGGTGAGCAATAACCCACTGCCTTTCGTAACGACCAGTTCGCCGGGAATGATGCCGATGACTTCGGTTTGCGTTTCGCTCTTGGCTCCCGTACGAATTTTGCGAATGTGAAACACCTTCAGCGATTCGGTCTTTAAGAAGTCCTTATCGCGCACGAAAACAATTTGGCAACAGCCATCGGATTGAATCGCGTCGTTCGGCACCGACACGACTTCCGCCTCTTCGCGAAGGATCACGCGGCCCGAACCGAAGCTGTTGGCGCGGTACTTCCCGTTCGGGTCGGGGATGTTCGCCCGCACCTTTACCGTGCGCGTTTTCACGTCGGCTTGCGTGCTCGTCCAGGCAAGTTTACCAGTCAATTGTTCGTCGTCGGAATCGGATTGAAAACGGACCGGTTGGCCGAGTTTCAATCGTTTGGCGTCTTCGCCTTTCACGTCGAGTGTCAGCCATAAAAATCGGGTATCGACGAGTTCAAATAAAATTTGGGCGTTGTTCACCACTTCGCCGGTGACGACATCCCGCGAGACGATGACGCCATCCATTGGCGCGACGAGTGGCAGCAAGTTCGACGTTGTTGACTTCGGATCGAGCGACTTGGCCACGTCGTTGGGGATCGCGAAAAATTGCAGTCGCGCTTCGAGTTGCTCCGCGTTTTGGCCTTGAATCTCAGACTTTTCCAGCGGAAGGCCCAAATTCACCAGCGACTGCCTCGCCGCATTGAGGCGAATCTCGGCCTCGCGTAGCGCCGCCTCCACTTCACGCACACGCACCTCGGGCACCGCCCCGCCCGAGCTTTTCACGCTCGCGAGCGTTTGCGTTTTCAATTGCAATAACCCGAACGCCTGAAGCAGTTCGGCCTTGGCTTTTCCGACATCAGAAGCATCGATTAAAGCCAGTACATCGCCGGTTTTCACCGTGTCGCCGAGGTGCTTGAACACGCGCCACACCGAACCGGGCGAACGGCTCGAAAGGTGTGCCACCTTCGTTTGGTCGTAGCCGATTTCGCCGGGTGCTGCGACGTACTCCATCGCGGGTGCCAACCAAACCGGTTCGACCGCGATGCCCGCTTTCTCGACGGTGGCGGCATCGGTGAACTGGATGCGTCGTAGGTGCGTTTTGCAGATCGGGTTGTTTTCCGGTCGCGGGGCGAAATCGAGGCCGCGTTTCGCACGAGCCAAATCGCCGTCAGAAACCATCGCAGGCTCCTGCGTTTGCGCGAGTGTCGGGTTGCACAACACGCATTCCGGAATGCCGTGAATCTTGCACCAACCGACCGCTTTCGCCATCGGCGCAAGCTCCGGCTTGCACTCGATGCATATCGACTCCGGCACGCTATGTTCCTTGCACCAATCGTCCGTCTCTTCAACCTCACCATTGAGTGCGGAGAACTTCGGGAGTTTCCACTCGTTGTGGTGGCCCCACCAACCGATCGCGGCGGCACTTGCCAGCACGAGAAACGTGGGGATCGTCGAGAGGATCGCTCTTACGAACCGGTTCAAATGGCCGCGACCCGGGCGTGGACTTTCAGACATTAGGATTGCCTTCGAGCAAGTAGATGATGGGGAAGTACCGATTTCCGCAAGCGATGGGACCGACTAGACAATCAGCGCGCAGTGCTGCAAAAAGAGCGAATTTGTAGTAATCGGTGGCGTGATGTGGCGAAAGTACGAGCCGAGATTTTGCGGAACGAGCAATCGCAGTTCCGGAACGTAGTCGTCGAGCAAATCAAACGTGGCCGTTGTTTCGAGGTGCGGGATGGTCGTCGGTATTTGGGCCGTACAGTGGCACTCCGAATCGGCTGGCGACACCGCCGTGTCATCCGACGGCAATTCTGAAGAATGCTCGGTTTCCAAACCGCAAATCGAAAGGAGTTGGCACGCACAGAGGCTCGGTGGCGTCAGTATTGGCAAGCACGCCAACAGCGCCAACATCAGAAATCGAGTTCGCCAGAACAATGTCATGATGGTAGTTTACGCGATCCGACGAGATCGGGCAACGCTTCAATTCGTTTGTGCGGGCCATTGGTCTTCGAGCATGAAGCCCGCAATCTCGCTACCGGCTTGCCACATCTCGCCGAGCGAGCGTACGTATTCCAGCCGCGTTTCGGCTAATACGCGCTGGGCTTGCAGCACGCGCAGGTACTCGAACTGGCCGCCTTGGTACGCTTTCAACGAGAGCCGATAACTTTCCTCGGCTTTCGGGATAATCGCCGCACGATACTTTTCCGCACGCTTTCGAGCTGCGATGTACGTGGCAAACGACGTCGATAACCGGGTCACTAAATCGTTCTGTACGCGAACGACGCCGTTGATCGACTCGCTGAGTTGTGCCTTCGCTGCGAAGATGTTCCCCTGGTTTTTATTCCACGTCGGTAACGGCAAACTCGCGGAGATCACCCAATCGTTCGACTTGTTCTGATTCTGGCGAACGTACCCCGTGCTCAGCGTCACGTTCGGAGTCGGTTCGACGATGGCCCGTTGCAGGACGAGTTGCGCGCGATCGACGCCGATCTGTGCGGAGCGTAGCTCGGGGTGAACGCTGAGAACGTAGGCTTTGACCTTTTCGAGATCGTAATCTGGCAGCGGCAGTTCGAGATTGCCACTCACGGTGGTTTCGGGCAGATCGGGCTGACCGACGCTCGCGGCCAGTTTGCGGAAAGTCGCCGGTATTGCGCGATTCGTCGCCTCAAATTCCGCGCGAAACCGCTCCTGATCGACCTCCAACTGCACGACGTCGAGCGCACTGCCTTCCTTCGCCTTCAAGAGCTTGTTCGCGTTGTCGACCGACTTCTCGGCGAGTGCAATTAACTCGCGCAAGATCTCCGCCCGCTTTTGTAGCAGCAGCACCGCGTAGTAACTTTGGCGAACGTCCGTGAACAACCGATACCGCTCCGCAACGGTGTTGAGTGTCGCTTGATCGACTTCCTTCAATGCGACGGCTTTCGACAAACCGAGCTTGTTCGCGGTGACGATTTCCTGACTGAATTGCGGTGCCGTCCAGATGCCACCCGGCCCGGTGCGGTCGCCGAGTTCATCGCCGGTGATGCTCAACGTCGGGTTCGGGTACAACCCCGCCTGAATCGCACGCCCCCGCGCCGCCTCGACGGCCCATGCCACTTGCGCCAGCCGCGGATTGCGTTCGACCGTCAGCGAAATCAGTTCCGGAAGTGCAAGAATCGGCCCCGAAGTCGCCGCCGCCAATTCAATCGGCTTCGCGTCTTCCGTGCGAACGACATCGTTCAAAACCGCCTTCGGCGGAATGGGCAGACTCGGTCGCACCGCAATCTGCGGCGACGCACACCCGCCGAGCATCAGGGCAGGAATCCACTTCACGTACTTACGGCAGGTCAGTTTAGCCATGTCGTAAACATCGGCGGATTGCGTTGCCCGACGTGACGGAATCTTCGGCATAACCGTCGAGGTCATGTGTGCTGACGGACTACCCGCGTCGAAGTTAATATCGTCAACTCAGTCCACTTTCCATTCTTCGCAGAGGTTTCCCGGTGCGTGTCGCCTTGTTTGCCGCGACGATGTTTCTATCGGCGGCGCTGTCGTTTTTGGTGCAGCCGATGATCGGCAAGCAGTTGTTGCCACTCGTCGGCGGTACGCCGGGCGTGTGGAATGCGTGTCTCGTTTTCTTTCAGGCGATGTTGCTCCTCGGATACTTATACGCGCATCGGCTTAGCCGTATCGCGTCGGTTCGGACGCAGCGCCGTATTCACATCGCCACGCTGATCCTCGGTGCCGCGTGGTTCCTTGCGTTCGGCATGTTGCGCCCGGATGCGAACCGGTTGCCGGCCGATGCAGAGTCGCCGATTCTTTCGATCTTGCTCGTGTTGTTGCTCTCGGTGGGCGGGCCGTTCTTCGTGCTGGCCACGACGGCCCCGCTGTTGCAAACGTGGTACGCCACGACCGGCACGCGCAACCCGTACGCGCTCTATGCAGCGAGTAACGCGGGCAGTTTCCTCGGCTTGCTCGGCTACCCGTTCGCGGTCGAACCGTGGCTGACGCTCAGCGAGCAACGCACGGTGTGGTGTGCGGCATTCGTCGGGTGCATCGCGCTCATCGCCGTCTGCGGTGCGTTGGCAAAAACGACGACAACCGCGGTAATCGAAGTCGCGAACGAACCGCCGCCGAACCGGGCGCGGAAACTTCGCTGGGTCGGACTGGCGGCGCTCACTTCGAGCTTCCTGATGAGCGTGACGGCGCACCTGACCACCGATATTGCCCCCGTGCCGTTGTTGTGGGTCGTGCCACTCGGGTTGTACTTGCTGAGCTTCGTCATCGTGTTCGCACGCTGGCCGGCCAGTGCGCGGCGCATTACGGGGCGATTCACGCCGATGCTGCTTTGCTTCCTCGTGGTGTCGCTATTAACCCGCGCCACCGAGCCGATGGTGATGGTGGCGGGCATTCATTTGCTCGCGTTCTTTGCGGTGGCGTTACTGTGCCACGGCGAGTTGGCGGCCGACCGGCCGACGCCGAAATACCTGACGGCGTTCTACCTGTGGATCTCCGTCGGCGGCGTGCTCGGTGGGCTGGTCAATGCGTTTCTCGCGCCGCTGCTGTTCGCGAAACTCGGCTACCTCGAATACCCGATTGCGGTCGTGCTGGTCGCTCTCGTTCGGCCCGCCGTCGATGCGGTTCCCGTGAAGTGGAAATCGACCGATATCCTCTGGGTGCTCGCGCTCGCCGCGTTCACCGCGCTGATCGTTTTGGGCTTGCCCGAATGGATCGGCAAGCCGGTCGAAGAGGAACTCCTCGATATGCGGCTGATCCGCGGCGGGTTGTCGTTCGGCATACCAGCAGCGTTCGCGTTCGCGCTCGTCTGGCAGCCGTTGCGTTTCGCGATGTGCCTCGCGGCCGTGCTGATTGTCGGTTCGTTCGCACCCAGCCCGTACGGCGAGATTTTGGAAACATCGCGTAACTTCTTCGGCACGCTGCGGGTGACGCGCTCGGCGGACAAACAGTACGTGATGATCGTCCACGGTACGACGCAACACGGCCAGCAACGCATCGGCGAGCGGGGGATGCCCGAACCGCTGATGTACTATCACCGCAAGGGGCCACTCGGGCGGCTGTTCGGCACATTGCCCGCGCCGCAGCGGGTCGGCGTGGTCGGCCTCGGTTGTGGCGCGATGGCAGCATACGCCAAGGACGGGCAGAACTGGACCTTCTACGAGATCGACCCCGCCGTCGTGGCCATCGCCCAAGATGCACGCTACTTCACGTTCCTCGCGAACAGCCCGACGCACTGCGAGATCGTCCTCGGCGACGCACGGCGACAACTGATAAACGCACCCGACGGCGCATACGATCTGTTCGCGCTCGATGCGTTCAGTTCGGACGCGGTGCCCGTACACCTCCTCACCCGCGAGGCGTTCGCACTGTACATCCAGAAGCTAAGTCCGAACGGCACGCTCGCGTTTCACGTATCGAATCGGTATCTCGATCTGCCGCCGTTAGTGGGCCGGTTACTGAAGGATGCCGACCCGAACTTCCAGATCCTCTACGAAGACGAGCGATTCATCAGTAAAGAGGAGTTGGATAGCGGCAAGCAAAAGTCGATCTGGGTGTTCGCCACGCGCAACCCCAACGGCTTCGGCAAACCTCCGAAACAGTGGGAGCGCCTGCGACCGAGCGACGGCCCGATCTGGACCGACGACTTCTCCAACTTGCTCGGCGTGTGGCGACGCGAGGAGTGAGTCAGTTAAACAATTCCCGGTATACCTCACGCGGCAGAAATTGATACCTTTTCAGATGGTTCGACGTCTCAATTCTGGTAGCGGCAGGTCTTCAGCCTGAGCGGGGCAAATACCCTCGAAAACCAGTCGTGGCGAGTCTTCGAGACGCGACGCAATACGGCACGATGGCAATGGGTGCGACCCCTCCCATGGTACCACCATGGGCTACGTGAGCGATCCTTTCAGGACCGAAAACAGAACCCCGACCCTGAAAGGGTCGCTCTTTCAGCCCATGGTGAAACCATGGGACGGGGGCAAATACCCTCGAAAACCAGTCGTGGCGAGTCTTCGAGACGCGACGCAATACGGCACAACGTTTATTCCAAGCGCTCGAATAAGAGATTCTCGCCTTCGTTGAAAGTGTCAGATTCAGCCGCGAGAAGTATAGCCCGACGCGCTAGCGAGGAATTGTCATCGCTTCTGCGATTCCGTGCCTTCTCGCAGGTTCCCCTCGCTGGCGCGGTTTTTGGGCCTGAAAGGTAAGTTCCTAAAGCCCAGGTCGGAGCGGGCGAAGCGAGCGGAGGCCTGGGTAGACTCAGAAAAAGCTTCCGTCCTGAAAGGACGGTTCAGAACTGGATCGCCCCGAACGGTCCCTTCAGGACCGAAAACCTTTCCCCTTGCTTTCCCAGGCCTCCGCTCGCTTTGCTCGCTCCGACCTGGGCTGATAGAACCGACCCTTCAGGCCGAAAGATTGGCATTTGGAAACGCAGGTGTTCCCATAACCCGTGTCGGAATTGCAATTTGCCGCAACTTCAAAACTGGCGAGCCGGGCTTACAAAACCATGTCGCCCGATACGCTGGCTTGCGGTGAGAATCACCTCGCACAAAGTATATCACTCCTCGCACTTGCGTTCCATTTCGGGTATCTTCGTTCTCGGACGACGTTCTCTCACGGGATACCGACACGATGAAATGCCTGACTTCGATTCTCTTTCTCGTCTTCGCTCTGCCTGCGTTCGCGCAAACGCCTGCGGTTGTTTTGTCGCCCGCAGAGGAAGCCAAGCTGCTTCGCGAACATATTCTCGCGAACTACACGAAGTACGAGTACCGCATTCCGATGCGGGATGGCGTCAAGCTGTTCACGGCGGTCTACGTTCCGAAAGACGACACGAAGAAATACCCGATGATGTTGAACCGCACGCCGTACAGCGTTGCGCCGTATGGCGTCGACAACTATCGCGCCACGCTCGGGCCGTCGAAGCTGTTCGCGCACGACGGGTTTATTTTCGTCTATCAGGATGTGCGCGGTCGCTGGATGTCCGAAGGCGAGTTCACGAACGTGCGACCGCACAACCCGAAGAAGGGGCCGAAGGATTTCGACGAAAGTACCGACACGTACGACACGATCGAATGGCTGCTGAACAAGGTGCCGAACCACAACGGCAAAGTCGGGCAGTCGGGCATTTCGTACCCCGGCTTCTACACGGCTGCGGGGATGATCGACGCGCACCCGGCGCTCAAAGCCTGTTCGCCGCAAGCCCCCGTGACCGACTGGTTCATCGGCGACGACTTCCACCACAACGGCTGCCTGTTCCTGCCGCACGGCTTCAACTTCATGGCCTCGTTCGGCAAAATCCGCCCGGAACCCTCGGCGAAGTTCGGCCGACTGCCGTTCGATCACGATACGCCCGATGGCTACGATTTCTTCCTGCAAATGGGGCCGCTCGCCAACGCGGACAAGAAGTACCTGAAGGGCGAGATCGCATTCTGGAATGAAATGATGGCGCACGGCACCTACGACGAATTCTGGAAGTCGAAGAACATTCGCCCGCACCTCAAGAACATCCGCCCGGCCACGATGACTGTCGGCGGTTGGTACGATGCGGAGAACCTGTTCGGCTCGCTCGAATGCTACAAGAACACCGAGCGGGGCAGCCCGGAAAATGCGAACAATTTCCTGGTGATGGGGCCGTGGGATCACGGCGGCTGGAGTCGCGGCGAGGGGTCGTCGTTGGGGAACATCCGGTTCGGTTCGAAGACCGCCGAGTTCTATCGGGAGAAGATCGAGCTGCCGTTCTTCAAGAAGCTCTTGAAGGGCGAAGGCGAATTCGTGGCACCGGAGGCGTGGGTGTTTGAATCGGGCACGAATGTGTGGCGGAAGTACGATGCGTGGCCGCCGAAAACGACGCAGAAAACCGAGTTCCACCTGAACCGCGGCGGACGCCTGGAGACGACGTTCGAGACCGGATCGCCGACGAGCGACGAGTTCGTTTCCGACCCCGCGAAGCCGGTGCCGTTCCTCGAGCGAACGACGGTCAAAATGGATTACGAATACATGGTCGCCGACCAGCGCCACGCCTCGCGCCGTCCGGATGTGCTCGTCTATCAAACGCCGGTTTTGAAGGACGATCTGACACTCAGTGGGCCGATCGACGTGCAGTTGCAAGTGAGCACGACCGGCACCGATGCCGACTGGGTGGTGAAGGTCATCGACGTGTACCCCGCCGATGCCCCCGATGCCGACCCGAACCCAACGGGCGTGCGAATGGGCAGCTATCAGTTGCTCGTTCGCGGCGAGCCGTTCCGCGGTAAGTTCCGCAACGGTTTCGAGACGCCCGAAGCGTTCGAGCCGAACAAGATGACTTCCGTGAAATTTACGATGCCGGACATCTGCCACACCTTCCGCACGGGACACCGCCTGATGGTCCACGTGCAGAGCAGTTGGTTCCCGCTCGTCGACCGCAACCCGCAAACCTTCTGCGACATTTACAAAGCGAAGGAAGCCGACTTCCAGAAGCAGACGCACCGCATCTGGCAAACCGGCGACGCCACCACGAGCGGCATCCGCGTGCGGGTCGTGAAATAGTCAGAGAACGAACAATCGGTATGAAAGAAGGGATGCAGAAGACTCCAGAAAATCAACCCTCCAGCCCCGTGGCGGACAACATCTTTGGCCCTGGCCCGAAGCCGAACAGCGTCCGGGCGGCGGATGGCAGCATTCGCACCGTACCCGATGGTTGGGTGCTCGTGCCGCCCGGCGATGCGGCTGTCACGCGCCGGGTGAAAGCGGCGGGCGAGCATTGGATCGTGCAAGAGAAGCGCGGTCGCAAGACATTCTCACGCGGCATCTGGACGGCAGCCGTTACTGTTGAGCGTATCCGTGCGGACCTCGAAGCCGAGCGATCCACCGAGAGTTTCGCGAAGAAGAAAGTCGCCGATGCGCTTCGCCGCGAAAAGGCCCAAGATGCCTACGTCGACGATTTCCACGGCGCAGTCATCGCGTTTCTGGCATTCCACACAAGCCACGCCGAGATTGCCACGCAACTCGCGGAGGCCGTCACCGCACATGCCACGCCGGTCGGTAGTGGCACCGTGGCCCGCACGAAACGCATCCCCGTGACCGAACGGGCCGAAGCCGCCGTCATCGCCTGGATGCGGCACCAAACCACCGGCTACGACGGCATGGCGATTCCCCGCGTCAAAGGCGAACGCCGCGAAGTTCGCCGGATGCTGGCCCGGCGATCCCACGAATTACTCGCACATTATCGCAAAGGCGATCCCATCCGCCACGACTGCCCCTTAAAAATCGCGATCAATATTCAGACAGGATTATCAGGATTTACAGGATAAATTCAAAAATCAGTTTTGCTTTCAAATCCTGTTTCATCCTGCGAATCCTGTCTGAAAAATAGGAGGTTTCAGACAGGATAAAATTAGGAAGGCTGAAATGCAGATCTGTTTCCCCATCCTGCTACTAGAAGCGGCTACGCGGGGATTGCTTGTCGGGCCAGTGCTTCTTCGGCTTGGAGTTCGTCGATAAGCGGCCAGAGTTCATCGACGCCGTCGTAGAAGAGGTTGCCGATCAGCACATCGGTAATCAGGCCCTTTTTATCGGGGTGACGGCGGACCAATTTGCCGAAGTTCAGGCCGTCGTAGAAGGCACAGACGAGCTTCTTCATACGGTCCATCCCGCGAACGTATTCCGCCTCCCAGCTTCGCAGGCGGGCCTCGCTCGGGTCGTTCGCGGCCAAGGCATCACCCACCGAATCGGCCGCCATCGATGCCGACGTGAGTGCGAGCAATACACCCGACGAGTACAGTGGATCGAGGAAGCCGAAGGCGTCGCCGACGAGTACCCAACCGTCACCCGCGGCTTTCGTGGCGCGGTACGAGTATTCCTTCTCCGCACGGAACGTGTCGCAGCGGGTTGCGTTTTCGAGCCGCGAATGCAGACCGGGGCACAATGCGACTTCTTCGTTGTAAATCGATTCGAGGTCTTTCGATTCCCGGTTCTGGAACAGGTATTCGTGCCCGGCTACCACGCCCACGCTGATGACGTCGTCGTGCAGCGGGATGTACCAAAACCAGCCCTTTTTTCCCTTGGTTTGCAGCACGATCGTTGCGCCTTCGTCCTTGCCGATGTCGCGATAGGCACCCTTCCAGTACGTCCAGACGGCGGCCTTCTTGAGTTGCGGATCCCACTGACGCAGCCCGAGGCGATCGAGAATCAGCGACGATTGCCCACTGGCGTCGATCACGACTTTCGAGCGGACGATCTGTTCGGGTTGATCTTCGACTTTGACTCGCACGCCGACGGCGCGAGTGCCATCGAACACGACTTCGTGAACGCGCGAACCTTCGTGAACTTCGACGCCGTGTTCGCGGGCGTTGTTCAACAGCATCTGGTCGAATTCGCTGCGGCGAACTTGCCACGTTTGGCTGCGTTCGTGCGGGTCGTGCTCGGCAAAGTAGAACGGTTCCGACAGTCGGCCACGCTCGGATACGAACTGCACGCTGTACTTCTGGATGAAGTGGCTGCCCTTCATTTTATCGAGCATGTTCAACCGCTTCAGCACCGGGTAGGTGTGCGGGATCAGCGATTCGCCGATGTGAAAACGCGGAAAATGTTCGCGCTCGAACAGCTGGACCGAATGCCCTTTTTGGGCGAGTAGCGTCGCGACCGCGCTGCCCGATGGCCCGCCGCCAATGACGATGACATCGACCGATTTTTCCGGATTCTCACTCATCGTTCTGCCTCCAAAGCTTATTTCCAGGGACTGGCATCAGGTTCGTGTGGCGCACGTGCGCGTTTGAGCAATGCCGTCAACGACTTTAACTCCCGTTCCGTCAGGTGGCCGAGTTGCCGTTCGTGGCACTCCCCCAACGGTTCCGCAATCCGGTCGAGCATCGCCAGGCCCGAATCGGTGATTCGCACCCACACCGTTCGTCTATCCGTCTCGGACCGCGTCCGCGAAATCCAGCCACGCGCTTCGAGCTTGTCGAGCATCCGCGTGATGTCCGGCGAGCGCGAAACGAGGCGGGCAATCACGCTGAGCGTCGGCACGAATTCGGGGTACGACGACTTGAGCAACCGCAACAAGTTGTACTGTTGAGCGGTCAAGTCCCAGTCCGCAAACAGTTCGTCCTCGAATGCCCGCAACCGGTCGTACGTTCGCCACATGGCCAAGTACGCTTCTTGCTCCGGCGAATCGAAGTGTCGTGCGGTCATTGGTTTCGCGATAGCATCAGCCATAATTCCACTATACCTGTCCCGACGATAGTTGTCCAGACAATTAACTGCAAAAGTTGTCCGCAGTCTACCGATCCTTTCGTTTTTCGATCTCCTCGATGAGCTTCGGCGCGAGTTCCTCGCGGGTGACGGCGGCGTAGGATAGGTTTTCGCCACCGAGAAAGGCTACGCGGGTCATGCCCTCGAGCGTGTTGGCGACCATCAGATCGGCCGATGAATGCCGGCGCGATGCCTCGGCCACTTCCAAAAGTTCCTGCGTTCCTACGCCGACCTCGAGTTTGAACTTCACCAGCGTGCCCGTAAAGTTCCAGTCGGTGCGGATGCGGTCGATCAACTTTGCGGCAGGAATCAGCTTCAACCAAAGCTCCGGGTGGCTACTCTTCATCTTGCCGCGCGTCGCAACCACGGTAGGGCGGCCGTTGGCATCGGGAACGAAACGGCCTGCGACGGTGTAGTCGCTGATCGCGGCCGATTGAACGATCGCATCGAAGCGGTTGCCGGGTACGAGCGCCATTAAGATATTGTGTAAGTCATCGTACGTTTTGTATGGCCGCACCTGCCAGCGCGATGGCTCGAAGGCGTTGCCCGCTGCGAGTTCCGCCAGGATATGTGGGTGCGAAGTCGCAATCGTGACCGTGTGGCCGCGGTTGTAGGCTTCTATGGCGATTCGCCCGCCCGTTCGCCCGCTGAAGATGTTCGTGATGCAGCGCACATCGTCGATCGGCGTTTGCGTATTCCCGGCCGTCACAAGAAGATTCATCGGTGCAAACCTGACAATAACGAGAGCAGAATGGAACCGATAGTAGCGTATCGAATCGAACCCGGTTTGACTGTCGAAGAGTTTATCGACATTCTCAATCGCTCGACGTTGGCCGAGCGCCGGCCCGTGAATGATGCCGTTACGATTCGGCAAATGCTACAAAATGCGGACGTGATACTCACCGCACGAATCGCGGGCCACCTCGTTGGGGTGGCACGTAGCCTCACCGACTTTGCGTTCGCCACGTACCTCTCGGATCTGGCCGTCGATGAACGGCATCAGCGTCGCGGCATCGGCAAGGAGCTCATTCGCCGCACGCACGAAGCGGCCGGTCTGCACACGATGCTGATCCTGTTATCCGCACCGAAAGCCGAAACGTATTACCCACACATCGGCATGGTGAAACACGAATCGTGCTGGACGCTACCACGTCGGCTACCGGCGAATTGATATTCGCTTCCAAGTCGGTCGCGGTTTCATCAAAACAGCGACTTCGTTCGTTCACTCGCCTTTGCTACGGTCGTTTTGCCGCCGAGTGAGTGGATGTAATCGTAGTAGCCCGCGAGTTTGAATTTCTTCGCGGTGTTCGCGGACGACATGTAACGAATGTTGCCGAAAACCGGACGTTCGGGTGGCCACGGACGGTCGAACAGACCGAAGCACCAGAGGATGCCGGTGTAGCTGTTCGGGTCGCGGCCATCGATGGCGTACTTGTTGTTGAGATGTTCGAGCACGCCGTACGCTTCCTCGGGGCTGGCCGACCATTCGAGGACTTTTTTGCCCCACAACATCCGCATGTAGTTGTGCATTTTGCCCGTGGCGACGAGTTCGCGTTGGGCGGCGTTCCAGAGTTCGTCGTGCGTGTCGCCGTGCTCCCACTGTTCGAGCGTGTAGTGGAATTCGCGTTTGTCGCTGGCGTGTTTATTCAGCGATGCCTTCGCCCACTCCGGCAGCACGCGGTCGAGTGTGCCACCCGTTCGCGGCGTGAAGTCCATCGTCTCGAAGTTGAAGCTCGGCGTTTCGCCCGCCACGGCCCAACTCTGGTTCTTGCCCTTTACGTTCGCAAGTTCCAAATTGCGGCAGTGGTGCCAATGGAAGCCGATGTCGCGCCAGGTAATCGCTTCGTCCAGGAAGCCGTTGACGTTGTCGTCGCGGCAGAAGAAATCGTCCTTGTTGCGGGTCTTGAGGTTCAACATCTCCGGCGTCCATTTGCCGTTCGCATTCAACGTGCCATCGATCACTTCGTCGATCGACAGATGCCCGTAATGCAGGTACACGCTCAACCCACTCGACGAGTTTCGCGTCGGCGAATCGGGCTGGCTGCGTTCGGTCGAGTAGCGCGACAGCTTGTTTTTCAGGAAATTCGCGAGTACCGCCTTCCCCGCCACGGTGCCACCCGCTTGGCCCGGCACGATGGGCACGGCGCGATCGAGTGGCAGTTCGTGTACGAATGTGGCGATGTCTTTCGGTGGCGTCCAGAGTTTGAACGGCACATGGATGGCACCCTTTGCCAACCCCGCGACATCGGGTTCGGCGATCGCGCGATGCGTCCACGATTCCGCGAACAGCTTGTGCATTCGCGGTCGCAAGTGCGCGGCTGCGCTCGTCACCTTTCCCAGCAGCGAAAGTGGCACCACGCTGTTGCCATCCACCGCGTGAACCGCCGCGTGCGTCGATTTCGCCAATGCACGATTGTGCGCCGGGACGATGAACGCGGGATAATCGTCGGTGATGACGATGCTCGCCTTGTCTGCAAGCGATTTCACGAGGCCGTGGCCGTTGTGGCCCGGCGTTTCGACGAACGGCCAGTACGTCAGCCCCATCGACTTTGCGGCGATCGCGTTGTCGCGCATTCCTTCGAGCATGAAGTGGTGGAATCGCGGCGACGCCCACGGGTAATTCAGTTTCAGCCCTTCGTAAACGACGAGCGGCTTCTTGAGATTGCGTGCGGTGTGAATCGCGTAATCGAGCGCGTGATTGTGGCTCAGACGGCGATACATCTGGCACCAATACAGCACGTACTGCCCGTTCGCGTTCGTCGGCTGGGCGTTGATCTTGCGGATGCGAGTATCGTTGAAAGTCGGCATCTCTTATCTCCTTCGTTCCCTATCTATAGGAGGGATGCGAATGCACTTTCTCGAAATCGAAGCGGTCCGCAAACGCTACGGAACGACCGTAGCGCTCGACGGCGCTACGCTTGCAGTCGAACCCGGCGAACTGTTCGGCTTACTCGGGCCGAACGGCGCGGGCAAAACGACACTCCTGTCGATCGTCACGGGGTTGATCGATGCCGACGACGGTACGATCATCCTCGATGGCCAGCGGTTCCGCCGGGCCGACCGGGCGCTCCGCAAACTCATCGGCATCGGCACGCAAGACCTTGCGGTATACCCCGAACTGACCGCCCGCGAGAACGTGATCTTCTTCGGCAAACTCTACGGATTACGCACGAACGAATTGAAACTGCGTGCAGACGAATTGCTAACTGCCGTCGGGTTGCACGATCGCGCGAACGACCGTGCGGGTACGTTCTCCGGTGGCATGAAACGTCGGCTAAACCTCGCGGTAGCCGTCGTGCATATGCCGAAGTTGCTGTTGCTCGACGAGCCGACAACGGGCGTCGATCCGCAGTCGCGCAACCTGATTTTCGACGTCATACATAAGCTGAATCGCGACGGCATGACGATCATTTACACGAGCCATTACATGCAGGAAGTGCAGGCGCTCTGCCCGCGCATCGCCATCATGGATACGGGCAAAGTCATTGCCTGCGACACGCTTTCGCAGTTGTTGAAATTGCACCCGAGTAGCCTGTTGGTGAAACTGGACCGCGTTCCAGATCGCTTCTTCGAGACGCTCCGCGATCTTCCCGGCGTGCAAACGGCCGCGTTGCAGCCCGATGGGATTCGCGTGACATCTGACGCACTCGGGCCGTTGCTACCGAAACTCGCAATGGCGTGCGCGAAGGCGGGGGTCACGCCGAACGCCTTCGAAACCCACGAATCGACGCTCGAAAAAGTCTTCTTGCAGCTAACGGGTCACGCCCTTCGAGACTAGGAGCGCTACCCAGGGGTACGACGAAACGTCTAACCCTGGGCTATCAGATTTAACCCCGTTGGGGTAAGAAGTGTCTATGCATTTACCCCAACGGGGTTCCATCCTTTAGCCCAGGGTTAGACGTCTTACGTCGTACCCCTGGGCGTAGCTGCGATACGCGATCCGAAACGAGATTAACGCCATGCGACCCATCCTCACCCTCGCGGCCAAAGATTTCCATCTGATGCTGCGCGATCCGCGTGCGGCAGTGATCTTGTTAATCATGCCGATCTTGCTCGTGCTGATTCTCGGCATCACCGTCGGCGGCGCGTTCGACCCGAACAAAAAAGAGCAGCTTCGTATCTCCGTGGTCAACCTCGATGCCGGTCTGCCTGCCGATGCGGGCGGGTTTCCGGATCGGCCGTGGTCCGAGATTCTCATCGAGGATTTCTCCGGCACCGCCGACATCAAAGTCGAGATGATCCTCACCCGCGAAGAAGCCGAACGCCTGATCCAGTCGGGCGAGCGGGCGGTGATTATTATCCTCGAAGCGGACTTCAGCGAGCGAATCCACCGTTGCTCGTTCGTCGGCGAGCCGTTCAAACTCAACCCGATCAACCCGCTCAACCGCGACGGCATGAACGTCGGCGAAGTCTCGGTACGCATCCTCCGCGACCCGACGCAAGAAGTCGCGGCCGCCATCGTCGAACAGGTGGTGCAGGTCGCGCTCATGCGAGTTGTCATACCCTGGATGATCGGGCAGGCGTTCGATATGATTGGCACCGATCCGTTCATGGATCGCATGGAAAAGCACATGCCCGCACTCCGCGGCGCGTACCTGTTGCTGCCGAAGAAAACCCTTGGCGACGGCTTGCAGAAAGGCATTTCGGCGTTCTTCAGCAAGTACAATTTTCGCGGTAAAACGTGGGCAAAACTCACGAACAGCGACCCGCCACCGCCACGCACGGCGAACCGCTCCGCGTACCAATCCGATGGCTCCGGCACGATCCGCCGCGGCGCGATTCGCTATCAGGCACTCGTCCCAAGTTACACCGTCACCTTCGCGTTTTTCCTCGTGCTGGTGATGGGTTGGCTGTTCGCCAGCGAGCGCCGATTCGGTACGCTCGTGCGGCTCAATGCCGCGCCGATCGCACGTTGGCAACTGCTCATCGGCAAGTTGCTCCCGTGCTTCGCGGTGTCGTTGTTGCAAGGCTTCGGGTTGCTGATCGCCGGCAATTTGTTGTTCGGCATGTCGCTCGGTTCGCAGCCTCTCTTACTCATTCCCGTCGTGGTCTGTACGTCGTTTGCCGCGGTTGGATTGGCCATGTTTGTGGCCGCGTTTGCGAAAACCGAACAGCAAGTTTCGGTAACGGGCACACTGCTTGTGATGGTGCTGGCGGGGCTGAGCGGGTCGTTGATGCCGCGCTACCTGATGCCCGAAGAGATGCGCCGAATCAGCCGTGTCACGCCGCACGCTTGGTCGCTCGATGCCTACGCGCAATTGCTAACGAACCCCGAACCGCAAACGGCAATCGTCTGGACGGCGTGTGCCGCACTCTGCGGCTTCGGCACGCTGTTCACGCTCATCGCGTGGTGGCGAATGTCTGTCGAAACGGAGTTCCGGAATTAGCTGTCATGAAATCATGCGTTTTTACTTCGCGCTCTGCGGTTAACATCGGACTTCTCGATCGCTTACCGCTTCTTTTTCTTCTTGCGATCTTCGGCGCGTTCTTTGGCGCTCTTGCGGTGGCCGGTGTCGCCTTTCAGCTTCATGTTATTCATGCCGCCGGGTGCGAACGCGCCACTCTTGCCCATCCCGGCCATCATCTTCATTTTCTGGAACATCGACATTTCGGACATTTGCTTCATCAACAGTCGGACTTGGTCGAACTGTTGCAGAAACGCTTTGACCTCTTGCGGTTGTACGCCCGCCCCGGTGGCGATGCGACGGCGTCGGCTCATGTCGATCGAGTCGGGGTCTAAACGCTCTTTCTTCGACATCGAATCGATGATGCCTTGCACCCGTTTCAGTGCCACTTCGGGGTCTTCCCCCTCGGGGATCATCTCGGACATTCCCGGCATCTTGCCGATTAAGTCTTTCATTCCGAGTGCCGCGAGTTGCTCGAACTGCTTGCGGAAATCGTTGATCGTGAACGTGCCCTTCGAGAGCTTTTCTTGCTGCTTCTGGAGATCCTCTTGCGACATCTGATCCTGAATCGACTTGATCTTCTCGACCACGCCCATCATGTCGCCTTGGCCGAGGATTCGCCCTGCCATCCGCTCGGGGTGGAATTCTTCGAGCTTGTCGATTTTCTCGCCGACGCCGATGAATTTGATCGGCACGCCGGTGACGTGCTTGATCGAAAGCGCGGCCCCGCCGCGGGCATCGCCATCGAGCTTCGTCAGAATCACCGCGTTCAGTTCGAGCGCGTCGTTGAACGCCTTCGACACGTTCACCGCTTCCTGGCCGATCATCGCATCGACGACCAGATATGCCTCGTCGGGGCGGACCTGTTTGTCGATCGCTTTCAGTTCGTTCATCAGATCGTCGTCGATCTGCAAACGGCCGGCGGTGTCGAGAATCACGACATCGCAGAGCGTGCGTTTCGCCAACGCGACGGCGTTGCGGCAGACTTCGAGCGGCGTCGTTTTTTCACTGTAAACGGGAACGTCGATCTGCGCGCCGAGCGTCTGAAGCTGTTCGACCGCACCGGGGCGCTGCAAGTCGGCGGCCGCGAGGAGAGGCTTGCGGCCCTTGCTTTTCAGCGTCAGCGCGAGTTTTGCAGCAGTCGTGGTTTTGCCCGACCCTTGCAATCCGCAGAGCATCAGCACGACGGGGCGGTCGCCGCGTTGCGGGATTTTGTGATCGACCGGCCCCATCAGTGCGACGAGTTCTTCGTAAACGATCTTGACGATTTGTTCGGACGGATCGATGCGGGCGAGGACGTCTTGGCCGACGGCTTTCGCCTCGACTTTACCGATGAACTCGGTGACGACGTTGAAATTCACGTCGGCTTCGAGGAGTGCCCGACGGACTTCGCGCAGACCTTCGCGAATGTTGTCCTCGGTGAGTCGCCCGCGCCCACGCAGTTTTTTGAGTGCATCGCTCAGTCCGCGCGTCATACCTTCAAACATGCGTCACCGTCATCGAGGAAAGTCCCACGGCTCGGAATTCGGAATCGCCCGAACTCGTGCAACATCTACAATTCTACACTGTAAGACTATCGTAGACCGGCAGCAACCGGACGGCAGCGAGAACGAATGTCGCCGCCGTCCGAATTTAGGGGATGTCGTATGGTGCGGATATTGTGGGTTGTGATTGCGTCGGCTGTTGGGATCACGAACGTGCGAGCGGAAGATTGGCCGCAGTGGCTCGGCACCAAACGCGATGGCGTGTGGCGCGAAGAAGGCATTCTGACGACCTTCCCGAAAGACGGGCCGAAGGTGCTTTGGAAGAAGCCGATTGGCATCGGCTATTCCGGCCCTGCCGTGGCGAATGGCAAAGTCTTCGCGATGGACCGCGTTGTCGAAGCCGGTGCGAAAACATCGACGAATCCGTTCGATCGAACCTTAAAGGTCGGCGGCACCGAGCGTGTGGTGGCACTCGATGCCAAGACTGGCGATGCGATCTGGAAGCACGAATACCCGTGTGCGTACCAAATCAGCTATTGGGCTGGTCCTCGTTGCACGCCGACGGTCGATGGCGACCGCGTCTACGCACTCGGCGCGATGGGCGATCTCCACTGCCTAAACGCGACTGATGGCAGCGTCGTTTGGAAGAAGAACTTCGTTGCGGACTTCGAGGCCAAAGTACCCGTGTGGGGCTTCGCATGTCACCCGATCGTCGATGGCGATGCTCTGATTTGCGTCGGTGGTGGGACCGATCAATTGGTGATCGCGTTGAACAAAAAAACGGGTGAGAAGATCTGGGCATCGCAAAGTTGCGAAGGCGATTTCGGTTACAGCCCGCCCGTCTTCATGGAACTCGGTGGCGTGCGGCAACTCATCGTCTGGCATTCGCGTGCGCTCGTTGGGTTGAACCCCGCGACAGGCAAACGATTGTGGGCGGTGCCATTCGAGGTGAAAGCCGCACTCACGGCCCCGACGCCGATCCGAGTGGGGTCGAACCGGGTATTCGTGACTTCGTTCTACAACGGGTCGATGTTGGTCGAAGTCGGTGCCGATGCCGCGAAGATCGTTTGGAAGGGGAAGGGTAAAGGAGAGATGCCGAACGTGACCGAGGATTTGCACTCGATCATGACGACGCCAGTGTTGGATGGCATGCAGATTTACGGCGTGTGCAGTCACGGGCAGTTGCGTTGCATTCAGGCGGACACGGGCGTAAGGGTGTGGGCCGATATGTCCGCCACTCGAGGTAAGCTGACTTCCGCCAAGGTGGCCGCCAACCCGGAACCCGACACGCAGACCGAGCGTTGGGGCCATGCGTTCATCGTGAAAAATGCCGACCGCTATTTTCTGTTCAACGAGCAAGGCGACCTCATCATTGCGAAGCTGTCGCCGAAGGGCTACCAGGAACTCGATCGCGCGCACATCCTCGACCCGACCAACACGATGGCACGCGGCCGCAAAGTCGTCTGGACGCACCCCGCATTCGCGAACCAGTGCGCGATCGTGCGCAACGACGCCGAGATCGTTTGCGTGTCGTTGGCGAAGTAGTTGCGGCTCGTCACACTCGAACTCGTTAATTGAAGGGCGAAATGGCCACACCGAATCTGCCTCAACCGGCACCGACTGCGGGGTTTCCGACCGTG
Source organism: Limnoglobus sp. (assembly GCA_043780595.1). Lineage (GTDB taxonomy): Bacteria > Planctomycetota > Planctomycetia > Gemmatales > Gemmataceae > Limnoglobus. The sequence goes on from JAYWCL010000148.1 coordinate 27,566, forward strand.
CGACCCCGGCGGTTGCGGTCGTCGCCACTCATTCGCAATCTCGTTCGCGAGACCTCGCTTCATGCGGACAATTTGATTCTGCCGATGTTCGTGAGGCCGGGTCGCGGGATCCGCAATGAAATCTCGTCGATGCCCGGCAACTTTCAACTGAGTACCGACACGCTCGTCGAAGAAGTCGGCATCGCGAAAGATCTCGGCGTGCGTTCGTTTATGTTGTTCGGCATTCCTGCCTCGAAAGATGCCACCGGTTCGAGTGCGATTAACGACGAAGGCATCGTTCAACTCGCGATCAAAGCGTTACGCGAAGCCTATCGGCACGATGTCCTTTTAATCACCGACGAGTGTTTCTGCGAGTACACCGACCACGGGCATTGTGGCATCTTGCACGATGTTCGCGGTACGCTCGATGTCGATAACGATGCGACATTACCGAACTTGGTCGAGCAGTGCCTCAGTCATGCGAAAGCGGGTGCGGACATCGTCGCGCCGAGCGGTATGCTCGATGGCATGATCGGTGCGATCCGGAGTGGCCTGGACATCGCCGGTTTCAGCCACGTGCCGATCATGAGTTACGCTGCAAAATATGCCAGCGGGTTCTACGGGCCATTCCGCGACGCCGCCGAAAGCCCCCCGCAGTTCGGCGACCGCAACACCTACCAGATGGACCCCGCCAATGGCGACGAGGCGATGCGGGAAGTCGCGCTCGACATCCAAGAAGGTGCGGACATCGTGATGGTCAAACCCGCGCTCTCTTACCTCGATATTATCTATCGCACGAAGCAAACTTTCGGCTTGCCGGTGGCAGCCTACAACGTCAGCGGCGAGTTCGCGATGGTGAAGGCGGCCGCCCGAAATGGCTGGATCGACGAGCGCCGCGTAACGATGGAAATCTTATTGAGCATCAAGCGCGCCGGTGCAGACATGATCCTGACGTACCACGCCAAAGATGCCGCAAAGTGGCTCTCTGGCTGATTGCGGATCGCTGATCGTTGAACGCCAGCTGCACTTGAACCGAATCGGCGATTTGCGATACCATCGGCACCATTGTTGACCTCGTTGGGGTGCGGATGTCATGGATGGTTCACCTGCCGACGGATTTCGTGCGAAACCGGGCTGGTTGCTCGCGGTGGTGGTGCTGACCGTCGGCCAAGTCGGTTTGTCGCTGCCGGTGTTCGGTGGCTGGGCGGGTTTACACGATTCGCGGCCGATCGTTGCGGGCCGACACCCGCTGCACCTGTATCACGGCAGTCTCGGTGCGGAGACATTTCGCCAACGCTATGCGACGGCCTGTTTCGATCCGAACTTTCAGGCGGGCTACCCGAAGACGCCCGTCTTCGATGGCGGCTGTCGCCCGGCGGAACTGTTTCTAACCATCTCCGGCAAAGGCTACGACCCGGCGGCCTACAAAATCGGCTTGTTCATCTGTTGCTTGCTCGTACCGGGTGCGTTCGTGCTTGCGGGTCGTGGCATCGGCTTATCGGCACCGGGAGCGTGTCTCGCCGGTGCATTCGGGTGTGGCGTCTGGTGGTCCGCGCCCGTTCGCGTGATGTTCGATGCGGGCGATAGCGATCTGCTCTTGGCGGGAATGTCGGCAATCATTTTCATCTCGTGGCTATCGCGTTACAACTGGGAACCCGGCATCACAGCATGGCTGATTCTCTCCGGCACGGCGATCATCGGCTGGTATGCGCACCCCGTCGTTTGGCTGGGCCTCGCGCCGGTTCTCGGCATCTACTACCTCGCGGTCGCACCGCGGCACGGCCCCGGTTGGCACCTCGGATTGTTCGGCATCTCCTCGGTTGGAATCGCGCTCAACATGTGGTGGATCTGGGATTGGGCGAAATTCTGGTGGCTGCGTCAACCCTCCGTCGACGACGTGGCTCCGCTACCGACGTGGGGGGCGTTGCTCGATTCGTGGGACGGTAACGGTCACCTATTAGGCCCGGCCCCACTCGGGTGGCCGATGGTCGTCGCGGGGTTGTTCGGTTGCGTCTGGTTCGCACGTGCCAATCGTAAGACGGCACCCGCACTGTTGGTGCTAACCGGGTTATTGGCGTTCTGCATCGCACGACTCGGGCAGACGTGGCCACCGCTCGCGAATGGCGGAGCCGAGCGGGCCGCGCCGCTGGTCGCGGCGCTCGCCGTCTTGCCTGCTGCGTGGATGGCGCAAACAATCGGCAAAACGCTACCCTACCGTTCGCTGTTACTATTGATTATCGTGTTACTCCCTGCCATCGCGGGTTGGGGTGGCAACGCGACGGGGTCGCTACGGTACTCGCTCGGGTTACGAACCGAACCGATCGCGATGGGGCTGAACGCAGAGCAAGAAAAGCTCGTGAAGGAAATCGCCACCCACACCACACGCGAAGGTCGCATCCTCATCGAAGATGGCCCATCGACCGGCACGAGTTGGAACTGGACGGCACTGTTACCGATGTATACCGAACGGGCGTTTCTGGGCGGACTGGACCCCGATGCGCGATTCGAACATGCTTTCTGCGGGTTGCGTTCGGATCGTTTGAATGGCAAGTTGCTCGCCGATTGGACCGATGCCGAGATGCTCGAATGCTGTCGACGTTACAACATCGGCTGGATTGTGTGTCGCACGAACACGACGGCGGATCGTTGGCGGAAAGTGGTATCGGTGCGCGAAATCAGCCAGTTCGGCGATGGTATGATTCTGTTTCAAATCGTACGCGACTGTTCGTTCGTGCTCGTCGGTTCGGCGAAGTGGGAACAGGCAGACCGCAAGAAAGTGGTGCTGACGGACATCGTGCCCGCCGATTCTCCGCACCCCGATGGTGGCCCGGTACCCGCGAAAGTGATCGTACTCAGTTTGCACTATCAGGCGGGGTTGCGTGTAAGCCCGAACGTCGTGACGATCGAACGCGATCCCGATCCGTTCGACCCGATCCCGATGATCCGGTTGCGAATGACGGGGCCGATGTCGCGTTTAGTCATCAGTTGGGAGAACCCGTAACCGGCTTTTCGTAGACGTGGCCGATGTCGATTGGCTCGAAGCCGACGCTTTTGCACAACCCGATGGCGGCCGGGTCATCGGCCCGCACTTGCAGTTCCGCGATGCCGAAAAACTGATCCTGAAGGAAACGCAGAACGTGCGTCAGGAGCATCTTGGCGACGCCGAGCTTGCGCAAGTCGGGCCGCACCTGGACGTCGATAATCCCCGCCGATGGCGCGTTCCACTTCCAGTTGAAACCTTCGAGTTCCCAGGCGATGGCACGGGCCGCCGGGAAGCCCGTCAGCTTGTCCATCACGCGGAACTCGGCCGGTTCGAGCGAACTCCAGACGCACTCTTGCCACCACGAAGCGACCGCTGCGGACTTTAACAGGTTGATGTCGTATCGCTTGCGCAAGAGGTTGAAACGCGAGTCGGCGAGCGTCAGCGGGATATCGAGTTTGCGCTGGAACACGATCATCGACGACGTTTGCGCATACCCGTGCTTCTCGATGAACGGCTTGGCGTCGGCATCGCTTTCGAGCACGCCCGGCGAGTTGCTACCACCGTACAAACCGAACAAGTGCGGGTTCGTCGGCCATTGCGAGCCGAACACCAACGACTTTGCGCCACGCTCGACGAGATATTGTTCGCCCCGGCGTACGAGTTCGCCACCGATGCCGAGATGGCGGTGCGAAGGCCGTACGAGGACACAACAGACGAAGCCGCGATCTTGCGATGGCCCGGAGTGATCGTCGTTCGGCCCGAAACCGGAGAGCGAAAAGCCGACGATCCGTTTCGAGGTGCCTTCGACGACCTCCTCGGCGATAATCATCGCGTTCGGATCGAAGTACGGTTTGCTGAAAATCCAGCGTTCCAGTGGTGCGGGCGTTCGGATGGGGTACGCACCGCGACCGGTCGCGGCTTCGTTCCAGACTTCCATCAGAACGGGTGGGTCGTTGTTGCGATACGGGCGATAAACAATCACGTGCGGGCCTCGCGTTGCGAATATCTAGCATAATATAGCTTGAGAGAATCGCTTGCGACGGTACGCCGGAAATGTGCCGATCCGATTGGGGAAACGAATGAGACTTCGATACGTTCGGCACGTCGCCGTGGCGATGGCATTTGTTGCGGGTTTCGCACGCGCCGCCGACTGGCCGCAAATTCTCGGACCGAAGCGCGATGGGCAGTCCGCAGAGACGAAACTGAACCTCGCATGGGCCACCGGCGGCCCGAAAATCGCCTGGTCCAAAGACGTCGGTTCCGGCTGGGCCGGCGTGGTGACGGCTACCGGGAAAGCCTATCTTTTCCACCGTATCGAAGGCAAGGAAACGCTCGTCGCGCTCGACCCCGCCACCGGTCGCGAACTCTGGACGTTCGAGTATCCCGCAAAATATCGCGATAATTTCCAATTCGACGACGGCCCCCGCGCCACGCCGACCGTGGCCGATGGTCGCGTGTTTGTGCTCGGTGCGAACGGCGATCTGCACGCAGTCGATGCGAAGTCCGGCGAAAAAATCTGGCACCGGAACATCCTCACCGATTACGGTATCGACAAAGGTTATTTCGGCGTCGCGAGTTCGCCGCTCGTCGTCGGCGACAAGCTCATCGTCAACGTCGGCGCGAAAGGCGCGGGCGTCGTGGCCTTCGATGTGGCCACTGGCAAAGAAGCCTGGAAAGCGAGCGACGACGGCCCGAGTTATTCGTCGCCAACCGTCGCGGAGATCGACGGCAAGAAGCTTGCGATTGTGTTTGCAAGGCGCGGATTGATCGGCGTGAATGTCGAAAACGGCACGGTGATGTTCGATCTCCCGTGGCGTTCGCGGCTCGATGCTTCGGTCAATGCAGCGACGCCTCTCGTTCGCGGCGCGGAGATATTTTTAACGTCCTCGTACGCCACTGGCGCGATTCTGTTGAAGGCGAACGGAAAGACGCTCGAGGAAATCTGGTCGAACGATACTTCGCTATCCTGCCAGTACAACACGCCGGTACTCATTGGCGACGAACTTTACGGCACCGATGGCCGCGCCGACTTCGGCACCGGACGCTTGCGCTGCATCGACTGGAAAACTGGCACCGTCAAATGGTCCCGCGATCGCTTCGGTTGCGCGGGCTTGATCGCCGTCGATGGCAAAATCCTCGCCGTGACCGAAGCGGGCGAACTCGTGGGCTTTGAGGCGAATCCCGCAAAGTACGTCGAACTCGCACGCGCCAAGATCCTCGATGGCAAAGTGCGGTCGATCCCGTCGTTCTCCGATGGTCGATTGTTTGCCCGCGACGAAAAAAAGCTCGTCGCGGTGAACCTGAAATAGCGGCAAGTCTCTCAATCCCAGGATTCCATCCTGGGCTGAAAGAGCAGTCCTTTCAGGACTGTGGATTCTTGCGGATTTCGGCCCTGAAGAGGCCGCTCACTTAGCCCATGGTGTAACCATGGGCGTTTCGTCCTTCTCGTTGAGTACCGTCCTTCGATGATGACTTCGACACTGCTTGCCCCGTATCCTGCGCCGCCCCGGCGTTACCGCGAACCGCTGTTTATCGGTCGGGTGAAGCTGTCATCGCGGTTCACGCTCGCGCCGCTCGCCGGTTACACGAACCTGCCGTTCCGATTGTCGGTTCGCGAAATCGGCGGGATGGGATTGGCCACGACCGACCTGATCAATGCGCGGGCGATCCTCGAAGGCTTACGCAAGACGATGGAACTGCTGGCCACCGATCCCGCGGATCGGCCGCTATCGGTGCAGATTTTCGGCGGGAAAGCGGAGGAGTTAGCCGGTGCCGCGCGTTGGCTGCAAGATCGCGGCCTTGCGGAGATCATCGACATCAACATGGGTTGCCCCGTGCGGAAGGTCGTCGCCGTCGGTGGTGGTTCGTCGCTGATGTGCGACACCGCTGGAGGCACGATCGAACTCGTGCGGAAGGTCGTCGATGCGGTTTCGCTGCCCGTGACGGTCAAAATGCGATTGGGCTGGGACGATAGCCAACTGACCGCGCCTTACTTCGCGCGCGAATTCGAAAAGATCGGCGTCGCAGCGGTAACGATTCACGGGCGAACCCGCGAACAGGGCTTTAGCGGCAACGTCAATCGCGACGGGATTCGGCGCGTCGTCGAGGCGGTCGATCGGATGCCGGTCTTCGGCAACGGCGACATTATGAACATCGCCGACGCGGAAACGATGATCCGCGAAACGGGTTGCCATGGCCTCGCCATCGGTCGCGGGGCGCTCGCCAACCCGTGGTTTTTCCGGCAACTCACGAACTGGGTTCACGATGGCGAACCTGGCCCGCGTGGCAGTTATCACGAACGCATCCAGTTCATGCGGTTGCACCTGCAACGCCTCATCGACTGGCGCGGCGGCGAAAAGCACGGTTGCATCATGTTCCGCAAAATCGTGACGTGGTACACGAAGGCACTGCGATTCCCGAAGAAAGTGCAACAGAAACTGGTGATGCTCAACGACCTCACCGAGTTCGAGTCGATCATCGCGCCGTTCGTCGACAACGGCCCACCCCCCGATTGGAGCGAATGGGACGTCGAGCAATCGCAAGTCGCCGTCCCCGCCGGGCCGATTGCTCATTGGTAATGGAAATGGGGATATTTACGAGATGACCGATTGCATATGACGTCGTAAATCTGTTGACACTGGCTTGGCGGAGGCAGAATGGACATGGAATATTTGACAGAATTTGGAGGCACGGTTCAAAAGTGGGTAGCAGTTTTGCGTTTGTTTGCGATTGCGATTCGGCTATCGTAAAGTGCCTGTTTCTCCCAGAATGTGAGTTGCGAAACC
>JAYWCL010000149.1:0-28297 GCA_043780595.1 Limnoglobus sp.
ATCCGCCGACGTGCCCGTAAGCGGACAGCCATTCTCGCAAGAACCCCCGCTCGAAGAAGGCGACCTGCGGTTATTATCCGCCGACAACGACATGCCCACACTCGGCTACCACCCGCGCCTACGCCGTTTCGGCGAAGCCGCGTAACTCTTGGCGAGCGGTGTGGCGTAAGCCCACTGATCCAGCCACACACATGGGCAATTGTCTCAATCCATATCGAGTGCTTACGACGCAGAACGGATTAGGGGGAGTAACCCACGAGCCACCGGGTTCATCCCGGTGGGAGACTCCCACCGGGATGAACCCGGTAAACCTTACACGAACGCTCTCTTAGACCTCAGAAACTCCAAACCCTCCGGCGTATCGAGTTTCACATCGCCATAAGTTGCACCCGTAAGATTCGCATCCCTCAGATCCGCATTAATTAGTATCGCACCACTCAGATTCGCGCCACTTAGACCCGCACGACTCAGATTCGCATTAATTAGTATCGCACCACTCAGATTCGCACGATATAAGCACGCTTCCTCCAGATTTGCATCACATAGATCCGCAGAAATCAGAATTGCACCGTGTAAACGCGCACCGATCAAGTTGAGTTTGAGGAGCAATTGATACGACAGATCCCAGCGATTCAAAGATAGCGGAGAGGCGTCAAATGAGTATAAGGAGACCATCGGCGGTCGTACGCGACGGAGCATTTCGGCGGCGGATGTTTTTGTTGGCCAAGTGATACGATGGAAACCATCGGCATTCCGCTCCATCCATTGATTACGGGCGAGATCGTATTTGCGATAGTCTTCGTCTTCATAAAAGATGGATTCCCAACCCGGCGCTTCTGGCAGCGGATCGATTCTGGCGCGTTCTAACCACGTCGGCGATTCGCTAGCGGGACCGCAAGCACCGATGATTTGTAACAGAGCATGTTCGGCGCGATTGGAGTCGTTGGACATTTTTTGAAACGTCGCGCCTGGCAATAATTCCGCGGGGAAGCGATGGTGCAGATCGTACTCCAGCAACTTCACCGCATGGTTATGCCATTGCTTGGCATCGGCTTGTTCATGCTCGACACGTCGTGCGACTTCTTCGCGGATGTGCCGGTCAAAGGTGTGATCGATCACACCGGGACCGGCAATTTGTAACCACTCGAACGCGAGTTCTTTGGCTTCCCAGATGGACTTGTCTCGTTTGTCGTTCGGGTTCTTGCGTTGTCCCAATCGACTGGCGATGTTGGCGATCGCCGAGACAAGCCCTGCTGCGGCGAGGTATTCGGCGAACGGCTTAATCGAGAACTCGAACGTTTCCTCACCGTTGGTGATTCGGTTGCGGAAGTAGAACGCGAGGAATAACCCAACGATGCCTTCCTTGCAACTCTTCGCATAGTCCGTCAGCACCCCTTCCAAACGCATCGGGATGGCCAGCGCTTCCGTAGCCTTCACCGAGGCAGTACGGCCGTCTCCCGTATGCCATGCGGTCAGTCCGAACAGTGCCATGATGTCGCGGAAGTCGGTGAACGACATATTTTCGATGAGCTTGTGGCGATGGTCCCACTCGCGGTCGTAGACCTTCCGCAATAGCCACGCAAATACCTCCGCCATGCGATCCGGAACTTGGTTGCTCGCGAACGGGTTCGGCGGAACCGGGTTCTCCGGCGAATGAGCTACTTTTGACGGCTTGTCCCGATCGCGGTAAGCCAACGCCAGCAAGTAGTTCAATAAAGGTTGTGCGGTGAACTCTTCCAGCTTTTCGTGTTTCAACAACGCCGGCATTTCGTTGACTTTGTCGCCGACCGCCTTCGTGTAATGCTTCCACCATTCCTCGCGGCGATCGACCTCCAGTTCTTTCACTTCGCCGACGTATTCGAAGTCGTCGCCCTTACGATCTTTTTCCGGCGTCCAGAACGGAAGCAGATAATACGTCTGTTTTGGGTCGGTGAAAACTTTGCCGAAATCCTGGGCTGCTATAGGCCGACCGCAAAACAGCACGTGAATGATGCGGCCATTTTGTTGACACTGGTTCAAAGCGAAAAGCATCTTGGCAGCGAACTCCTCTGCGGCGCGTTTGCCCGCATCGCCTTGTTGGCTCAGTTCATCGAGGCCATCCGCCACAATCAGCATCCGGCCATAATCGGCGTTTGGATCGAGGATCCCGTCGGGGTACGAAAACTCCGCCGCAAACGCATCGAATGCCGCCACAACCGGTCGCGATAGATCGAGGTGATGGAGTTGCACGAATACCACGCGACGATTCAGAATTTGCTCTTTGGCAAACATCCGTGCCGTACTCGACTTACCCGCTCCCGGTGGGCCAACCAGAACCCGCACCCGATCCGCAGGGCTGGCAAGATCGATCCATTCCGTAAGCGTGTCCAGAATCGGAAGCACCTTGCGAATTTCTTTCGGTTTCTTTTCAGTCAGGACATCGCGGATTTGCTCCATGTCCCGCTTGGCTGAGATCGGCAGCGTTTCCAGGCTGTAACCGATAGGCCGAATGAACACGGCTTCGAGATTGAACGCTTCGCCAAACAACGGCTCTGCCAACCGCGATAGGAAGGCCACGTGCCCAGTTACCCAGCGGTCCTTAATCTCGTAAATCTTTAATGGCAAGTGATTTCCAGCATCGTCCGAACTCTGCCAGATAACGTGATGAAATTCGCTATCCGCAGGTGTTACAGTGGTTGGTGACGCCATGCTAAATGACCTTATTACAAAGCAACAAATGCTCGTTTGATGGTTCGGCATGATAACCTCAGCGGAATACGAAGTTCACACCATATATCTAATGGATTATTATGCGTAAAGTTTCAGATTGAGTAAAGCTCCGTTTCGCGATTCCGCAGGGAATAGTGAAGAGCCGCGTCGAACGCTGTACACGGTTTTCATCCGGGTGTATGAAGTCGTACGCAAGCCGTTCGTCTCTCCAAAGCCGACGGCGCGCGAGGTCGAAGTTAAGAATTACGTCGAGCAACTGGCCAAGCAGATCTCCGGGATCGTGGAAACCAGGGGCGACGTCGCAATGGCCGAGTATGTTCGGGAAATGATGATTCCACCGACCGCAACATCACGTAGCGAGGATTGGACAGAATGAACCCCGCACCCAAAAACACCCGAAGCGGCCCGCCGATGGCGGGCCGCTTTCGTTAGCGGAAGTGCGCACCCACACGATTCCCCGCAGTCAAAAAATCGTAGGCGATTTGACGTAACCCGGAATTCGCGACGTGCACGGAATGACCCAAAAGTGTCGCAAAATGACACAGAAATGTCGGGTCCGGTCGATTTTGTGTCGGGTTCGGTCGATTTCTGGTCGCATCCGGTCGATTTTTGACCAGTATTTTCGGCTTATGCGTAATCGACACCATTCGACGTAACCAACAACGCCTGTTCGATTTATGGCAAAAACCCTCGGAACACATCCGTAATTTGCGATCAAAAAGTGGCATTTTGAGACGCAAAAACACCCCAAAAACCGGTTTTTGAGCCACCGCAATTGTGACTTACGTCGATTCTGGCGGCGAGATTTGTCGTTCGCGAATCGCCTGCGGCAAATAATCGAGCAAATCGCTGGCGATGAGCGAAACCATCCCAAGGACTTCCGCCGCCAGATCGCCCGCACGCCCGTGGACGTGTGCCCCGAGAACGGCGGCGTCGAATGGCGAGAAACCCTGGCCGATGAAAGCCGCAATCACACCGGTAAGCACGTCGCCCGTGCCACCGGTGGCCATGCCGGGATTGCCCGTTTCGTTCGTGGTAAGCTGCGTACCATCCGCAACGATCGTACGGTGGCCTTTCAAGAGAAGCACCACGCGATGTTGCGTGGCAAATTCGACTGCAAATGCCTCACGATTGGCGGAAATCTCGCTCGCGGTTCGCCCCGTTATACGTGCGAATTCGCCGGGATGTGGCGTCATAACGATCGGCGTGGCACGGGTGCGAATCGACTCCGGCAGCGGGAGCAGATTCATCAACCCGTCGGCATCCAGCACGATTGGTTTTGCAGGAAAGGCGTCGATGATCGTGCGAACCATCGTCGCCGTTTCGGGTGCAAGGCCCAGCCCCGGCCCGATGGCAATCACATCGCATTTCGCGGTCAATTCGACGAGCGATGCGAGTTCGCTGAAGCCGAACGTCGTGTAACAGGCGTTGCCCATCGCGACGATGTCCTGCACCGCTTCCGGACAAGCAACCGTAACCAAACCCGCGCCGGATCGCAACGCCGCTGAGCCGGTGAGGACCGCCGCCCCGCTCATGCCACGGCTGCCCGCGATGACGAGCACTCGCCCGTACGTGCCTTTGTGGCTATCGACCGCACGCACGGGAATCATCGGTACTTTCATGTGAGTTTCGCCCAGTCGATCGGTTGGTTGCGGTCCAAGAACGGCAAATTGACGGGCAGTGCTTCGAGGTACTTCGTCGCCGCGCCGGTGTTGAACACGACGACGGTTTCATCGGGCGAAACCGCATTCTCGCGGATCAGATTCTCCAGCGAATCGAGACAAATGGCCGTTTCCGGACAGATGCTGATTCCTTCGGCGCTACTGGCGCGTTCCATCCATTTGACGATGCTCGCTTCGGCACCGACGACGGCTTTGCCACCGCTTTCGCGCACGGCATCGAGGATCATGAAGTCGCCGACGGCCACGGGAACCCGCAACCCGCTCGCGGCGGTGGTGGCATTCGGGAAGAGTTCGGCAAAGCGTTCGCCCTTCTCGTAAGCGCGCGCGATCGGCGCACATCCTTCGGCTTGGCAGGAAATCAATCGCGGGAGCTTCGTATTCGCTTCCAGCCAGCCGAGCGTTTTCAGTTCGTGAAACGCCTTCCACATGCCGATGAGTCCGGTGCCGCCACCCGTTGGGTAAAGGATCACATCGGGGAGCGTCCAGCCGAGTTGTTCGGCGAGTTCCAGCCCCATCGTTTTCTTGCCTTCGATGCGGTACGGTTCCTTCAATGTGGAAAGATCGAACCAGCCCATCGCTGCGGTGCCGTCCTTGACGATCTTGCCGCAATCGTTGATGAGACCGTTGACGCGGAAGGCTTTTGCACCGTAAATGTGCGGCTCGAACTGATTGACGATCGGCGTATCTTCGGGCATAAACACGAAACATTCGATGCCCGCACGGGCCGCGTACGCTGCGGCCGCACCGCCGGCATTTCCCGCCGTCGGCAGTGCCACCCGTTTGATGCCAAGCCACTTCGCCATGCTGATCGCAGCCGTCATGCCACGGCTTTTGAAACTCCCCGTGGGCAACTGCGATTCGTCTTTAATCAGCAGTCGATTCAGCCCGAGTTGCTTACCGAGTTTGGGGCAGGGCAGTAGCGGCGTCATGCCTTCGCCGAGCGTCACCGGTTCGACATCGAGCGGCAACGGCAGGAGTTCGCGATACCGCCAGAGCGACGGTGGGCGTTTGGCAATATCCGCCGGTGTGACGGCGCTGCGAATGGCGTCGAGATCGTAACGCACCCAGATCGGGCGGCCTTCGTGCAGATTCTGAATCGTGCCAAATGGCAACCGCGTGCCATCGATCGCGGCTTCGAGATGCGAAACGAACTGTTTCATGATGGTGTATCTCGCGAAGTGAAAAACGAATCGCCGTGGGCGTTGCACCCACGGCGAAACTCGGTCACTCGACTGTCCACGTATCTTCGGCAGCAAACAGATCTTCGATCTTGCCTTTGCCGCGTTTCGCGAGTTGTTCGTTGATCTGGCCGTCGAGGAGTTCTTCGTACGTTGGTTTTCGTACGTTCCGCAACACACCGAAGACTTCTGGGAACTCGGGGCGATACATGCGGCTGAGCAAGTATGCCAGCGTCGGTTCTTCGGACTTTTCGTCGTGAATCAGCAGGTCGTCGATGCCGCAATCTTTGCCGACATCGACGATCTCGGGCTTCAGGCCGTTGAGGCGAATGCCCTTGTTTTTGTCTTTACCGAAGATCATCGGCTTGCCGTGTTCGACGAACAGACAGTTGTCGCTCTTCACGCTTTTATCGGTGGCGTACTCGAAGACGCCATCGTTGAAGATCTTGCAGTTCTGGTAAATCTCGACGAACGCGGTGCCTTTGTGCGCGGCCGCCTTTTGCAGCGTGGCGGTCAAGTGCTGGACGTCGACGTCGATCGTGCGTGCGACGAACGTGGCCTCGGCGGAGAGTGCCGTGGTCAGCGGGCGTAACGGTGTCTCGAACGAACCTTGCGGGCTGGTTTTCGTCTTCGTGCCGAGCCGCGATGCGGGCGAGTACTGGCCCTTCGTGAGGCCGTAGATTTCGTTGTTGAACAGCAAAATCTTGATGTCCACGTTGCGACGCAAACAGTGGATCAGGTGGTTACCGCCGATCGACAGGCCATCCCCGTCGCCGGTGACCATCCACACTTGCAGTTCCGGATTCGCGAGGCGGAGGCCCGTCGCGAACGTCGGCGCACGACCGTGGATCGTGTGGAAACCGTAGGTGTTCATGTAATACGGGAAGCGGCTCGAACAGCCGATGCCCGATACGAATGCGAGCTTTTCGCGCGGCACGCCGACGGTCGTCAGCACTTTGCGCATCTGGGCGAGAATCGAATAATCGCCGCAACCGGGGCACCAGCGGACCTCTTGATCGGATGCGAGGTCTTTGGGCGTCAACGTGGGGAGAGATAACGTCGCAGACATAATATCCTCTAATGCGTAATGTTTCGTTTTCCGCTTTCAGTCGATAGTTAGTTGTCCATCATCTTGGCGATGGCGGCTTCGATTTCGCTAATCAGAAACGGCTTGCCCTGGATCTTGCACAAGCCCTCGGCGGGTGCGAGATACTTCGCTCGCAGCAGCCACGATAGTTGCCCACTGTTCAACTCGGGCACGAGGATTTTCTTGTAACGTGCCATCACTTCGGCGGTGTTCTTCGGCATCGGGTTCAGGTAGCGGAAGTGTACCTGTGCGATTTTCTTGCCCTGTTTGCGGATCCGTTCCACGGCCGTGGTGATCGAACCGTACGTCCCGCCCCAGCCGACGACGAGCACTTCAGCGTCGGCGTCGCCCTCGATTTCCAGTTCGGGAATCGTTTCCGCGATATTCTCGACCTTCTTCCAGCGGGTATAAACCATATGCTCGTGGTTCAGCGGTTCGTAGTTCACGTTGCCCGTCACGTCTTGTTTTTCGATGCCACCGATGCGGTGTTCCAAACCGGGTGTGCCCGGAATCGCCCACGGTCGCGACAGCAGTTCATCGCGGCGATACGGCAGGAATTTCGATGCCTCTTCGGCACCGTTCTCGTGCCCTGCGCCGGTCCAACCTTCGCTGTTGTGCTTCGTCGGGTGAACGATTTCGATCTTTTTGAGCTTCGACAGGTCGGGAAGTTTCCACGGTTCGGCACCGTTGGCGATGTAGCCATCGGACAAGATGAACACGGGGCACATGAACCGTGTCGCGATTCGCACGGCTTCGTAGGCGATGTCGAAGCAGTCGGCGGGCGATGCCGCAGCGAGGATCGCCACGGGGCATTCGCCGTTGCGACCGAACATCGCTTGCAGCAAGTCGGCTTGCTCGGTCTTCGTTGGCAGTCCGGTGCTGGGTCCGCCGCGTTGCACGTCGATGATAATCAACGGCAACTCGGTCATCACCGCGAGGCCGATCGCTTCGGCCTTCAGACAAACGCCGGGGCCACTGGTGCCCGTCATGCCGATCGCGCCGCCGAAACTGGCACCGATCGCCACGCCACACGCGGCAATCTCATCTTCTGCCTGGAAGGTCTTGATGTTGTAGCGGCGCAGTTCGGCCAGCCCTTCGAGGATACTACTCGCCGGGGTGATCGGGTAACTCGCGTAAATCAGCGTCTTTTTCGCGGCATCGGCACCGCACGCGAGGCCGATGACCATCGCCTCGTTGCCGGTGATCTTGCGGTACGTTCCCGGCGCGATCTTCGCCTTTGCCACCTTGTACTGAACGGGCAGTAGTTCGACCGTTTCGCCGTAGTTGTAACCGGCCTTCAGTGCAGCGGAGTTTGCGTTCACGAACTGCGGATTCTTCGCGAATTTCTCGCGAATCCACTTGAGCGTCGGTTCGAGTGGCCGTTCGTAAAGCCAGTAGACGAGGCCGAGCGCGAAGAAGTTTTTGCACCGGTCGGCTTCGCGCGGCGTCAGTTTGAACTCGGCCACCGCTTCGCGAACGAGTTTGGCGACCGCAACCAGCACGACGCGGTAACCCTTCAGCGATTCGTCTTCGAGCGGGTTGACCCGGTATTTCGCCTTGTCGAGATCGCCCTTGCCGAAGCTATCCGAGTTGACGATTAAGATGCCGGACTTTTTCAGGTCGCGGAGGTTCGTCTTCAGTGCGGCCGGGTTCATCGCGACGAGGGCATCGAGCGCGTCGCCGGGGGTGTGAATGTCGGTGCTGGAGAAGTGAACCTGAAAGCCTGATACGCCTGCGAGCGTGCCAGCGGGGGCGCGAATTTCCGCAGGGAAGTCTGGGAAAGTCGCAATATCGTTGCCGAGTGCGGCAGCGGTGTTCGTGAACTGCGTCCCGGCCAACTGCATCCCGTCGCCGGAGTCCCCGGCGAATCGGATGGTGATCGATTCGACTTCTAAAACGCTATGGTGGTGACCGTTCGTCGCAGCACGATCGAGCGTCGGGGTTGCAACCCCAGCCGATCCATTAGGAAGGCTCATTCAATAAACCTCGACCTGGAGAGAGTTAGCGATTCGAGTATTCTTGGTAGGTTACCTTACAGAGTTATCTTGCGCGTTCATCGGCCTTCCGGGTAGGGGAGTTCTCCGGTTTCCCTGCGGATGGTAAATCGAGAACGACCCGCCCGTCTTACCACAGCGACACTTTCCACGAGACACCCATGCCGCAAATTCAATGCCCAGCGTGTTCGGCCCGAATGAACGCACCCGACACGGCCATCGGCAAACGCATCAAGTGCCCGAAGTGCGCCGAGGCATTCGTCGTCGACGAACCGGACGCGGATGAAGGCTTTGAAGTAATCGAAGAAGCGGTACGAGCCAAGCCGAAAAGGCGCGCCGTCGCAGTAGTCGACGACGATGATGACGAAGAGGAAGAAGACGAGAGGCCGAAGAAGAAAGCTCGCAAGGGAAAGAAAAAGCCCGCCGCAATCCAGCCAATCGGCCTGTGGATCGGGGCCGGTGTCGTGGCATTGTTGCTAATCGGCGGCGGGCTGTTTTTCGCTACACGCGGTGGCAAAAGTGGCACGACGAGCAGCGCAACTAGTGGTGCGACCGAGAAAGAGATTCGCTGGGTGCCGTTCACTGCACCAGACAACAGCTTCACGATGGCGTTTCCCGAAGGCGAGCCACAAAAAGAAACGATTGAATCGATAATCACCGGAAATGCTGATGATATTAAGTCTGCTGCGGAATTTGGAGCATGGTCACGCACGATGGGTGATCGGAAATATGTCATTATTTATTTCACGGCAGCCGGTGGCGAGGCATTGAAACGAGTCATGACATCGGAACTGTTTGCGAACAAGGCTGTCGAAATGTGGGTGCCAGGTCGAGAAGGACCGTTTGGCGGGAAAACAAATTCCATCACGAAAGTGACTGTTGGCGGAATCCAGACTGTACAATTTGCAGGTGGCAACACAACTAAAGGCTTTGTCAGCCGCGTGTTCTATCTGAATGGTCGCATTTACTTGATTGGCGTCGATGGCGAAGCGGGCATGGCCGCAGATGACCCGAAAGCGACAGCCTTCATGAACAAGTTCGCGAAGGGTGGCTGAGATCAATCCCGGCCGTTTCCCGACCGTTGCCCAGCGGATGAAGGTTTTGAAGGCATGGTTCCAATCGCGGCGATTTGGGTAGCAGTGAATGACTCCACCACTTACCCACCCATCCCTGGAGTCATGCCTGATTCCGGAATCAACCTAACACACCAACGACTTACGTCCGATTTCGATCGTCTGGAACCACGCCGGAATCAAAGTTACAGTGGTACTTACTGGCAAAACGGCAACCATGCCTTTACTTCTTATACGCGGCCCGGTCGCGTTGGAGCTTAGTGGCGTCGGCTTCGCTGAGGATGAAAACGTCGGTGCGGTCCTTGTCGTCGATCCGGGCGTAGAAGCGTTTGCCGTTGCTGCCGCCTTCTTCGCGGCCGATCTGGATGGTTTTCGTCGCGCCGCCCTTTTGCAGTAGCGTAATCACTCGCTGGGCCGGTTGCAGGCCGTACAGTTTCAGGTCGGCCTTTTGGTCGGCGACGTAGCGCTCGGCCTTCAACCCCGCGAGTGCGTCGAGCAGTTCGGTGACTTTCGCCACGTCGATTGGGTCGGTCTCTTTTGCGGTGTCGATCCACGATGTGCCGATCTTCCGCAGTGCGAAACCAGCCGTCCCGGCGCTGATCGCGATCGTCTCGATCTGGCTCGCATCGACGCCCGTCCAGACGGCGCGCTTGCGGTATTCGCCGAGAATCTTCGCGGTGAGAATCGGGTCGAGCAGTGCCACCATGTCGCCCTTTTCGAGCTTCGCAAACACCCGCGTACCGACTTTATCCTTCGCACCAACGAGAAGGCTGAGCACTTCCTTGTCTCCCGAACGGAACACCCATTTCGCTTCGGGTTTATCGAGGCCGTACGGCTTCAGGTCGGCGGGCTTGTCGGCTTCGAGTTCGTCCGCACGCAGCTTCGCCAGCGCGTTAATCAGTTCGTCGAGGTCGCCCTGTTCGGCCTCGGTGGCCAGCGGTTCGACCATCTTCCACGCACCATCGACTTTGGCGAACGTCACCTTGCGGTCACCGCGTTCGAGGATCGCCTTGTCGGCATCGATGAACTTCGCCAGCGTGCGGTCGCGGAACTTGATTGGTGCCGACAGCAACCGTTTCGCGATGGCCGCTGACAGTACGCTGACAGTGACATCGCCTTTGGTGTCGATCATCGCGTAACGGTCGCCTTCGGGTTGCTTGTCGTCGACGGGCTTGCCGATCTTCACGATCTTGTCTTCGGGTTTTTCGATGCCGACTTTAAGCGTGAAAATCGCAGCGGGTGTATCGAGGCCGAACGGCTTCAGATCTTTCGCGGCATACGCGGCCACTTTTGTGGCCCGCAGCCGCGATAGCTGATCGGCGAGTTCGTCCAGCAGCGGCTTGTCAGCGGCGAGTTTCGCGGGCTTTTCGATCTCCCATTTGTCGTTCGCACCGAGCCGCAGTTCGAGTTCCTCGGCACCGGCTTTTCGCACGATACTGGTCAGCGTCGTCGGGTCGAATTGCAGCATTGAGCGGTCGACGAAATCGAGTTTCGTTCGCAACAGTGCATCGGTGACATTCGGGATCAGCACGCCCACCGCGAGGCCCCCATCGACGCGAACGTAGCGTCCACCGGAAGGGGCCGCCTTGCCGATGGCCACGGTTCGCGCGGCTGGCTTCGCGGCATCACCGGGGGCCGCTGCGAAGGTTCCCGTTAGCGTGTATTCGGGCTTTTCCAAGCCGAAATCGGCCCATTTGACGTTCGCGCCGTACCCGGCAATCGACTGCACCGGGAGGCGCGCGAAGATGTTCGCGAGCATGTCGGCGGAGGGGCGATCGACGGGGAATGTCTGTCCGTCGGCCTTCCAACCGGCCTTGTCGTCCTTGGTCAACGTCGTGTTGCCGTCGGCGGTCGGGCCGACGATCTGAATCTTCGTCAGTTGCGCGGCGTCGAGGAACAGCAGCGTTTTATCGAGCCACTCGAGTGCCGGTTTGTCGGCGGCTTTGAACAGCGGATCGGCGAGCGCGAACACGGCCGCGGTCGGGCTGCCTTCGAGTTTCGCGAAGCGGGTCGTCGCGCCTTCGGCGGTCGGCTTGCCGACGAGGATCGTCTTCGTAACCAGCGTCTCTTTCGGCATCGGGCTGACATCGCCCGGCGCGACATCCTTGTAGCTGACGCTGATACGCAGCGACGGTTTATCGAAGCCGAATTTCGCGGAATCGGTGGCGGTCAGGCTCTCGTATTTCTCGGCTTTCACGGTCGCAATCGCGGTCATCAACGGCTGCGCCGTCAGGTACGGCACGGGTGCTTCAAACGGCCCGCTCAGTTTCCAGTTGGTGCCGTCTTGGGCAAATTTGTACGTGTCGGCCGGTTCGCCGCGGCGAATTTCGAGTGCGGTAATCTTCTCCGGTTGCACCGACCACAACTGCAACGGCAACAGCGTGACGGCCCCTTGCTTCAGTGTGTCGATGTTCGTTTTCGCGATGGTGAAGACGCTGCCGGTGCCGTTGAGACGCGCGTAATATTCGGGCTTCAACTCGGGCGAATTACCTACTGCGAGCGTCTGCACTTTGCCCCCGGAGAAGCCTAACGTGGCGACGACCTTCGGCGTTTTGAGGCCGTACTTTTTGTCGAGGTCTTCGTCCTTCGGGGCATCGTCGACGTACTCGATCGCTTCGAGCCGCGATAGGTCGTTGGCGATCTGCGATGCTTTCACTTCGTCGGCTTCGCTGGTGACCGGCTGCGTCAACTTCCAGCTTTTCGCGTTTGCATCTTGGCGAATCGTGAAGGCGTCGGATGCGGGTTGCACCAGCGTCACGGTGGTCAATTGCACTTCGGCAGTATCGAACAAACGGCGGCCACGGTAAGCGAGTGCGGGGCGGTCGATGAGCGCGAACGCATCGTCGGCGATGAGGTTGATGCGCGACCAACCGACGACTTGCACGGCGAGCTTTTTCTTGTCGACGTCGCGTTTACCGAGGATGTACGTGAAGGTGCGTGCGGCGGGTGCGGGCTGGCCTTCGATAGTCTTTTCCTGCGCGACAACGGTGATCTTGCTGCCAGCCGCGGCGTCGATGGCGAGGTCCGTCAGAGTCTTCGCGTCGGCGTTATCGACGATCGCTTTCTCGGCGGTGTCGGGCTTCAGCGGCGTCAGTGGGCCTTCGGGTTCGATCTTGGCGGGCGCGGGCTTCGCCTCCCATTTTGCCAGCGAATCGAGCAATTCCGTCACCTTCGTCGTTTCGGCGAGGATATCGCCGACGTACCAGCGATCTTGTTTGTCGTCGTCTTTCACCGCGTCTTTGTTGCCCTTTTTCTTGAGCAACTGGATCGCAGGCTTCCCCTTCATCGCAACGGTCAACTCGGTGACCGTCGCCGCTTCGAATCGTGCTAGCGAAGGATCGCGGACATCGTCGGGCTTCGCGAATAACTCGGGGAATTTGTCGGCCTTCACTTCAAACAGCAAGTCGAGGCCATCGAGTGATGCGTAGTGAAACACTTCGCTGAGGATGCGCGGCTGCTGCGGCGGCTGGCCGAACATCGGCGGCGTGGCGGGCGGTTCGATTTTGGTGATGCGCCGCGATTCCTTGCCGATTTTCAGCACGGTGGTCGTGCCACTGGTGCGGACGATTTCGACTTTGTGCTCGGGCTTGTCGAGGCCCGTTTCGCCGGGTGGTTTCGCGGGCAGGAATTGTTCCACCCAGAGTTCGGGCACGCCGGAAAGGATGGCACGCAGCTTCGTCGGATCGATGCGGTCGCGGATCGGTTTGCCGGCGAGTGACTCGATCTCCCAGGCACCGGCGAGCGCGTTGACGGCGAGCGTTTTTTCCGCGCCGGGCTGATCGGATTCGGACTTCGGCTCGGGCGTTTTGGCGGTGCGCTGAATCTGGAACGCGCCATCGGGGCCGGTCATTTTCACGCTGCGGAAGGCATCGCCGAGGATCGCCGCGCGGCCACCGCCGGTGGCGGGCGTTGCCGGTTCGCCGCCGATGATTTTGACGCGATCCGCTTCGGGAAATAACTGTCGGCGGCGATACGAATCGGGCGGGCGCGAGACGATTTGCATCAGGTCCGAATCGAAACGCACGATCTCCGCCTGGCTGTTGATTCGCACGTAGGTCGGGCGGGCGAATGGCGGTTCGCCTGCGGTTTCGCCCGGCTGGCCGATGATGAGAGTCGTCGTCTGGCCGTCGACTTCGATTTTCGCTGTGGTCGGTTTCTGCGTCGCATCCAGCCCGTACGCTTTCAGATCGCCGTCGGCGGCAATCGGCTGAAAGCGCGGTTGCAGGTTCGAGAGTGCCGTGGCGAGTTGCGTGGCTTCGAGTTGGCGGACCGGCCAGTTACCCGGCTGCGTCCAGGTACCGTCGGCGGCTTTCTGAAGGACGAGCGTGCCCGCCGTCGAGGTCAGTTCGATTTTCTGCACGCGGTCGAGGCGAACCGATTCCTTCAGCGCCTTCGCCGATTCGCTCGTGCCGACCGGTGCCGTTGGCGGCTTCCAGAGCGGGGCGATGGCGTCCCCTTTCCAAAGCCACATCCCAGCACCGACTGCGAAAACCAACAGCAAAATCGTAGTGAGCCAGCGCATGGGTATCGTGTGGTAGAAGGTTGGATTCGGTGAGGACTAGCGGACTTTCCGCGTCATCAGGGCGATCAGCCCGAAATAGACGCACAGCAGCGGCAGGCCGAACAGCGTACCCCAGCGGTAGACGTACGTTTCGCGCGGCGACAGTTCGACGCGCGGGTACTGCCATTTCTCATCGGCAGCCGCGTCTTTCGGCAGGCGGTCGTCGCGCTTGAGCTGCCAGTTGATCGCGTGTAACAGCAGCTTTTCTTCGCCCGGTTTGAGCTTCTCGCCGACGACCAACCCGCCGTGGCCGAGCGCGACGATGCGGACGCTCGATGCGGCGGGCCGTTCGGTGTCTTTCAATGCTTTCGCGTAGTCGGAAGGATCGGTCACGAGCGGAATCGCGAACGCCCCCCAGCCGCTCAGACCGAGATTCGCGGCGAACTGCACGGCGGCCAACTTCGGTTGCACCCACTCGGCGGGGATCGGCGTTTCGACCGCGATGCCGACGGGGAACGGCCCGTGGCGCTCTTCGTCGCGGGTGCCCTTCTTGGGGTCGTCGAGTTTTGCCGGGTCGAACTTCGGCGTGTAATCGCGTTCGGGGATCGGCTTGTCTTCGTTCCAACTGTCCTTGTTCGTCTGGGCAATCACGGCACCGAACGGGAGTTTCGCGGCGGCCAGCGAGTTCAGATATACCGGGCGGAAGCCGCTCTTTTTCACTTCGAGTTTCGCGTTGACCGCACGCGCCGTCAGTCGGAACGCCTCGCCGACGGGATTCGGTTTCTTGCCGTACGGCGTCGCGATGTCGAAGCTCAGCGGCGGCACATCGACGCTGCCACCGAACTGCTCGCCCGCTCGTTCGGCGGCGGCCTGGGCTTCCTGTTCGTAGATGATCGTTTGTGAACCGAACTCGATGCCGAAGCGGTTGAACACGGCTTCGAGTTCGTCGGGTTCGGTGTTCGGGCGGACGGTTTCCCCGGCGGTCGCACCGAACAACGCGAACACCGGCTTCCCGGCCTTCACGAACTCTTGCACCACCGACGCCTGATCTTTGTTCAAATTATAAAGCGATGGTGTAATCATGTCACCGTTCGCGAGGTCCATAATCGTATACCGCGGCACGATGAGCAGATCGCAGTCGGCGGCAGCCTGGGCGAACTTCGCTTTCACGTCGGTACTGCGCCGCGCTTCGATCGCGCGTTCGTTCTTCATCACTTCCTGATACTGTGGCCCCGCCGTCTGAAGTTGCTGCGCGATCGCGGCGATACTCTCCGCGTTATCCTTCTGCACATCTTCGAGGAACTTAATAAACGAGGCACGGCTCTCTTCGCTGTCGATGCGCTGCCGCGTGATGCGTCGCGAAATGGCGTCGGCCTCGGACAGCGAACCGGTGCGGGCTTTGTCCGTCAGTTCTTTCGCGCGTTTCGCACTCGTCTGGAAGGTATCGAGCGTGCGTTCGAGGTACAGGTAGCGGCGCTCGGCCTTGTCGAGTTCGAACTCTTCGTAGGTGTCGGCGGCGGCGCTCGGTGGGCCGTTCGCCCATTTCTTCAACACGATGTCGGTCACTTCAAAGCCGTTCGCTTCGAGTGTTTTGCGCAAGCCGCTCGCGGTAAACGATTCGCGTTCGGCCTTGGACGACAGATACGGGTGAATGACGGCCAGGCCGACCTTCGGCTTCTTCTCGCCGAGGCGAAGTACGCGGTCCGCAAACGGCCGTACGCCTTGCGGCAACAGCACGAGGTTCTTCGTTTCGGTGACGATTTTGCCATCGCCAAGCGTGATCGCGGGGCGCGATGCGGTCTTGTCGAGCAAGTAAAACTCGCTGAAACTCAGCCGTTGCACTTTGCCATCCGAGTGGAAGACGATGCTGTTTTCGGGTGCGCTCTCGATCGCCGCACGCAGTTCCTTCTTGACGATCTGCCCGCTCGCATTCTCGGTCAATTTGACGATGCGTTGCTCGTAGCCTTCTTCTTCGACATCGAGAACCGTCACGCGAAACTGTGGCCCGCGCTCGCGGAATAGTTCGACGAGATCTTTCACTTTCTCGACGACCTTGCGTTCGGCCGCGAAATCGAGTGCATCCGGTTTCGCGGACAGCGAACCGGCGGTTTTGTGCAGTTGCAGCACGACGATGTCCGTCTGCCCCGTCAGTTTGTCGAGGTCCGCCATCACCGATTGCGGCAACGTAAACTGCTGGTTCCGCGTGAGATCGTAGCGTTTGTGGTGCGTGAACGACCACGCATTGACGAGCACCAACAGCGCGATCGCCAGCCCGATTTGCAGGTAGGCATTTCCGCCGACCGCCGTGCGACGACCCGTGACGAGCACGAATGCACCAATGGTTTCGACGATCAACCACGCGAACGCACAACCGATGGCCACGAGCGCCACCCATGCGGACCATTTTGCGACGTTGCCGTAGGTGCCATCAATCGAGGCTTTCGTCGCATCCATCACGGCGGTGGCGTACTCGCGCACGCCGCCGCCATCGGGCCACACCGTGGCGGGCAGTTCGCCGTTGAGAAGTGCCAAGCTCGGTACGGCCACAATCAACCCGGTCAAGCCCAGGAAACGGATGGCAAACCGGAAGAAGTTCCCGAACGTCGTTCGTTGGCGAATATCGGCCATGGATCAATCTCAATTACTTCAGGCGTCGGGCTTCGAGGCTGCGGACGGTCATAAACAAGCAAAATAGCGTCACGGTCGCATACGCGATCAGGTGCCGCGTGTCGATTTGGCCGCGTGTGAAGTAACGGCTAAAATGCTCTGGCACGCTGACGAACTCGATGATCTGGTACCCGAGCGATTCGGCGGCCAGGTCGGGTCGCCAGAACGCCCCGACGACGAAGATCAACCCGACGATCAGGGAGATCATCGCCGCCACCAGTTGGCTCTTCACCAAGCTCGAAACGTACAACCCGATGGCGAGGAACATCGCCCCGGCGAAGAACGCGCCGATGTACGATGTCATCACCGGCCGCCAGTCGATGCGGGCATGGCCCGTCGCCCAATCGATGTCCAGTAACACCGGCAAATACGCCACCGTCGGTATCCAGAGCGTGATGTAAAACATCAGGCACGCGATGTACTTGCCCGCCACCACCTGCCAGTCGCGGATCGGTGCGGTCATCAGCAGTTCGAGCGTGCCGGTGCCGCGTTCTTCGGCGAGTAATCGCATCGTCAACAGCGGTGGGATCAGCGAGAAGACGAGCCAGAATTTCTCGTCGCCGAGCAGGATTTGCATCGGATATTCGATGCCGCGCGTGCCCGATTGCGTGAGCAATTCGAGCGCCTTCCCAAACAGCATCCCCGTGACGAGCAGGAACACCGCGAGCGTCACGTACGCAATCGGGGAGAGGAAATACGCGGTAAATTCGCGTTTAATCAGCGTAACGAGTGGTCGCATGGGGTCTATCGTGTGTGGGTCGGGCGTGCGCTAAATGCCTTCTTGACCGGTCAGGTGAATGAAGACTTCCTCGAGGCTACGGTTGCCGTGCCGCTGACGCAGATCGGCGAGCGTGCCATTCGCGACGACGGCACCCTGATAGATGATGATCGCCGAATCGCACGCCATCTCGACTTCGCTGAGAATGTGCGTCGAAAGCAGCATCGTGTGTTCTTGACCGAGTTCGCGAATCAGTTTGCGCGTCTCGCGAATCTGCGTCGGGTCCAGCCCCGCCGTCGGTTCGTCGAGAATCAAGACCGGCGGATCGGCGAGTAGCGCATCGGCCAGCCCGACGCGCTGCCGATAGCCTTTGGATAGCGTGCCGACGAGTTGCCGGCGTACGTCTTTGAGCCAGCAGCGTTGCAGCACATAATCGATGCGTTTGCGCCGCGCCGACCAGCCGAGGCCCTTCAGCCCCGCACGGAATTTCAGATATTCTTCGACGCGCATTTCGGGGTAAAGCGGGCAGTTTTCCGGCATATACCCGATGCTGCGCCGTGCGGCGATCGGATCCCAGAAGACATCTTTGCCATCGATCCGCGCTCGACCGGAGGTGGCCGTCAAGTATCCCGCAAGGATGCGCATCGTCGTCGATTTCCCCGCCCCGTTCGGGCCGAGAAATCCGACGACCTGGCCCTTCGGCACCTGGAACGACACACCGCGAACGGCTTGGTATTCGCCGTAATATTTGACGAGATTCTCAACGACGATCATGGGGGTCAGTTCCGCCTAACGGGTTACGGATCGGACCGGAGGAAGGCACACTTGCGTTGTATGAGTTAGGCAAGATATGACGATAAGGCAAGAGCCGTCGGGCATTGTCTTACCCCCAATTCCGAATCGCATTCGGCAACTCCCTGCTTCTTTGCCGCACGCATTCCTACAACAACGCTTCACCCCATTTGTTGTATCGTTCGGTCGGAGAACCACGACATGGCGTCTACTCAGTTGCCTCACACCCGCGTTCCGACGATCGTTTTCCCGAACAGTGTGGCAGCTGCGAAGCACGTCGCACGGGAGATCGACAAACTCGTTCGCGCCCGCAATGCCGCCGGTCGGCATACCGTTCTCGGCCTCGCCACGGGTTCGACGCCCGTCGGCCTGTACCGCGAACTCATTCGCCTGCACAAAGACGAGGCACTCGACCTCTCGCAGGTCATCACCTTCAACCTCGACGAATATTATCCGTTGCCGAAGGAAGACCCGCACTCGTACTTCCGCTGGATGCACGAGACGTTCTTCAAACACGTCAACGTGAAGTGGGAAAACATCCACATCCCCGATGGCACGATGCGTCAGGAAGAGTGCGAAGCCTTCTGTGCGGAATACGAGAAGAAGATCAAGGCGGCAGGTGGCATCGACATCCAGATTCTCGGCATCGGCCGCACGGGGCACATCGGTTTCAACGAACCGGGCAGCCCGAAAAACAGTCGCACTCGCACGATTACGCTCGATAGCATCACGCGGCGCGATGCCGCGGCGGGGTTCTTCGGCGAAGAGAACGTGCCGAGCCAAGCGATCACGATGGGCGTCGCGAGTATCCTCGATGCCCGGCAAATTTTCTTGATGGCGTTCGGCGAACACAAGGCGTACATCACGTATAAGGCGATCGAACTCCCACCGACGGAAGCGATCACCGCGAGTTTCTTGCAAGATCACGCGAACGCCACGTTCGTGCTCGACAAAGCCGCCGCCGCCGAGATGACCGCGATAAAACGCCCGTGGGAAGTCGGATCGTGCGAATGGACCGACGAGACCGTCTGCCGTGCCGTCGTCGGCTTGTCGCTGAGTGCGAAAAAGGGATTGCAGAAGCTCAACGACGAAGATTTCCGCGATCACCACTTATACGAGTTACTTCGCGAAAAAGGGGCCGCCGAGAAGATCGGCGAGGCGGTGTTCCACAACCGCATGGAAACGATCAAGATGTACCCGGCGGGCAAGGAAAAGCAGACGATTCTCGTCTTCAGCCCGCACCCCGACGACGATGTGATTAGCATGGGCGGGACGATTATTCGCCTCGTTCAACAGGGCCACACGGTCCACATCGCGTACATGACGAGCGGCAACATTGCGGTGTTCGACCACGACGCCAGGCGGTTCGTCGACTTCGTCGATGAGTTCCTCGGTGCCTTCGGCGACTCGGCGGAAAAGTCCTCTGCTGGAACGATGAAAGATCGCGTCAACCAGTTCCTCGACGCGAAGAAGCCAGGGGAATCGGACACGCCGGACGTGCTTTCGGTGAAGGGAATTATCCGCGCGACCGAAGCCCGCGCCGCCGCGCTCGCTTGTGGCATTCCCCCGGATCAACTCGAGTTCATGAACTTGCGGTTCTACCGCACCGGAACCGTCACCAAAGACCCGATCCAGCCGCAAGACGTCGACGACATCACCGAACTGATCGGTCGATTGAAACCCGCACAAATCTACGTCGCCGGGGAACTCTCCGACCCGCACGGCACGCACCGACTGTGCGCTGAAGCGATCTTTGAATCGGTACGGCAATTGCGGAGTTCGGAACGCGGAACTCCGTCTTCAATTCCGAATTCCGCACTCCCAATTCCGAATTTCGAGGTGTGGTTGTACAAGGGCGCGTGGGAAGAATGGGAGCCGCACGAGATCGAGATGGCGGTGCCACTGTCGCCCGATGTGCTCGAACGGAAGAAGGAAGCGATCTTCCGTCACCAATCGCAGAAGGACAGCGCGATGTTCCCCGGCGGTACGGATCGCCGCGAATTCTGGCAACGCGCCGAAGACCGCAACCTCGGCACCGCCCGCACCTTCGACGCATTGGGGTTACCGGAGTATTACGCGATGGAAGCGTTCGTGCAGTGGAAGGAATAGGCCATCACGATCGCGGCCTCGATAAACGCCGCGTGCGATTGTTATTCAACACGATCGACTGGATGATGATCCTGGCCCCACCACGCGAGACCGTATTCATGAACGAACTACACGAAGCCGAAAAGAAACAAGCTGAGCCGATAATTCATATTGGAGGCAACCATGCCCGGTTGGATATGGCTCGTCGTCGGATTGGTACTTTTGGTTGTCTTTCTCATCGTGTTATCGTACTGGGCCGTCGTAACGACCGATGGTTGGCGAAAGGAAGTTCTCGAGGACGGCGAACGGACGAATGCCTGGATCGTCGATTATGAGCCGGGTGAAGACCTGCGGTCGCCGATCGTTCTGGTACTCCTCTGTCCGGATCCGGATATACCCGACGACGTCATGCGGGAGATGGTCAAAAAGGTCGACAATGCCCGAACGCGAAAAGTAAAAAATCCCGTTGCGGCCGAGGTCGCTCGAATGACACTGTCGCATACCTCCGCGCTGGGGCGGCAGCGTTTGCCGAAAACGTTCACCGAAGGCCATGAGATCTATGCTTTTTTTTACGAAGTGTTTTCAGATAACGCGGCAAACCTACCCGAAGATTGGCTCGACCGCGATTTTATCTCTGTGATTCTCATGTGGGACAAGCATGAAACCACGCTCGTTGTCCCGCCACGTCGTAAAACGCGCAAACGGAAGCGGTGGGATGACGATTCGCGTTAGCGACGTAATCCTGGGAAATTGCAGGCAACGGCTTCGCGTATCGGTTATTATCTTCCGAACTGCCAATACCTTTCCTATCCTTTGCGGAGTTCCCCCCATGCGTGGCCTGAATCGATTCGTCTTGCTCGCGGTAATTGCCTTCCTCGCGCCATCGGCGAATGCCCAAGCGCCCGTAAAGAAGGCCGAGGTGAAGACCGGTGCCCGGATCGCCATCGTCGGCGATTCGATCACCGAGCAGAAGCTGTATAGCCGTTTTATCGAGTCGTACCTGACAGCGTGTTATCCCGAACTCAATGTTCGCGTGTTTCAGTTCGGCTGGAGCGGCGAGACGGCGGGTGGCTTCCTGGCGCGAATGGACAACGACCTTCTGCCGTTCAAGCCGGACATCGTCACGCTCTGTTACGGGATGAACGACGGCGGCTATGCGCCGTTCAGCAAAGCCACCGGCGAACGATTCGAGAAGCCACTCCGCGAGATCGTCAAGAAAGCCAAAGCGGCGGGTGCCACCGTGGTCGTCGGCTCGCCGGGCGCGGTCGATCAATACTTCTTCGACAAGCAGAAATCGGGTGGCAAGTCGCCGAAAGCCGAGATGTATAACGGGACGCTCGCGAAACTTCGCGACATCACGATGGCGATCGCGAAGGACAACGAGTCGCCGTTCGCGAATGTCCACGACACGATGACCGTTGCGATGGTGAAGGCCCAAGAAAAACTCGGCGACAAGTATTACGTGTGTGGGGCCGATGGCTTTCACCCCGCATCGAACGGGCAAATGCTGATGGCGCTCGCGTTCTTGCGTTCCCTGCAACTCGATGGCGATCTCGGTAGCGTTCACCTCGATATGGGTTCGGATGCCAAAGGCGCGGGCGGGCACAAAGTTCTGTCGGAGACGAACGGCACGATTGAAATCGAAAGCACGCGATTCCCGTTCGCGTTCAGCGGCGACGACAAAGACCCCAACGGCACGCGAAGCATCACCGCATTCGCGCCGTTCAACGAGGAATTCAACCGGTTCACGCTGATCGTCTCGAACGCGAAATCAGACAAACTGAGCGTCACGTGGGGCAAGGAATCGAAGACTTTCACCAAGGCCGAACTCCAGAAGGGCGTGAATCTCGCCGCCGCATTCGCGAATCACCCACTGTCGGCCGCGTTCCAGAAGGTCGATGCCGCCGTTGCGGATCGTCAGAATTTCCAGACGTTCATGATCAAAAGCGCCATCACGCAACATCGCGGCATTCTGGCGATGACCCAGGGCGATCCCGAAATCGCGAAGGCGCTCGAAACCGTTCGCGACCGCCTCTGGATGAACGACGCGAAACGCTACGAAGCCGTTAGGGCGACACTCAAGCCCGTGAAGCACACGATTGTCATCGCGAAGGCGGAATAGTTTTTCCGACGTGGTTCTGGGTAGTTGTTGAGACAACGACGGACTGTGACGCGCACGCGCTCCGCTACGAAGACTGCGCGTCGCGGCGAATTCAAAACCTGTCTCGACACGTCGAATGCGAACCGGTACTTTGCTTCCAACATGGAGGTGAGTCGCATGAAAGTCGTACGCATTTTACTGGTCGTTGCGGTGGTTGCGGGGTCGTTGGCCGCCGCGTACTTCCTCGGTGCTAACTCGAAAGAACCCACGCAAACGAGCCTCGGAACGGGTTCCTCGGCAAAACCGATCGAAGATTCGTTCGTCATTCCCACGGGGCTGACGGTTGCGAAATCCGACCCGCTTCCGGCGATGAAAGACCCAACTGGCGTGTTGCTCGGCGAGGTGAAGGTGCCGAAGAATCTCCTGAATGGTCCCGAGCAAGTCGCGACCGAGTTCATCGTTCCGGACCTCAAGTTGGAAGTGAAGTAGTTTGGAACGCAAGATCGCCTTCGTTCTTATCCTTTCCGTCGGCATCGCCTGCGGTCTCGGCGTCGGGGTGTTGTTCGCACAGCCCGTCGAGCCATCCAATCTCGCTATCGCTCGCGTCGATGCCGTGCCCGCCGTTAAGGTTCGCGACTGGTACGATGCCGCGGACATCGTGTTGCGCGTCGTAACGATCGTCGTACTATCCGGCGGATTGCTCGGCACATTCGCGGTCATCACGTCGCTGCGTGCGAGTGCATACAGCCAGATTTACTCGCGATTTCAAGGCGTATTGTTGAAGCTCGCCGAGCATCCGCACCTGTTCGAGCGAATGAAACGCGACGAGTATACGCTCGCCGAAGACGACCCCACCGACCCGCACTCGCAGACGAACCCGCACCGTTTCATCGCGAATTGCATCGTCAACTTGTACGAAGAGGCGTTCCTGCTTTACAACTCGCGCGTGCTTTCGATCATCGACACGGTTCCCGACGATTACTGGCAGTCGATGCTCGGATCGATGCGTTCGGCCTTTCGTTTGAAGTACGTTCGCACGCACTGGGAACATCGTCAGCCATCGTTCTCGCCGAAGTTCAACCGCTTCGTGAAAGAAGAAGTCCTGCCGCCGATCGCGTGACATTTCATTTCGTAAAGATTAAAAATTCCAGACAATCGCCAGTTCCCGTTGCGTAGCGAGTACGCTTAGGTTATCGGCCCCGTCAGATTCCACGGATGACAATTTCGCGCATGGATCGGCGTCGGGGGACGGCCGGTTCGTTGGGGGATAGCGAAACGGCCGTCGAACTTCTTGGGGGGATTCCATGCCTATCGATCAAAACTCGCCGAAGCCGACCCGCGTACCGACCTGGCGGCTACGAAAGTGGTTGCCGGCGGTACTCGTTGCTGGAATCGCCGCACCGGCTTTCGCCCAAGCACCTCCCGTGCCACCGCCACCCGCTGCGGTCGCACCCGCGACACAGCCGCCCGTCGTTACCACGGCGGCGGTTCCCGTTGCGAAGCCGGTCGAACCCCCCGAAAAGACGGTTTCCTTCGTGTTCGAGGACAAGCCTTGGAGCCAAGTCATGGACTGGTTCCACAAGGAAAGTGGCCTCGCGTATATCGGTACGGTGAAGCCAACCGGTTCGCTGACGATCAAGACCGATCCGAACCGGAAGTACACGATCCCCGAAGTGATCGATCTGCTGAACCGTTCGCTCGCGCTCCAGAAGTTTATCTTGTTGCGGCTCGACGGCGGCGCGTTCACGCTCTGCCCCGCCGACGAGAAGATCCCCCAAGAATACATCCCCCGCATCAGCCTCGAAGAGCTTGCCAAGAAGGCGAATACGGAAATTGTCTCGGTCGTGATTCCGCTCAAGACGCTGATGGCCGACGATATTCAGCCGTACGTCAAGGAACGCAAAGGACCGTTCGGGGACGTCAAGGCATTCGGGGCCAACCAGTTGCTCGTGCAAGACACGGCGGCCACGGTGCGGCAGATCAAGAAGGACATCGACAACCTCGAAGACGAAAAATCGAACGGCGACTCGCTGACGTACCACTGCAAATTCATCAAGGCCGCCCAGGCTGCGGAGAACCTGACGAAGTTGCTGTCCGATGCCAACACGCAGGTCACCCCGGTGAACCCCGGTGCCTACCCGTACCCCGGCTTCCCGCCCCAACCGCAACAACAGCCGCAGCGTGGCAGTATCGCGCCGCGGTTCCGCAGCGTGCAGATTACCGTTCAGGAACAGACAAATACGATCCTGATTACCGGCCCCGCCGACAAGATCGCGACCGCACAGAAGTTCCTCAAAGAACTCGACGTCGGCCCGAAGGGCGCGATGGAACGCATCAACGGCCCCGCAGAAATCCGCACGTATTCCGTGCCCGCAGGTACCGCCGACGCACTGGCGAAAACGCTGACCGACGTCTACAAAACGTCGACGCTCGTTCGGATTATGTCGCTACCGACGCGCAACGAAATCATGGTCTACGCGCCGCCGGCAGACCACTTCGACATTGCGGCCCAACTCAAAGGGCCATCGGAACAGAAGACGACGACCGTCTTCGACATCCTGCCGATTACATCGGGTCGGGAGCCGAAGGAACTGGTCGACGCGCTGAAACGGTTTTTCCCGGATACGACGGGCGGCGGGGCCACGCTCGAACCGCGTAGCGATCCGACGCCGGCAATCATCATCAAGGGCACGCAACAGCAAATCGACGACATTAAGAAAATGCTACCGCTCGTCGATGGTTCGACGGGCGTCGGTGGGCCGGGCAGTGCGATTCGCGTCATCACCGTCGATAAAGGTAGCTCGGCCGTGCTCGCCGAGACGATGGCCGACATGATGCGGAAGCTGCGGTCGAACCCGATCGAGCTTCGCGGCACCGGCGAAACACCGAAAGCGCCGATGCCCGCGCCGGCAGCGCTGCCGCCAGACTCCAAGAAGTCGATGCGGTTCCCGCGAACGGGGCCGGAGTACGTGGTCGCGCAACTCACCGATCCACAAGCACCGGCCAAAAAGCCGATCGTCATCACGGTCATCGGCAACAAGGTGATCGTTGCCAGCGACGACCCCGAGGCACTCGAACTCATTGGGCAATTGTCGCGGTTACTGCAAGCGACGCCGACCGAAAACGAGAACATGTATGAAATCCTTCGCCTGAAAAACGCGAGTGCGGAGGATGCGGCGAAGGTCATCAACGAAGTCTTCAACGGCCCGCAACAAGGTGCCGCTGCCGCAGGCGGACGGGGTGGCCCCGGTGGCGGTGGCGGGGGACTTGGCGGCGGACTCGGCTTCTTGGCGCAGTTCGCAGGTGTCGGGGCGGCCGCACCGAGCAGCCCGGCAGCGGGCCGGATTCGCGTTGTCGCCGAGAAACAAAGTAACTCGTTGATCGTCGTCAAAGCCTCGTTACTCGACCTCGCGACGATCAAGAAACTGCTCGAAAAAGCGATCGATTCGCGACCCGATGTCGAAGCGAGTTCGGCACTGAAGACGCGAATCATCTCGATTCAGAACGTGCAAGCCGCAGACATCGCTGCAACGCTGAAAGAAGTCTACGCGAACTTAACATCGGCGCGTGCCGGTCGGAACGTCCAGCCGGTCGGTTTCCCGTTCCAGATACCGGGTCAACAACCAGCCGCAGCGGCCCCGCCGACGCAGTTGACGGTCGCCACCGACGACCGAACCAACAGCCTGATCGTGAACTGTAACGACACGGTGTACGAAGAGATCATGAAGTTGGTGACGACGCTCGACGAAGCGGCGAAAGACCAAACCGACGTCGTGCGCGTGGTGCAACTCGAAGGCATCGACCCGTTGCTGGTGCAACAGGCGATCGAAGCGTTGATGGGGAATCGCCCCGCCACGCAACGCCCTGCGGGTGGCGTAACGGGTGGTGGTGGTTTTGGCGGCTCGCCATTTGGCGGTGGTGGATTCGGTGGATTCGGTGGACAAGGCGGTGGCTTCGGTGGACAAGGTGGACGAGGTGCCGGTGGCCAAGGTGGCTTCGGCGGCGGTCGCGGTGCCGGTGGTGGTCAAGGCGGCGGCGGCCGTGGCGGAATGGGCGGTGGTGGCCAGGGTGGAGGCGGCGGGAGACGCGGCGGGGGACAATCGTCCTCGCTCGATCCGAACCCCGCAGGAGGCCCCGGTTTTTTTGACTACCGGGACATGGATGTCCCTTCGGCCCCTGCCTCTACGATTTACGATCCTCAGAACGATCCTCTGAACGACCAGAATAGCCAAGCCCCAACGAACAACCTCGTCCAACGGGTGCAGTTCATTCAAGCGATCCCGGCCGCACCGCAAACGGCTCCCGCAGAGGCGCAACCGATGCCGGGGGAGGCGAAGCCAAACATCGCTGGCCAGATCGCGGCCCCGCTCGGCGAAGTGAAAGCGGATGCGCTTGAGGCTCTCGGGTTGCTCGTGTTGCGCACCAAGAACCCAGCAGACATGGAAGCACTGCTCAAGTTCATCGAGTTCATCAAGAAGCCCGGCCTCGCAGCGGAGATCGAACTCAAGGTCGTGCCCGTTGAGAATCAGGATGCCGTCAGCCTGACGAACTTGCTGACGAACGTGTTCGCACGGGTCAACATCGGCGTCGGTTCGACGAGCCTCAACGCGGCCCCACAACAGAACCGCGGCGGCGCGGGGGGTTTCGGCGGGGGCTTCGGTGGCATCTTCGGCGCGCTGGCGGGCCAGCAACAAACGCAACAGCAGTCGCAAACGGTCGGCTCGGTGTTCTTCCTCGCGCTGCCGCGATTCAACTCGATTCTGTTCGCGGCACCGAAGAGCCGGGTCGAAGCGGTGATGAAAGAGATCAAGCGGTTCGACGTCCCGAACAGCCCGAACATGAAGCCGATGGGCTTCCCGTTGAAGAAAGCGTCGGCGCAGGTCGTCGCCTCGCAGTTGCAGAATTTCTTCAACTCGCGGTATCCCGGCGAGACGCAGCAACAAAGCCTCATCCGCATCACATTCGATGCGAGCAGCAACACGGTCTACGTGCAAGCCGGGCCTGCGGACCTCAAAGACATCGCGGACATCATCGCGAACCTCGACACGAAAGTTTCGACGGCGGTCAACGAGCTTCGGCTGTTCAAGTTAAAGAATGCATTCTCGGATGAGATTTCGCAAATTCTCATCACCGCGCTGAATGCGGGTGTGGTGAATCCGAACGTCGCGGCAACCGGTTCGGGTTCGACGGGTCTAGCCCAAGGCACGGGCGTTGGTGGCGGCCTTGGAGGTGGTGGCGGCCTCGGTGCGTTCGGTGGCGGCCAGCAAGCGGGTGGCGGCGGTGGCCAGTTCGCGACGGCGGGTGGCCAAAACCAGGGCGCGAACCGTGCGGGTGGCGGTGCGTTCGGCACGCTCACGAGTAGCACGAGCAGCAACGGCCTCACGACCAAAACGACCTCGCTCCGCTTCTATACGAGCCTCAACGGCCAAGTCGTCGAATCGGGCCAACTCGAAGACGTGCATATTACGTCCGATACCCGCATCAACTCCGTGCTCGTTTCGGCACCGGAAAAGACGATGCGGCTGATCGAGAAACTGATCGACGAACTCGACGTGACCTCGGCCGCAAAGTCCGATGTGAAAGTGTTCACGCTGAAGAAGTCGGATGCCACGGTGACCGCGAACACGATCTCGCAGTTGTTCTCCGCGGGGACGACGACGGGTGGCGGTGGCGGGCAGGCGGGTGTGAATCAGTTGTTGGGCGGTGG
>JAYWCL010000150.1:0-9603 GCA_043780595.1 Limnoglobus sp.
CCTCGCCACCGCCCGAAAACCCCACGCTACTCGCGCCCCCCGCGAGCCCGTAAACGTACGCACCTGCTACCCAAAACTACTGCGATTTGAACCATGCCATTTTTTGACTGTTGGCATTCGTGTGGGTTCGCACTTTTGAAGGAATGGACGAGGTCATCGATACATTCTTCGATCATTTCAAAGCTTTCATCCGCTGGGCAATGGTCGGGAAACGGACGGGAATGATCTCAGCCACCCTTCGCGAACTTGTTCATGAAGGCCTGTGCTTTTGGGTCATCTGCGGCGTAAACGCGAGGTCGAGCGCCGACTGCACCTTGCCAGTTTGCGCGGCAACGAATTTTCGGCTGACATTATGATCGCGTGCGGTCTGACTGACTCGTTCCCGGCAACGACCTGCACGGCCAGATCGCGACGTTGGGCCGGATCGAGCGACCGCGCCGCAAAGTTCCGCGTCGCAGTCGTAGCGGAGTTGATAAGCTGAACCATGTCTGTTTCTTCCATGAGTGGCGGTTTTGCAACTCACATTCTGGGAGAAACAGGCACTTTACGATAGCGCAATCGCAAAACTGCTACCCACTTTTGAACCGTGCCCATTTCGCGACACTTTTGCGTCACTTCGCGCACGTCGCAAAAGTCGACTTACGTCGAATCGCCTCCGATTTTTTGACTTCGGGAAATCGTGTGGGTGATGCGCCAGAAAGTATCGAATCGAACGATTTTGCAATTGCCAAAAGATTCTCGTTCACGGACGATCATTTGGGTTGTTACAGTTGCACCAATTGCAAATTACACGTCGGGGAGTCTCATCGTGAAATGCTTTTTGACCACCTTTGTTGCCGTCGCGATGTTCGTTGGCCTGGGGCTGACGATTGGCTGCCAGCGTGCGGTCGAACCTGCGAATGAAATTGTGGAGCCGCCGCCCGACGTGCCGCCGGAGGATTTGACCGCGCTCGTCGAGGGCAACAATCAGTTTGCACTCGACTTGTACAAGAAACTTGCGGAAACGGAGAAGGGCAACATCTTCTTTTCGCCGTACAGCATCTCGTCGGCTCTGGCGATGACGTATGCTGGGGCACGCGGTCAAACCGCCGAGGAGATGGCAAAGGTACTCGGCATCGCCAAGTTGGGCGACAAGGTTCACCCCGCACACGCAAGCCTCGCTTACAAACTCAAGAGTGCGGGTGGCAAGGACAAGCCCGAGTTTCACATCGCGAATGCACTCTGGGGGCAGCAGGGTCTGCCGTTCAAGCCCGAGTTTTTGCAACTGACCCGCAAGCACTACGGTGCCGGGCTGCAAGAAGTGAATTTCGGCGACACGGAAAATGCCCGCAGCACGATCAACAAGTGGGTGGGCGATCAAACGCGCGAGAAAATACCCGAGTTGCTGAAACCTGGGGTGTTGGCTGGCGACACCAAACTGGTGCTGACGAACGCGATCTACTTCAAAGCCGATTGGCTCCGCCCATTCGACAAGGACTGGACGCAGGACGGGCCGTTCCACCGAACGCCGACCGAAACGGTACGAGTGCCATTCATGCAACAGAAGGGTAACTTCCGGGTCGCAGCGACTGGCGACGCAAGGATGCTGGAGTTGCCGTACGTGGGTGGAGACTACGCGATGCTTGTCGTTCTGCCCAACAAGCCCGAAGACTTGGACCGCATCCATTCGAGCCTGACCAGCGAATTGATCTCGGGCTGGCTCGCGAAAGCGACCGAGTACGAATACGATATTATGTTACCGAAGTTCAAAATGCAGATGGCTGTCAACCTTATACCCGCACTAAAACAACTCGGAATGACGACGGCATTCGCTGAAAGTTCTGCGGACTTTAGCAATTGCGAAGAGTCGAAGCGGCTTTTCATCGCAAGTATCGAACACCAAGCCACCATCGATGTCGACGAGTTCGGTACAACCGCCGCAGCCGCAACAGAAGTTTCTGCAAGGGCGAAATCTCTTGGGCCACAATTTATAGTGAATAGACCCTTTTTGGTAATCATTCGCTCGAAACAGACCGGTGCAATCGTATTCATCGGCAAAATGTTGAACCCAAAAGCGTAAAACGTAAAAGCTGCGAATCGGCCATTTCTATTGCTCGTACGGGACACGGTGACAGGCTGTCTTCTATTTGTCGGTCCCGATTACAAATCGTTCATCGGGAAAACGTCGAGTACCTCGAACGGTCGGTATTGGTACTTGATAGCAGCCGGTGTGGCGATCGCGGCGGGTATGGTCGTCGCATTGCGTCGTCGCTCGCGGGCCACTGCAACTATCAAATGATTCGGTCAATGATACGGGTCGCGGAAGACGCGGAGTGGCGTGCGGAAGTCGACCGAGTAGAGGAATTCGCGGTCGGTCGTCTTTCCTTTTTTGTCTTTGATACTGAGCTTCGTTCGGAAGCTGACGACCTTCGGGTCGGTCGTCTCGGTGGCGAGGATGCTGTATTCGACCAGTTCGTTGGCCTTACGCAAGTCTTCGGAAAACTCGATCGGTTCGGGTTGGCCCTTGAGTTTCTCGACCGGTTCTTTGTTCTTCCACGAATCGAGTGCGGCAACGAGCGTCTGATTACCGCGTGCGATTTCGTCGTCGCTGTGCGTGGGTTTGTCGCAACCTGCGAGGGCGACGATCGCAAATAGCGTGCAACTGCGAATCATGAAAAGCCTTCCCCGATCAGTATGAGATACTCGGGCAGCCATCGCTCATGAACTCGACGAGCTTCGCGCCGCCGACGATCACCGCACCGGGCACCAATGCCGTATCGTCGAGCTTTCGCTTTTTGAAACAAGGCGAACAGACGTAGATTTTGCCACCCGCCGCCGCGAAGTTTGCGATCAGATCTTTGAGTGCCGCAAAACCTTCCTCGGCAACGCTGTCGGCGATTCCCTTCACCGCCAGATGCACCGCTTCCGTACTCAGGAAAACGACGGTATCCCTGTCCGATGCGACGGCCGCATTCGCGACGACGAACGCCACGGTGGCGCGGTCGGGGCTTTCAGGGCCGCACGTGAGGCTGACGCAATACTTTCCGGGCATCGGTTAAGTTCCTTTACGCTGGATGACGTACATCGGATGATTCGCCGACACCAACGTGTGGCCGCACATTCGACACCACGCCGGTATATCTTCGGGGGCCGCCGGATCGGTCGCACGTACGTTTAGTAAACAACCCGCCGACAGATTTGCCAACCGCAACCGTAACGCGAGGACAAGCTCGCCGCACGCCATATCGCCCGCGTCCCAGTCTCCCGTGGCGATTGGCGATTCGACCGCGATGACCGGTACGGAAATATCGGCTGCGTCCGGAATTTGTTCGCAACGCTCGGCTTCTTGCCATGCCTGCCAGTAGCACGCTTTGCGTTTGATGTACTCGTGCAGTTGCGCGTGGAGTTCGGTCACGTCGCGTTCGAGTCGCTTCCCCAAACAGAGCGAGCATCGCGGGGCGTTTTTGAAACCGAGCGCGATGTTTCGCACCGCATCTTGCGGCGAATATCGGCACGCACAATCGGTGCAAGCCCCGCCGACGAGTCGCCGAAACTCGCGGAGCGTCGCACCGGCTTCTTCGCTTTCATCGGCATCATCCTGCATCGCTGTCCCTCACTACGGTCGTAGTATAGGGATGCTGTCGTACCTCTCCTCACTTCCGAATCTGGATCTCGTAGCTGCGATTTGTCGTCGGCGTTCCGAGCGATGGGTTTCCGCCCGTTAGCGTTGCGGTATCGGCTTTGACTGTATAGGAGAACGGCTTGCCGGTCACGGGGTCGAGCGGGATCGGCAGTAAAATCGCATTCAGCGATTGTGGCAAGTTGCCCATATTTTCGTGAGCATGTAAACGGATGGCCTCCAACACTCGCAGATAAGCGACGCGCTGTTCGAGTCTCGAACGGGCTTGCAAGATCTTGAGACTCGAAAGAAAAATGATGGGTGCGAGTACGAAATCCTTCTTGTTCTTCTCTAACTCGGCTTCCACCTTCGCGACACCCTGTAGCGCTTGTGCCGCCGGAAGATTGAACCACTTCAGAGTTTCATCGCGATAGTTCTCGTATTGCACGAGATCGTCGGTCACGACCACTTGGATGTTCGACATCGCTTTGACAACGCCTGAATTCATTCCATATGCGACGAGTCGACCACGCGCTTTCTCGAGACGTGGCTCCATCGTCGTCCAGATCGCATATTTTACCGATGCTTTTCCGAGTATACCGGCGTCTTTGTTAGTCATTTGGCAAAATTGGTCGATTTCATCGATCGCTTGCCGAACATTTTTTTCGGGTAGCGGGGCTTTCGCAGTGAGGAGTTCCTCGAATTGGTGGGAGATCATCAATCGCTCTCCCTGCCGTGCCAACCGCTGCGTGATGAGTGGCGATGGGAGATCGGTGAGTGACCAGAATAAATTCGGGCAACCGGGTTGCGCGATCAACTCTTGCACCGCATCGCAGGCAATCGATTCGATGGCGAGTCCGACGAGTGAGCCGATGAGTGTGGGATGCGATTCCATCGTTTGAGCGAGCGAAAACAGCGTCTTGAGCGTATGGACCGCGGCGGTAAAGTTCGCGATGGCAATTTCACCGCGCACC
Organism: Limnoglobus sp.; assembly: GCA_043780595.1. Lineage (GTDB taxonomy): Bacteria > Planctomycetota > Planctomycetia > Gemmatales > Gemmataceae > Limnoglobus. The sequence continues at coordinate 4,573 of JAYWCL010000150.1, forward strand.
CGTGTTTTTAACACTTCCGCAAGTTGGCGAAATTTTTGTACGTCGGGCAACAATGTCCCCATATTGTCGCGCCGAAGAAAGTAATCGAGTTGCCAATCGGTTCGTCTCATTCGTGCCGCATCGTACATATCGCGCGATACCAATCGCCCACCTTCTCCTTCTTGCTGAGTGCCCTTCGGCAACTCGGAAATTGCAAGCAAGTTCAGCTTGTCGCGGCGTTCGGATTGCTCGCGACTGAAGAAAAGATCTTGTTCCATGAAGCAGCGAAGGAACATCTGCACGCGGTTGCCTTCGATCGACTCGCTGTATTCGGGCAACAGATAATACTTCGATGCCGGTTTCGGCGCAGCCGTTGGGCTGATAGTCATGACATAAGTTACCTTACCATCTTTCGGTTCGATCAGCGGTTGTGCCGTGGCCGTTGCGGCCATGATGGCGATCATTGCGAGTGCGTAGGACTTCGTCATTGTTTGCTCCCGTTCGAGTTGAGAAAATCGAGGTTCGGTCGGTGTCCGTCGGCAAGGTTCCAAATCGTAGTCGTGGCGAACTGCGTATCGGGTGGCAGCGGGGCCGGCGCGTCGATGTCGAACGTGCGTAGCAATTCGAGGTAACTTCCTTTTTGCGGTTCGCTTTCGGTGGGACGGCTTGGCTCGCGGGGCGTTTCGACTGGCGCAATCACCGGAACTTCGACGGTGATCATGCGTGGCCACGCCAGCCAGCCGAGCAGCGTCAGCGATTGCGAAAGCAACAACGCCGCGACGGCGATTTTCCAGAATCGCGGCGTGCGTGCGGCGGCCTTTCCCGCTGCGAACAGCATCTCGTCGCGGTTCACCTTTACGGGTGCGAACGCTTGCAGTGTTTCGATTACGTCTTCGGGCATTCGACACCGAGCCTTTCGCGGAGTGCCGCAATACCGGCTTCGTATCGCCGGTGTGCGGTACTCGGGGAACATCCCACGGCCAACGAAACTTGTTCCAACGTGAGGCCACCCCAGAGCCGGGCGACAATCACTTCCCGCAGTTCGGGTGACAGCGAATCGAGTGCGTGAATCGCGGCATTCGCATCGAGGCCGTCGATGCTCGCTTCTGCGAACCAGCCGACAGGCTTCGAAGCGGTGCGCTCGCGTTTGGCACGCCGTCGCTCGGCCTTGCTCCAGTCGATGGCGGCATTACGGACGACGCGGAACAGCCACCCCGCCGGGTCGTTCGGAGGTGTGCGTTGGGCCGAGAGTTTGCAGAACGCCGCTTGCACGACATCCTCCGGCGACGCGCACCACTGCCGGGCGTACAGCGTCAGCGCCGCCGCATGGTCGTCGATCAGTTTGGCGAGCGGCATCGCAGTCATTTCAAATACCAGACGACACGGCAGCGAAGATTTTCCGCGTGCATTTCCCAAATGGCCGCTTTTCCCGGATGTTCCTAAAATGAAACCCGAAACCTCACACGACCGTGCGAGATGCGTTCGACTCTTCTCACGAAACAGGGACCGATGAGTACTAAGTACGTTTACTTTTTTGGCGACGGTAAGGCCGATGGCAACGCGGGCATGCGGAATAATCTCGGTGGCAAAGGGGCGAACCTCGCGGAAATGACGCTGATTGGTCTGCCCGTACCGGCCGGTTTCACGCTCTCCACGGACGTCTGTACGTACTTCTACGACAACGAACGCAAGTACCCGCCCGAACTCAAGGCCCAAGTCGAAATCGCGCTCAAGCAGATCGAACAGTCGATGGGGACGAAGTTCGGCGACGCCACGAACCCGCTCTTGCTCGCCTGCCGTTCGGGTGGCCGCGACAGTATGCCGGGGATGATGGACACCGTGCTGAACATCGGCCTCAACGATGTCACCGTGAAGGCGCTCGCTAAACAGAGCGGCAACGAGCCGTTCGCACTCGATAGCTACCGTCGCTTGCTGTCGATGTACGGCGAAGTCGTGATGGGCCTGAAGGGGCACAAAGACGAGCCATTTGAGCACATCCTCGAAACCGCGAAGCACAAGCAAGGCGTGACGCTCGACAACGAGCTTTCGGTCGAATCGCTTCAGTCGATCATCTCGCAGTACAAAGCGGCGATCAAGAAATATACCGGCAAAGAATTCCCGTCGGACCCATACGAACAAGTTTGGGGTGCGATCGGTGCGGTGTTCGGCTCGTGGATGAACGACCGCGCCTGCGTGTATCGCCGTCAGTACGGCATCCCCGACGAATGGGGCACCGCCTGTAACATCATGGCGATGGTCTTCGGCAACCTCGGCGACGACTGCGCCACCGGCGTGGCACTGACCCGCGATGGTTCGCTCGGCGCACCCGGCATGAACGGCGATTACCTCATCAACGCCCAGGGCGAAGACGTGGTGAACGGTTCGCGCCCCACGAAGCGGATCGAAGAAACGCTCGGGATCGACATGCCGACGGCGTTCAAGGAACTCGTCGAAGTCGGGCACAAGCTCGAAAAGCACTACCGGAACATGCAGGACATCGAGTTCACGATCTCCCGCAACAAGCTGTACATGCTTCAGACGCGCAATGCGAAACGCACCGGCTTCGCCGCCGTTCGCGTCGCCACCGACCTCGTCGAAGAAGGCTTGATTACCAAGGACGAAGCGATCTCCGCGAAGTTCATCCCGGCGGGCGACCTCAGCCAACTGCTTCAGCCGCTGTTCGACACGGAAGCAAAGAAGGCCGCCGAAAAAGCGGGCAAGTTCCTGACGAAGGGCATCCCTGCCGGGCCGGGTGCCGCCACGGGCAAGATCGTCTGTTCGCCGCAAAAAGCGGAAGCGATCAAGCAAGCGAACCCGAACGCCGCACTCGTGCTCGTTCGTAAGGAAACGACCCCCGAAGACCTTCGCGGGATGAAGGCCGCACTCGGGATTCTCACTGCAGTCGGTGGGGTGTCATCGCACGCCGCACTCGTCAGCCGTCAGATGGGGAAAGTCTGCATCGTCGGTGCGGGGCAACTCGATATCGACAACGACAAAGGCACCGTTGTCGTGAATGGCGTCACCTACAAAGAAGGCGACGACATCAGCATCGATGGCTTCACCGGCGAAGTGTTCTCGGGCAGTATCAGCACGCAACCGAGCGAAGTCGTGCAAGTGCTAATCAAGAAAGAACTCGCACCGGAGAAGTCCGACGTGTATCGCCGGTTCATGCTCGTCATGAAGTGGGCGGATGAGAAGCGCAAGATTCGCGTTCGCACGAACGCCGACTTACCCGAACAGGCCGCCGAGGCGATCGCGTTCGGTGCCGAAGGGATCGGCCTCTGCCGCACGGAGCACATGTTCTTCGATCATATCGCCGAGATGCGCGAGATGATTATGGCCTCCGACACGCCGGCGCGCGAGTTGGCGCTCGCGAAGATTCTGCCGTTCCAGCGCAAGGATTTCGCGGGCCTGTTCACGGCGATGGCGGGGTTGCCTGTGACCATTCGCTTACTCGATCCACCACTGCACGAATTCCTGCCGCAGAACGAAGCGGGACAAGCCGAGATGGCGAAGATCCTCGGCAAAAAGATCGAAGACGTGGCTCGCCGCGTGAGTGAGTTGCACGAATCGAACCCGATGCTCGGCCACCGCGGTTGTCGCCTCGGTATCGTCTATCCGGAAATCACCGCGATGCAGTCGCGAGCGATTTTCGAGGCCGCCGTCGAGTGCCAGAAGGCCGGGATCAAGGTGTACCCCGAAGTGATGATTCCGCTCGTCGGGTTCAAGAAAGAACTCGATAACCAGGAGAAGATCGTTCGCGAAATGGCGACGAAAGTCTTCGCGGAAACCGGTGTCACGGTTGCGTACATGGTCGGCACGATGATCGAACTGCCACGGGCCTGCGTTGCAGCCGCCGAGATCGCACAATCGGCCGAGTTCTTCAGCTTCGGGACGAACGACCTGACGCAGACCGCGCTGGGCGTCAGCCGCGACGATTACGGCCCGTTCATCTCGGCCTACACCGACCCGAAGCGTGCCGACGTTCTGCCCGCCGACCCGTTCGCAACCATCGATCAAGATGGTGTCGGCGAACTGATGAAGATGGGCGTCGAACGCGGTCGCAAGACCCGTCCGAAACTGAAGATCGGCATCTGCGGCGAACACGGTGGCGACCCCGCCAGTGTGATCTTCTGCCACAACATCGGCCTCGATTACGTGAGCTGCTCGCCGTTCCGCGTGCCCGTCGCACGCCTCGCTGCCGCCCAGGCGGTGCTCGGAAAGTAGTGAGTGGAGACGTGCAAAAGTCCGGTCTTTGTAGCTGGGGTCTATGACCCCGGTCTTTGTAGCTGGGGTCTGTGACCCCGGTTCTGGAAAACCGGCCTCACAGAGGCCAGCTACAAATCTACTACGAAGTCGAAAACGAGGCGACTATGTCTGCTGATTTAAGCAAATTCACCCTTGCTGAACTCGAACGACTTCTCATGAAGGCAATCGTTCCACAACTCAAGAACGTCGAGCGGATCGAAGGGTCTGCGGTGGACAAAAAGCGGCACAATCCGCCGCACGCCGGGACGATTGCGGTCGTTCAGGCCGCACTCCTTCAGTTGCAAATCGCTGGCTGGAATGTCCGGGTTCAACTACCTTTTCGTGCCTCGACCAGCGAACCCGAACCCGATTTCGCAATCGTGCGAGGCGATCATCGAAGCTATCTTCGGCGTCACCCCATTGCGTCGGATGTTGGCCTCGTGATCGAAGTCGCAGACTCGACGCTGGATTCGGATCGTTCGGATAAAGTCCGCGTCTACGCCCGCGACGCCATCGGTACATACTGGATCGTTAACCTGGTCGATTCCCAAGTCGAAGTTTACACCGATCCGCAACCGGATTCGGCTCCGCCCACCTACGCGATTCGCAACGACTTTCTGCCCGGACAAAGCATCCCGCTCGTTCTCGATGGACAAACAGTGGCTATGATTTCGGTAGTCGATCTGTTACCTTGATTCAGAGTTGCACGGGTGTAACCGCGTTTCCGGCGTGGGTTAGGCTGGGAATCCCTCGTAGCTTCCCACGAGTTGCCGATGCGGATGCACGCGTTCGGCTCCCTCGACT
>JAYWCL010000151.1:0-8546 GCA_043780595.1 Limnoglobus sp.
CAATCCATTCCCGTTAGCCCGACGCGCTAGCGAGGGATTCCTATCGTTTCTGCGATGTCGTGCCTTCACGCGGGTTCCCCTCGCTTGCGCGTTTTGAAGTTGCGCGATCTTCTACTACAAACACGGCGAGACCTCATTTTGCTTGATTTACATGCACCCAGAGCGACTAGCGCTACCCAGGGGTACGACGAAGCGTCTAACCCTGGGCTATGGGATTTAACCCCGTTGGGGTAAGAATTGTCTAGGCAATTACCCCAACGGGGTTCCATCATTTAGCCCAGGGTTAGACGTCTTACGTCGTACCCCTGGGCGTACCTATCGTTTCTGCGATGTCGTGCCTTCACGCGGGTTCCCCTCGCTTGCGCGTCGGGCTAACAAAACGTATCGAATCACCCCGCTCAAAGTATAAGATAGCCTACTCGCAAACGAGGTGGGGTAGCGGATATGGAAATCGTTGGCCTCGGAACGCATATTTTGGACTGTCCGCGCGTGCGGAAACTCATCGACAAACATGCCGAGAAGTTCCTGAGTACGGTGTTCACGGTGCGCGAAATGGCGTATTGTGCGGAACGGACGCACAGCACCGAATATTACGCGGCGATCTGGGCGACGAAAGAAGCGGTGTTTCGGGCGCTCGGCACGAAATGGCGTCGCGGTGTCGACTGGCGGGATGTCGAAGTCGTGTGCGAATCGTCGATCGAGCCATACGCCGTCATTAGTGGCCCGACGAAAGATCACTACGAAACCCGAGGCGTCACCGACATTCGGATTTCATTTTCGTACTCGCGGCTCTTCGTCACGGCGACGGCGATTGCCGTCCGGTAATTTCCGCCGATCCCAAAACACCACAAAACTCCGATGCTTCTCCCGCTGTCACCTGCTCTCATTCTCGCCCCGATGGAAGGGGTGACCGATGCGCCGATGCGTGCGGTTCAGGGCGAGTGTGGGGCGTTCACGCATTCGGTTTCGGAGTTTCTGCGTGTCAACCAGAACGTGCCGCCGAAGAGCGTTTTCCTCAAGCATGTGCCGGAGTTATTACACAACAGCCTGACGCCGAACGGGTTGCCCGTTCACGTGCAGTTGCTCGGCGGCGATGCCACGCTGTTGGCGGAGACGGCGGCGTTTGCGTGCGAACTCGGGGCACGGGCCATCGACCTGAACTTCGGCTGCCCCGCGAAGTCGGTCAACCGGCACGATGGCGGCGCGACGCTGTTGAAGTATCCGAAGCGGATACGCGAAATTGTCGGTGCCGTGCGGTCGGCGGTGCCGCGTGCGATACCGGTATCGGCGAAGTTACGGCTCGGCTGGGACTCGCTCGATCCGATCTTCGAGAACGCCGCGATGGCCGCAGAAGGCGGGGCATCGTGGCTGACGATTCACGCACGAACGCGGATGGCCGGTTACGCCCCGCCGGTCTACTGGCCGAGCATCGGGCAGGTTCGCGAGCGCCTCGGAATTCCCGTCATTGCCAACGGCGATATTTGGTCGATCGAGCGGTTTCGGCAGTGCCGCGACGAGACCGGTTGCACGCATTTCATGCTCGGCCGCGGTGCTGTGGCGAACCCGCTGTTGGCGCAACAGGTGGCCATCGAACTCGGCTTGATCCCGACGCAAACGCAGCAATCGTTCGACTGGCCGACGCAACTGGAACGACTCATTCGCTGGACGCAACACTATCAGGGCGTCGATGCCGGAAGGATGATCCGCCGGCTGAAACAGTGGTTGAACATGGCCGCGTCGTTTGGGACGTTCACCGGGTTCGGCGCGGTGAAACGAGCGACGACAACCGAAGAGATGTTCGCCACGTTACGCGCTCACATCGGGGTCGATCTGGCCGGTCCCGCATAGCACATCCGCAAGTTGTGCGGCGAAGAACGGCGCGAGCAACGAACCCTTTGAACCGAGGCCATTGAAGATGCCGATTCGCGGGTGTTCGGGATGGAAGCCGAGGACGGGTCGGCTTTCGCGGATAATCGGCCGCACCGCCGCCGCGTGGTCGATCACCTCGAACGGCAACCGCAGAAACTCGCGCAGTCGCGATTCGATTTCGCTTCTCCCACGCTCGGTTGGTTCACCGTCCAGTTGCTCGCGTTCATAGGTCGAACCGGCACGAAACATCTCCCCTTCGAGTGGTGCGAGCCAGACGCCACGGTTGAGGATTCGCGTCTCGCGAAGGTCCGGAATCCGCAGCGTCAGAATCTCGCCCTTCGCGGAATTGAATTGCAGCGACGGAAACCACGGGTTCGGCTCGGGGTGATACCCCAAACAAAAGATCGCCGTGCGGGCTTCGAGGTTCAGCGGGTGGCAGACCACGCCATCGGCTGACGGTACGATGTCCGTCGCGAGTTCGATTTCCACTTCGTGCAACATCCCCGCTTCGCGGAAAGCGCGTCGCGAACAGTCGAGATACGCTTTCACATCGAGCTGCGCCGCAGTGGGCATCGCGAAACCACCGAGCGGATTTGCGAACTCTTGCGAGTTCACGAGCGGTTCGGGTTGTTGCACGAGGCCGCGAAATTCGGCATCGACGCGGTTGGCGAACACGGCACACTCGCGTTCGTTGCGAAATAGTCGTACCATACCACGCTCGTGGAAAAACGCTGTCTGCGTAGCGATTTCAATCGTGCGATAGAAACTTTCCGCGAACGGGCGGAGTTCGGGCCAGCGCCAACTCAGCGCGAGACGCTTGCCGGTAATCGGCGTCATCAAGCCGGCGGCGATGATCGACGACGAGCGTTTCGTGCCGCGATCGACGATGGCCACGCGCTGCCCGCGATGCATCAGCGACCACGCCAGTGTCGTGCCGGCGAGGCCGCCACCGATGATGAGAGTATCGACATGGGTCATGTTGGGGTTGCACGATTCTCGAGGGTTGTTATCGCACCATGCAACGAGGGTAACCGATGAGACTGCGTGCGTTGGCGATCGTCATTCCATTCTGTGCATTCGGTTGCAGTACCGCACCGGTTGCCAATTTGCTCGACTGCGTTTCGCCGAGCCGGGCACGGCTTCCGGATGATCGTGGCCGTGAAGAACGCCTCGAGGCACCGGATCGTGCCAGACTGCCACCGATACCCGACGTGCTGCCGGATCGCGATTCGACGCCACGGGTCCGACCGCGAAACTAACGGCTACTTGCCGTACAAATCGCCGACGTGCGACGCGGTCTCGCGTTCGTTCAACCACTCGGCGACGGTGCGAATCTCTTCGGCCATTTTCGCAACTTCCGTACGTTCTTCGCGAATCGTTGCAGCCACTTCGTGCGGCACGGGCAGGTAACCGGCCTCGAACTCTGCCGTCAGTTTCCCTTGTAACTTCGCCTGAAACGCATCGCGAATCGCGGGCCAACTGACCGGGAACGCGAACGTAATCAGGATGTGCAACGCCACCAGCACGCCGAGCGTGATGTACACCGGCAACAGAATGTGGAAGAACGACGGCGTGAAATCTTCGACGAAAAATCGCCACATCAACAGCGAAATTGTCGCGAGAAGCACGCCTTCGGGCAGGTAGTTTGCCAGCAACGTTACGCCGCCACGGAAGAACGCCCGCCAGCCGACGGGGGCCGTCGATTCGCGTTCGACGTCGGCCAGAGACTCGACGAGGCACCGCGAATAGCGTTCGTCCCAATCGAGTTTTCCTGCGGCGGCGGTCGGCTCGTTGAGTAGGGCAAACGGGAACCCACGCTGGTCGGCATCGAGCAACAGCCGGTTCACGAGTGCCGGTGTGCGCCGGTCGAGCACGCGCTCCCCGGCGGATCGCGCGCAATCGCGTGCGAAAGTCGAAAGGTCGATTTGCACATCCTTGACTGGTTCGGCTGTGCCGATGCGCGGCACGAATGGCACCCGCGTTCGCAGCGTGCTGCCTGCGTTTCGCAGCTTCGCGCCGACGCCGAGGTATGCAGCCATCAACCCCCGAAAGCGCGATTGGCCGCGGACGCGAAACTGATGCTCGATCTCTTTCTGATGCGGTTCGAGCGTGCTTACCAGCACTTCGGCCCCGATCCGCGCCTCGTCGGCTAATACTAACCGCCACGATTCGCGGGTCTTGTCGGCTTGCGCTTCGAGTTCGGGCGGCATCACCGCTTCAACCGCATTCAACGACTGCGCGAGTAACTGGCCGACCCCGCGTGCCTTCACCGATTCGATTTCGAGGTGCGTGAGGCCGCGTTCGAGCCATTCGACCAACTCGGAAAATTGCTCGCCGGGCGGCAGATTCTTCGGGGGAAGCGTCTCGCCGTTCGCGGTCGCATCGAGCCAGAATTGCGCCGTCGTGCGGAACAACTTCGGCGACGTGAAACCTTCATGCGTCAGGTCGGCAATCCAGTCGTCGTCGGGCCGCACGCCCTTTGCGTCGTCTTGCAGGCAGCGGTCCCATTTGTTCATCACGAACGCAAACGCTCGCCGTTGCCGTTGTTCTTTGAACAGATCCCACCCGATCTGATCGTGATACTTTTCCTGCGAACCGACGTAGAGCACGACATCGGCGACCGGCAGAAGGTCTTTCAACGTCTCGCGGTTTTTGAGATCGTTGCTATCGACGTCCGGCGTGTCGACGATCACCTTCTGTGCGAGCGATTCCTGATTGTGCCGCACGAGCCGACAGAGCCGCAATGCGGGGTCGAGGCGATCCGGGTTCACCGATTGGTGGAAGTAAACGACGGGGTCGCGGGTGGTCGGTCGCGTGAACGAGGCTTGCGCCACGGCCGCGCCAGCGAGCGCGTTCATCAGCGTCGATTTGCCCACGCCGGTACCGCCCATCAGCATCACCACCAGCAGTGGACGCTCGACGTCGAGCGCATCCGATTTGCGGCGCAAATCCTCGGCCAGCCCTTCGAGTTCCGCGCGCTGAACGAGCGACACCGGATGTTTGCGTCGCCCGTCCAGCCAGCTTCGCAGCGGCTTTTCGAGGCTTCGCAGCAAGGGGGACAGCGTGCGGAGGAACGTCTGTTGCAGCGTCACGGTAATCATGGAGCGTTCGTCGCGGGGTGGGGTTTGACGATCACCGCGAGTTCGCGGATGTTCTCGGGAACGCGACGCAACACCGATTGCAGACGCTCGATCGACGATCCTTCCGAGAGCGGTTTCGCTTGCAGCCACTCGGAAACGGGGCCGGTGAGATGCGCACCGAGCAGGCTCTCGCGTTTGTTCCGCGCGCGGAACCGTGCCGCTTCGACGGTGCCGCGAACGATCCACTCGAAGACTTGATGCGTACACGACACGGCGAGCGGAATCAGCAACAAATGGTACCAACTCGGCAGCCACGTCAGCCAGAGAACCAGCGCGATCGCGAGTACGTCGAACGACACTTTCGCGAAGCGAACCCCGCCGAGGATCATCGGTTGTTGGGCCAAACGATCCGTGAGGGACCGCCCCGCCTGTTCGAGTTCGTCGCCTTCTTTTAACTCGAATTGTCGCACGGCGGCCTCGAACGGAACGAGCGCCTGGTTCTTCAAACCGGCGTCGAACGAGTTCGCGATCTGCTTCCAGACCGGATGGCCGGTGCCGCGCTTCAGCGCCTCGGCACGCAGCGTGTCGATCCAGGCATCGAAGCCCGTACGCAGCACCGCTTGTTCGGGTAACGGCGGGACTTCGGATGTCCCCGCGAGCTTGATGAGGAACTCGCGAAAGTACGAATACGGTGCGCGTAGCACGGCGAACGCGGCACTGAGGTAGCGCAACCCGGCGGGCAGTTCGAGCATTCCGAGCAACTGTTCGCGCGTGCGGTCGAAGCGGCGGAATGGTTCGCCGGCGAGGTATTCGCGGCGATAGCGTTCCTCGAACTGCGTGCGGCCCGCTTTGACGGTGGCTTTCCAGTGATCGAGTTCGGCGAGGTCGTTCGATGCGATCGATAGTAAATTGTCCGATGCTTTTTCGAGGTATTGCACCGCATTCCGCACCGTGCGTTCGCGGGCTTCCTCGAGTGTCGGACAGAGCGCGAGTACGTGGTTAATCAGGGCGATGCGATACTTCGCGCCCGCTCCCGCCGGGTCGGCACGCTCTTCTTTCGTAAGGCTCGGAATTGCGAGCACCGGTATCGGCGGAATCGCACTGAGGTTTTCGTTCGCTCGTTTCGCCAGCACTTCCTTGCGGAAGTGTTCGATCATCGGCGTGGCATCGGCTTCGCGCATCTTCGTGATGCAGACGATCACGGCTTTGCCCGCCTCGATCAGCATTTGCAAATACTGCGTCGGCACTTCGTCGTTGTAACGCTCATCGGACGCGACGTAGACGACGACATCGGCGAGCGCCGAGACTTCCATCAGCCGCGAAATGTACCCCGACGATGCCCACGTCGTCATGTCGGGGCAGTCCCAGATGATGTAATCTTGCAGCGGTTCGCTCGCGCCTTCGCGGGCCGGAATCCGCTGCACTTGGTACACGTCTTCGTCGAGGCTCGCGGGCTGGGTGTCGGTCAGCTTTCGCAAGTTTCCGAGGAAGCCGAGGTACGATGGCCACGGCATCGCGCCGGTTGCGGGAAGGTACGCGGTGGGGTGACGGGTATACCCCGCTTGCGGGTTCGCGTCGGCGATGGGAGTGCCCGCGAGAAAGTTCGCGACGGTGCTTTTCCCTGCGCCGGCCCCGCCGACAACGGCGAGGTGCAACGGCCGTGGCGGTTGCTGTTCGAGCGCCCCGCCGATGATGTTCCGCGCCAGCGCCGCCGCGAGGTGCAGGTGCTCCGCGTGGCGGGCCAATTCTGGCTCCCGGCGGCAGTGCCCCTCCAGCCAGTCGAAGTCGTCGGTCAGTTGCGTCAGCTTTTCGCGGTGCGTGTTCATTTGCATCTCCGTATTTCATCAAACTCCGCACGTGGCGACAAACGAGAAATCGGGAAACTCTCACGAACGAAACGCGGTGCGAGCCATGCGACCGGCTTTTCGGTCCAATGCGAACGACGACAACGGCACGCACGGTACTTCGCCCATGACGAGTTCCTTCACGAATTGTGCGGTGCCAATCGAGAGTTGTACCCCGGAACGGTAGTGGCCGATCGCCGCAAAGAGGTTGCGCACGTTCGGCACGGGGCCGATGAACGGCATCCCGTCGGGCGAGCCGGGCCGCAACCCGCACCACGCGGTTTCGAGCTTCGCTTCGCGTAACGCTGGGACGAGATGGTTTGCGAATGCCAATAGCGATTCGATGCCTTCGGGTGTCGTTCGCTTCTCGAAACCGGCCTCGGGTTCCTCGGTCGAACCGATCAGAATCCGCCCGTCGCCACGCGGTACGAGATACTCTTTGCCGAACAGTAAGATCGACTTCAACACGTCCGCGTTCGTTTGCAAAAGCGCAATCTGGCCGAGCACCGGCACGACGCCGGGTGTGCAGCCGAACGGTTGCAGTATCGCGCCACTCCACGCCCCCGATGCGAGCAGGTATTGCCCCGCCGATGCGACTTCGCCCGTATCGAGTTGAACGCCCGATATGCGGTCGCCATCCACGAGAAAGCGTTCCAGTCCACAGTTCGCGTGGAGTTCGACACCGATTCGTTCGCAGCCTGCGATCAGTGCGCGGAGGTGTCGCGGGTTGCGGACCTGTGCCATATCGGGGAGGTAATACGGCGAGCCGACCGGCGACGCGATATTCGCTTCACGCGATGCGAGTTGGCTCGGCGACAGGGCTTCAAAGCGAATCGCTTCCTGCTGCCAGAGCGGTACGACGTAGTCGTCGTCGGCTTGCAGGAAGTCGATGCCACCCGAGCGCAAGTAGCCGTTGTCGATACCCGTGAGTTCGCGTAATTCCGCCGAAAGGATCGGCATCCCGACCGCACCGAGCGCCCGCAAGTGATCGTACGGCGTCGCGGTGCGAAGCGGATCGCCGGGCGGGATGATGCCCGCACCGGCCCACGACGCTTCCCGCCCGAAATCCTGACGGTCGTAGACCGCGACCTGAACCCCGGCATTCGCCAGAACGTACGCGGAGGTCAAGCCAATGATGCCGCCGCCAATCACGATCAAATCCGGGCTGCTGTTCATGTTGTCGTTATACGATTCGCCGTGTACGCGACCGAAACCGCAAAGGTGAGCGGTGTGGCGTCACCCACGAGCCACCGGGTTCATCCCGGTGGCTCGTAAGCGGTGGGGAGTCACCTCCCCCGCTCGCCTTTCCCGCCATCGCAGCAAGCGAAGCGCATATCCGAGGCGAGCGGTGGGTGTAAGCCCACTGATCCAGCCATCATCAGATACAGTTTTAATGTACAGATGCAGCCACCGTGAAATCGGCATCGGCGTTTCGCCGCGTTCGTATCCGCCTTTCGTCGGCAACATCGGCTCGTGCCAGCCCGCAGCGCAAGCAAGGGAAACCCACGAAAAACTCCATGCCGTGCCCGAATGTGGAAAGCGCACGCCTTGCTTGCGCTTTTTGAAGTTGCGCAATTTTGCACTCACGATGCTGTCTCTGAAGTTTCATCCCGATGAGCAGGCTGTCTCTGACGCCTGGGGTGTCGCTTCGCTCAACCCCATTGGCATCAAGTTAAGGAGCTGGGCTTGTAATAAAGCGGAAGTCCTTCCACCATAGGTAGTTATCACACAACCCTCTGGAAGAAGGAACTTC
>JAYWCL010000152.1:0-11711 GCA_043780595.1 Limnoglobus sp.
GCCGCATGGCAGCCCGGCGACCGCATCTACGTCTTTTACGGTGCGGTGCCCACATTTGAATATTATCGTTCGCGGTATCCGATCCCTGCCGATGCCGCCGCGATTGGCGTCGAGCATCGCGGGAAAGATCCTCGGCAATTCCGCGACGAATTGAACGTGCTACGCGGGCAGAACCGCGTTTGGATCCTCATCGCCCACAGTCACACGCACGAAGAAACCGCCATTCGCGCCTACCTCGATGGCTTCGGCAAAGGCAAAATCATCCTGCGCGGTACCGACGCCGTCGTGATGCTCTACGATCTGTCGTAACTAACACTTCAGCGCGGGTAATCTGTCGAGGTTCACTCAAGTCACTTCGCGAACCTTGGAATTCCAAGGCGATCGAGTCTTATTTGCGAAAAGGAACCGTTCGCGGGATCGATTGCATTTCCAACAATCAGACGCCGTAGGTCGTGGCCGAAGAGGCTTTGCGATGAGGCCCGACAGAGTATCCGCGAGAGAAACCCTTAAGGTTTTAAGTCATCTCGCGATAGCACTGTCGGGCCTCCCAAAGCCTCCGGCCCGACCTACAAAACCAGCGAGGAGAGTGGAAATCCCGTCCTACGATCTGTCGTAACTAATCGATGAGCTTCTTGCGTCGCAGCGTGTGGTGGTAATGTTGCGCGAAGCGGTGCGATTCGTCGCGGACGTATTGCAACAATCGCAGGGCGGCCGAGTGGCGACTGAGCTTGATCGACTCGGATTCGCCGGGGCGGAAAATCTCTTCCTCTTGCTTCGCCAACGAGATCACCGTGGGCGGTTCGATCCCGAGCGCCCGGAAGGCGTCCATCGCCGCATTCAGTTGACCTTTGCCGCCGTCGATCAGCAAAATATCGGGGAACACCGCATCGTCGTCGTGGAGCCGTTTGAACCGGCGGAACACGACTTCCCGCATCGATGCGAAGTCGTCGACGCCTTCGACCGTTTTAATTTTGAACTTGCGATACCCCTGCTTGAACGGCAAACCATCGAGGAACGAAACCAGCGAAGCGACCGTGTCTTGCCCGCTGAGGTGCGCGATGTCGAACCCTTCGATACTCCGCGGCACCGTCGCCAACCCGAGCACTTTCCGCAACCCGCGCAGCCCCTTCTTCGGGTCGATCGCGAACACTTCCGGTTGCACATCTTTGTCGACATCGCCGCGGAGTTCGAGCTTGTTGAGTGCCGCAATTTCATCGCGAATGCGGGCGGCTTTCTCGAACTGCATCGCGACGCTCGCCTCTTTCATCTGCCCTTCCATTTCGCGAATGAGCTTCCCGCGTTTGCCTTCCAAGATGAGGATCAACTTGCGGATCTGCTTGCGATAATCTTCCTTCGAGACGCGGAAGTTACACGGTGCGGTACATTGCCGGATGCTGTGCAACAAGCAGGGGCGGAACCAACGCCAACGGTCTTCGGTGGAGACGATGTCCAACGAACAGGTGCGAAACTGCAACACGCGCTGAAGCACTTGGATGGCCGCACGCAAACTCCGCGCGCTCGTGAACGGGCCGTAGAGTTTCACACCCTTACTGCGTGGCGTGCGAGTGAATTCGACGCGCGGGAACTCTTCGCGAATCCGAATCTGCAAGTACGGGAACGATTTGTCGTCTTTGAGATCTTTGTTGAAGCGCGGGCGGATGTCCTTGACGAGCCGGGCTTCTTTGAGCAGGGCATCGACCTCGGTATCGCACAAGATAAATTCGACGTCGACGATGTGCTTCACCAACTCGCTGGTCCGCGGGTTCTCGACCGCTTCTTTCGTGAAGTAGTGCCCGGCCCGGCTCCGTAGGTTCTTCGCTTTCCCCACGTAAATCACCGCCCCGCGATCGTCCTTCATGAGGTACACGCCGGGCGTGGTCGGGAACGTTTTCACCTTGTCCGCCGGTCCAGGACGCGGGTCGGGCGTTTGTTCGCTTATGGGCGGCGGGGCAAAATCGTCGTCGGGCATGGTGGCTCTCACTCCTGAGCGGGCTGTGTACACATTGTACCCCGCGCCGTGTCCCAAACATCAATTGGCATAACCGTTCACGAGGTCCGATTGCATTTCCAACGTTTCAGACGCCGTAGGTCGCGGCCGAAGAGGCTTTGCGATGAGGCCCGACAGAGTATCCGCGACAACAACCCGGAAGGTTTTTATGTCCTGCGCGTTAGCACTGTCGGTGCCCACCCAAAGCCTCCGGCCCGACCTACAATACCAGTTGGTTCAAAGCAAAACGGAAAACCCCGCGCCGTGTCCCAAACATCAATTGGCGTACTGGCCGTCGGTCTCTGGATGATAGGGACGCAGCCACTGCAATAGCTCGATCCGGTTGCCATCGGGGTCGCGAATGAAGAACCGGTCCGCCGCCGCGATCTTCACGGTTTCGTCGATCTTCAGCCCTTTTGCGGCCAGTTCGGCACGCGCGCTTACGGCATTTTCCACGTGTAAACAGAAGTGGCGCGGGCTGATCGTATCGGGCGTGTCCTTCAAAAGGAGGTGTAAATAGCTGCCGCCAATGTCGTACCAGACCGCGACGAAGTCGAACTCGGCGGGCGGGGCGATCTCGCGCAGGCCGAGAAGTTCGCCATAAAACTGCCGCGAACGGGCGACATCGGTAATTAAAACCGAACAGTGATCGATGTGCGTGAAGCGAATAACAGTCATGGTGCCTCGTCGGGTAGAAGGTTCGGCAGATCGTTACGATACGCCCCACGCAGGCACGATGTCTCGGACGATCGCACGATTGTCGTGCGGGTTCGCTTTCCGTACCGTGAGAAGCACGTAGCGAGTTTTCAAGCGTTGCGTTCGGAAAGGATTCCCGTGGCTCCACATACGCACCCTACAATCGATACGCCCCGCGCCGAAGCGTTGCGGGAGGTCGTTCGCGAGAGCCTCGAGCGCGGTCGGACCCATCTGCTTTCGCTGCAACGTCGCGATGGTCACTGGGTTGGCGAACTCGAAGGCGACACGATTCTCGAATCGGAATACGTGCTGCTACTCGCATTTCTGGGCAAAGAAGCCGATCCGCAGATTCCGAAACTCGCGAAGTATCTGTTGCGGAAACAATTGCCCGATGGCGGTTGGCCGAACTATCCCGGCGGGCCTGCGGAAGTCAGCGTGTCTGCGAAGGCGTACTTCGCGCTGAAGATCGCGGGCCACACGGCGGACGAACCGCTGATGCGCCGGGCGGCGGAGTGCATTCGCCACCTCGGCGGCGCGGCGGTCGCGAACAGCTTCACGCGATTTTACTTCGCGCTCCTCGGGCAAATTCCGTACGCGAATTGCCCGACGGTACCCGTCGAGATGATGCTGTTGCCGCGCTGGTTTACCTTCAACATTTACGCGATGTCCGCGTGGAGCCGCACGATCGTGGTGCCGCTCGCGGTGGTGAATGCGTACAAGCCGGTGCGCGAACTACCGCCATCGATGAGCATCCGCGAACTGTTCCTCGCTGACCCCGCAACCCCGTGGAAACCTGCCGTCGAACCGGCGCGGTTCTCGTGGGCGAACCTGTTTCTGAAGATCGACGCGGGCCTCAAACTCGTCGAGCGTTGCCACCTGACGCCGTTCCGCCGAATGGCGATGCGGAAGGCGATCGTGTGGATGCGCGAGCGATTCCAGAACAGCGATGGCCTCGGCGCGATCTACCCGCCGATGGTCTTTACCGTCATCGTGCTGAAGTGCCTCGGCATCCATGAAGACGATGCGGAATTTCGCTGGGCGATGAAGCAACTCGAAGACCTCGGCATCGACGACGGCGAAACGCTGCGGCTGCAACCGTGCCTGTCGCCCGTTTGGGACACGGCCCTGTCGCTGATCGGCGCGACTGACGCCGGGTTGTCACCCGATGCGAGCGAATCGGTGGCGGCCATCGATTGGTTGCTCGCCAAGGAAGTCCGCACGCCGGGCGACTGGACGAAGTCCGCGAAGCCGGTCGCGCCCGGTGGCTGGTTCTTCGAGTATCGCAACGCCTTTTACCCCGATACCGACGATACTTCGATGGTGCTGATCGCGCTGGCGAAGACGGGGCACATCAACGTCCCGGCAGTGCGCCGTGCCATCGACTGGCTGCGCGCGATGCAGAACGACGACGGCGGTTGGGCGGCGTTCGACCGGAATATCAACAAGGAAATCCTGACGAAGATCCCGTTCGCGGACCACAACGCGATGCTCGACCCGAGTTGCCCGGACATCACCGCCCGCATCCTGGAGAGCCTGTCGCACTACGGTGCCCGCGTCGGCGAGCCGCACGTCGATGCCGCGATCGCGTTCATTTTGCGGACGCAAGAAACGGATGGCTCGTGGTTCGGTCGTTGGGGCGTGAACTACATCTACGGCACGTGGCAGGTGCTCGTCGGGCTGGCTGCGGTGCAGTTCGACATGACGACGCCCGCCGTACGCCGTGCGGTGCGCTGGCTGAAAGTTGCGCAAAACGCCGATGGCGGCTGGGGCGAAAGCTGCGGCAGTTACGACGATCCACGCCTAGCGGGGCAGGGCGAATCGACCGCATCGCAGACTTCGTGGGCGATCCTCGGGCTGATTTCCGCAGGCGAAGGCGAGGGGCCGGAAGCGTGCGCGGGCGTCGAATATCTCGTCGGCAACCACGATGCCGCAGGTAGCTGGCCCGAACGCCCGTTCACCGGCACCGGCTTCCCCAAAGTCTTCTACCTGAAGTACCACATGTACCCGCTGTACTTCCCGCTCATGGCGCTCGGGCGCTACCTCGACGCGCACGAAACCCGCACCCGCGCCGCCACGCGACGGCCCCGCGAACTGCAAAATCATTTGACGAACGAACATTAACCACACGGAGACGACATGCGATTCCCACTGAGCCTGACCGCCGACATGGCGGGTTACATGGTGACGAAGAAGCTGAAGCGCGTGAAGCGTTTCCCGCTGGTGATGATGCTCGAACCGCTTCACGCCTGCAACCTCACGTGTACCGGTTGCGGCCGCATTCGCGAGTACGAATCGACGATCAAGGAAAAGCTCTCGGTGGCCGAGTGCCTGGAATCGGTCGAAGAAGCCGGCGCGCCGATCGTCAGCATCTGCGGCGGCGAACCGCTGATTTACCCCGAGATCGGCGAACTCGTTCGCGGCATCCTGAAGCGCCGCAAGCACATTTACCTCTGCACCAACGGTGTGTTCCTCCGCAAGAAACTGCACCTGTTCCGCCCGACGAGCCGGATGTTTTTCAACATCCACATCGACGGCCTCGAAGAATCGCACGACATCGCCGTGGAGCGCAAGGGCGTGTTCAAGGAAGCGATCGAAGGCATCAAGGCGGCGAAGGCGGCCGGGCACCTCGTCTGTACGAACACGACGGTTTACAAAGAAACGAACATGGCGGAACTCGACGAGCTTTACGCCTACCTGACGAAGCTCGGCGTCGATGGCTTCATGCTGTCGCCCGCCTACGGTTACGCCGCCGTGTGCAGCACCAACCCCGATGGCGCGGCCGAGATCTTCCTGACCCGCCAGCAGATCATGGAGAAGTTCAACCAGGCGGACGGGCTGTTCCGCAAGTACAAAATGAACACGTCGCCGGTGTACAAGGAGTTTCTGCAAGGCAAACGCGAACTGACGTGTGCCGCGTGGGCCAGCCCGACCCGCAACGTCAAAGGCTGGAAAGGGCCGTGCTATCTGATTACCGATACGCACCACGAGAGCTTCGACGGCCTGATGAACGACACCGATTGGAGCAGCTACGGCTACGGCAAAGACCCGCGCTGCGAACACTGCATGATGCACAGCGGCTACGAAGTCGCCGCCGCACTCGGCGTCAATTCCCGCATCAGCGATAGCTGGAAAATGCTGAAATGGCAACTGACGTAAGCCGATTGCTTTGTAGCTGGGGTCTGTGACCCCGGATGCTTTGTAGCTGGGGTCACAGACCCCGGATGCTTTTCTAAACCTCACGCGGCAGAATATCAGACGGCACGACGTATCAATTCTTGTCTTATTCTGGTAGCCGCAGGTCTTTAGCCTGCGCGGGGGATTCCACCCCAAAAAACCAGTCGTGGCGAGTCTTCGAGACGCGACGCAATAAGTCACAACGTTCATTCGGGGCGCACGCACGTCGTGTTTCGATGACTCACCACTCCCCCCAGTCGTTGCCGGTGGAAAACGCAGGCTAAGACCTGCGGCTACCAGAATTGACATGATGCGGAAACTACTACCAGGTTTGAAGTGATGACGTCAGCGGAATCTCAAGCGGTTGCATGGTACACGTTGCCATTTGCCGAAGCGTTTCAACGGCAGCAGTCCGATGGTGCGCAGGGTCTGACGCAAACCGAGGCGGCACGCCGGCTCGCGGAGTTCGGCCCGAATACGCTGACTCAGGCGCACGGGCGCTCGGCGTGGGCCATCTTGTTCGCGCAGTTCCAAAGTCTCATCGTGGCTCTGCTCGTTGTGGCCACAACCATCGCATTTGCGATGGACGAAACCATCGAAGGCTTCGCGATCTTGGTCGTCATCGTTATCAACGCCGCCATCGGTTTCTTCACCGAATGGAAGGCCGAGCGCGCGTTGTCCGCACTGCAAAAACAATCGGTGCCGGTCGCGCATGTGATTCGCGAGGGTGCGGAACGGGAAATCCCCGCAGCCGACCTCGTGCCCGGCGATCTGGTCGTTCTCGCGGCTGGCGCACGGGTGCCTGCTGATGGCCGCATCGTCGAAAGCGTGCGGTTGCAAATCGAGGAAGCCGCGCTCACCGGAGAATCGCACGCGGTTACCAAGTCGACCGAGCCGATTGCCGACAAAGACGCGGCACTCGGCGACCGCCTCAATATGGCGTTCCTCGGAACGACGATCACCGAAGGCCGTGGCCGGTTGTTAGTGACGGCTACCGCCGCACAAACCGAAGTCGGCAAGATCGGCAAATTGATCGACGACGCCACCACCCGCGCCACGCCGTTGGAACAAAAGCTGGCCAAACTCGGTCGCTTGCTGATCGTCGTCGTGTTGGCGTTGTGCGGCGTCATCGTCGTGGTGGGCTGGCTTCGCGGCGTGACGGACTTCTTGCATATGTTGGAAATCGGCCTCTCGTTGGCCATCGCCGCTGTGCCCGAAGGTCTGCCCGCTGTGGCCACCATGACGCTAGCGCTCGGGATGCAACGCATGGCGCGGCAGCGGGCGCTCGTCCGTCAGCTGCCGGCCGTCGAGACGCTCGGTTCGACCACCGTCATCTGCACCGATAAGACCGGGACGCTGACCAAGAACGAAATGACCGTGCGGATGTTCGTGTTGGACGCGCGGAAAATCGAAGTGACCGGCACCGGCTACGAGCCAAAAGGGACATTCCAGATCGGCGACAAGCCAGTCGATCCGCGCGCCGATGAACACCTCGCACTCGCCCTGCGTATCGGCACGTTGTGTAACGACGCCAAAGTCGAACGCACCGACGGTCGCGAAACCGTACTCGGCGACCCGACGGAAGCGGCACTGGTTATCGCGGCGGAAAAAGCGGGGATGCATCGCGACGCGCTTTCGACGGAGTTTCCACGCCTCAGCGAAGTGCCATTCGACAGTACCAGCAAGCGGATGGTCACGGTGCATCGCACGCCGCAAGGTCGGACGATCGCCTACGTCAAAGGGTCGCCGGGCACACTACTTCAGGCGAGTACCGCGCAGGTACGGGCTACGGGAGTAACACCGCTCACGCCCGATGACCGTCGCGTTTGGGAAGAAGCCAACCAGGGTCTGGCGGGTACGGCGTTACGGGTGCTCGGCATCGCATATCGCGAACTGCCGGAGGGTTACAACGAGGGCGACTTCGCGAAAGACTTAACCTTCGTCGGCCTGGTCGGCATGAGCGATCCGCTCCGCGAAGAGGCGAAAGCCGCGATCGCCGTCTGTCGCACGGCGGGGATTCGCACCGTGATGATTACGGGCGATCAGCAGCCAACGGCCGTCGAAATCGCGCGCCAACTCGGGATCGACCGCGACCTCGACGGCCGTCCGTTACGCACGATCCACGGCCGCGAGTTGACGGGCCTCGACGCAGCGGGTTGGGGCCGCGTGGTCGCCGACGCAGCCGTGTTTGCCCGCGTCTCGCCCGAACACAAGTTGCAAATTGTCGAGGCGTTGCAGCAACAAGGGCATATCGTCGCCATGACGGGGGACGGCGTCAACGACGCTCCTGCATTGAAGAAGGCGGACATCGGCATTGCGATGGGCATCAAGGGTACCGAGATCGCCAAGGAAAATGCCGACATGGTGATTACGGACGATAATTTCGCGAGCATCGTCGGTGCCGTCGAGCAGGGGCGGATCGTCTACGGCAACATCCTGAAGTTCATTCACTACTTGTTTTCGTGCAACTTCTCCGAAATTCTCACCGTGTTCGTCGCGCTCATGATCGGTTGGCCGCTTCCGCTGGTGGCACTCCAGATCTTGTGGCTCAACTTGATTACTGACATCTTCCCCGCGTTCGCCTTGGCGCTCGAGCCGTCGGCACCCGATGTGATGCAGAAGCCGCCACGCAACCCGAAAGAATCGCTGCTGCCGAAGCGCCTGTTAGTGATGATCGTTTGGGAAGGGTTCCTGCTCGGTGCCGTCACGTTGTTCGCATTTGCCATCGGGATGCGATGGTACGGAATCGAAGGCGAAGGGTTGCGCGAAGCGACCACGATGGCATTCATGACGCTGGCATTCGCGCAAGTGTTCCACGCCTTCAACGCACGCTCGCAGTCGCACTCGATATTCACCCGTCGCCTGTTCACGAACGGCTGGCTCTGGGCCGCCGTCGCAATGTGCCTCGCCCTCCAATTCGCAGCCGTCTACGTGCCGATCTTGCAGAAGGTGCTGCACACGGTGCCACCCTCGGCATCAGACTGGGGAGCGATCGTCGCCTGCTCGCTACTACCGATCGCGGTGGTGGAGTTGGTGAAGTTCGTTTCGTCGCGAGTCAACGGGCTACGAGCGACAATTTGAAACTCCCACCGGGACAAGCCCGTAGCAGAAGTCGTGAGACTTCCTCGCTGGCGCATCGGGCAAAGAAAACGCATCACGTCTTCCCTGTCGCAGTTATTTCTTCCGGGCGAGCGTGAATCCGTCGGCGAAGGGCAGGAAACAGAGGTCGATTCGCGGGTCGACGAATAGCTTTGCGTTCAGGTTGCGAATTGCGACGGTATCGACATCGGTGATGGAATCGTCGGCGGGTTTGCCATCCCATAGTGTGTTGTCGATGGCGATCAGGCCACCGGGGCGGACGAGTGCCAAGCAGGCTTCGTAGTAGCCGTCGTAACATCCTTTGTCGGCGTCGATGAACGCAAAGTCGTAGCTGTTTTCGTGGCCGTCCATAATCCGTTTGGTCAGCGTCACCAGACCTGGCCCGATCTGCAAATCGATGCGATCGCCGACGCCTGCTTCGGCCCAATACCGCTTCGCCACGGCGGTGTATTCTTCGCTGACATCGCACGTGGTGATCCGCGTCGTCGGGTCGGCGAGAGCCATCCAGAGCGTACCGTATCCGGTGAAGGTGCCGAGTTCGAGAATGCGTTTGGCGGGCAACATTTTCACGAGCAAATCGAGCAACGGCCCCTGTTCGGGCGCGGTCTGCCAGTCGCCGTGCGACAGCAACGCCGTCTCTTCCCGTAGGCGACGCAGCAAGTCGGGTTCGCGCAACGACACCGAGAGAAAATAGTCGTAAAGCGGATCGGTCATCGGCGTCGGGCGGACGTGGCTCGTCATGGCGGGAAGTCTCCGGTTGGGTTCGCATCCAAGATCATGTGATTCTACGATCGAGAATCCTCATTGCGAACGGGGGACCAACTGGCGGGGTCGAGGTTGTAGTATTCCGCCAAAAGGGCGTAAATGTCTGGGAAATCGTCGTGTAAGCCGTGCGGGGCGCAGTAGAACGCCTCGGTGGCGTCGGCGAAGAATTCGGCTTCGTCGTCGGCGGCGTGTTCGGTGAAGAACGTCTCCTCGTCGGCCGCGATTTGCCGTTTGTGTTCGACGAATGCGGCCGTCATCACCGTTTGCCAGCGTTGCGATTGGTCGCGGCTTTTCAGTGGGGGCGTGCCGTCGATCGCGTTGTCGAGGAAGTCGAGTTGGTGCGCGAATTCGTGCAACACGAGGTTCTGCCCGCACGACGGATCGCGACCTTCTTTCCGCACATCGTCCCACGCCAAAATCACCGGCCCGCGATACACCGCCTGCCCCGTGATGTTGTCGCTGCCGATGTCGTCTTCCTCCCAGCCATCTTCCTCGTTCGGCATCCGAAACGCATCGGGGTAAACGACGACCGATTGCACGCGGCCGAAATAATCGTGATCGTCCATGCCAACGATCAAGAGTGCCGCTTGTGCCGCAATCGTGACCTTCACTTCCTCGGTAATCACAAAGCCGCGAGCCGCTTCCCACTTCTTCTCGGCAACCAGAATCCGCGTGATGTTGCGAAGCGTGAGGTTCTGCTCGGCACTCAGGCACGCCGCATGCGCGATGTTGCGGCGAAGGATCGGTTCCCACCAACTGGGAAACGGCCCGCGAACGATGTTGCGACGGCGACGGTTGCGAAACCAAGAGAACATAAGGTTATCTTATGAGTTGAACATTTCTCGCACGTCACCGCATTGCGCCGCCGTCGTTCCAGACGGCGTGTGCGGAATTCGACATCGGCTAACTCCTCGATTTCCCCGGTACCCAGAGGACGTCGGCTTTGCCGTCGTCGTTCTCGATTCGCCCGAGTACGAACAGAAAATCCGACAGGCGATTGAGGTAAATCATCGCGTGTTCGTTCACCGGTTCCACGGCCATGAGCGCGACGATCGCGCGCTCGGCACGACGGCAGACGGTCCGCGCCAAGTGTAACCACGCGGCGGCCGGTGTGCCACCCGGCAAAATAAAACTCTTGAGCGGTTCGAGGCGTTCGTTCAATCGATCGATCGCTTTCTCGAGCCGTTCGTACTGCGTGGCCATCACCCGTAGTCCTCCGCCACTCGGCACGCACAAGTCCGCACCGAGGTCGAAGAGATCGTTCTGAATCGTCCGCAGAATGGCCTTCTCGGGCAGGTCCGGGCAGTACGCATGAAGCAAGCCGAACACCGCGTTGAGTTCGTCGACTTCCCCGTAGGCCGCCACGCGGGGGTGATCCTTCGGCACGCGGGTGCCATCGCCGAGGCCCGTTTCGCCGCTGTCGCCGGTCTTCGTGTAAATCCGCGAGAGGTAAACCATGAAATCGCCCGTAGTATGAGAAGGCCGAACCGATCCGGTTTTATGTTATCGAATAAACTTTGCCGTTGCCCTTCGATGTTTGCGACGAGAACCATGCCGGTCCGGAATCGCCCTCATAAAAACGTCTCGCGGTTAGCCGCCGCCCCTGTCGTGAGACAGAGGCCTCCGTTCGTAGCGTTCGTAGGCCAACAGACCGCTTCTATTCGGATTCAATGTTGGAAATATCTCGATCTCATCGGGGCGAACCGACTTTTCGAGAACGCTCGGTACTTCGACTACAGTTTCCGTTTCGGCTTCGACAATTGCCGGCACATCGCTCGGCGGCGTCTCGATCGTCGGGACAATCGGCGTTGTCTCGGGTGGTTCAATTTCCAATTTCGGAGCGTATTTCGCTGCATATTCGGCCGCTTCCTTATCCTCGGCTTCCAGTTCGCTCGCGAGTCGCAGATCCGATAATCCGCCTTCCAGAGCGTCGAATGCGTTGCCGCCTTTGTCGTGACGCAACGTCGTCATCCAAAACTTCATGAGTATC
>JAYWCL010000153.1:0-13992 GCA_043780595.1 Limnoglobus sp.
AGCCGCGTGGCCACGTTGCAGTTCACGAACAGCGTCGGCATGGCACGCATGAAATGGCTCGGGATTACCGAAGGGCACCACGAGCTTTCGCACGAGCCAGACAGCAACAAAACCGCGATGGAAAAGATCACGAAGATCGACAAATGGTTCTGCGAACAACTCGCGTATCTGGCGAAGCGATTGTCCGAAACGCCAGAGCCGGGCGGCACGGGCAGCTTGCTCGATAACACGACGATCGTCTGGACGAACGAACTCGGCCAAGGCAATTCGCACACGCACGACAACACGCCGTTCCTGATGGTCGGCGGCGGCTTGAACTTCAAGATGGGCCGCTCGCTGAAGTACAAGAACGTGGCACACAACCGCCTGTTATTGTCGCTGGCGCACGGCTTCGGCCACCGCATCGACAAGTTCGGCAACCCGAACTACTGCGGCGATGGCCCGCTGAACGACCTGACATAATTCTCGCGCATCGCATGGCCATACGGCGAGGCATCGTTGCAATCGCGTTGAGTTACGTGTAGACTCGGGCGATGCCCAAGCCATTCGATGCCACGTTGAAGAACCTGATCCGCAATCATGCGGCGGATTGGCTGACGTTCGTCGGCGTGCCGATCGTCGAACCGCCCGAGGTTCTCGATACCGATCTCTCGGCGGTCAGTGCGTCGGCCGACACGCTCATTCGCGTCGGGGATCGCGTCATTCACATCGATATCCAAGCCGGTCCGGACGAAAATCTCGCGCGCCGGATGCTGCTGTACAATGTGTTGGCCCACTACCACACGCGGTTGCCAGTGCAGTCGACCGTGGTGATATTGCGGTCGAAGGCGACGCGGTCGAACATGCAGGATCGCGTTGCGTACGGCGAACTGCAATTCGGTTTCGACCTGATTAAAGTCTGGGAACGGCCAGCGGAGGAGTTCCTGACGGGCGGCGTGGGGCTTTTGCCGATGGCCGTAATCGCACGGCCGCTGGCGGGTCGCACGCGGGAACAATCGTTGCCGATGTGGGTGGACCGCATCGCCGAGCGCGTGCAAGCCGAGGCCCCACAAGTGGCCGCCGACATCGTGTTGTCGTCGTTTATAATGGCCAGTATGCACGTGTCGCGTGACGTCATTCAAAAGATTTACCGAGGAGTATTCGCGATGAGAGAATCGGTCGCGTACGACATCATCATGGAAGAGGGAGCCATCGCATACGCTCACAAACAGATAATACAGCAAGGAACCTCGCTGTTCGGCACACCTACACCGGAGCAGGAGTCCCAACTGGAAGCGATTGAAAATCTGCCACGACTTAAGCGGTTGTCATTGCGACTACTGAAAGTGAAATCGTGGGATGCGCTCTTACGCGGGCGTTGAGACGTGACGCTGGCAGAAACGATCTATCGGGGAGTATTCACCATAATATGCGGCAACACGGCACGATGATTCTCGCGCGGAATGCCGTCGTCACCGGGGATGTGACGTGCGGCGCGGGCGTGAATATCTGGTACGGGGCCGTCGTTCGCGGCGATGTCGCGCCGATCGTACTCGGTGAAAATGTGAACCTACAAGATGGCGTGATCGTCCACTGCGATTTCGGTTTCGCGAACGTGCTCGAACCCGGCGTGGTCGTCGGCCACGCCGCCGTCGTGCATGGCGTTCGCGTCGGGGCCGACACGCTGATCGGCATGGGGGCCACGCTGCTTTCGGGCACCGACATCGGCGAAGAATGCCTGATCGCCGCCGGTGCCGTCGTGCCACCCGGAATGAAAGTCCCGCCCCGCTCCGTCGTCATGGGCTTGCCGGGGAAAATCGTCCGTAAGGCCACTTCCGAAGAAATTGCACAAACGAAAATCATCAACGCACGCTACCGCGAACTGGCCGCGAAGTACGCCAACGGCGACATCGCATGGCCGTACGGCGAGGCGAAGTTGGCCCGTTGAAGTCAAAGTGCCGAAGTGTGTGGCAATCGCGTATCGGTTCGGTTACAATTCTTCGTGGCGGCGACCATCCCACCATGCCGTCCTCTAATCGTGGGTCGAATCGATGAACTTTCGTATCTCCGCTGGCATTCTGTTCGCGATGGCGTGTTCGCTCGTCGTCTCATCGCAGGCCGCACCCGATGCTGCGCCGGCGGTGAATCGGCCCGTCGATTTCAATCGCGACATTCAACCGATACTCTCCGATCACTGCTTTGCGTGTCACGGCCCCGACGAGAAACAGCGTAAGGCGAAGCTGCGGTTCGACACGCAAGCCGGTGTATTGTCGGTATCGAAGCCCGACAAAGACGGTAAAAGCGAACTGCTCGAGCGGGTTCTTTCGACGGATGTCGAAGAGATCATGCCGCCGCCGAAGCACAATAAGCCGCTCTCGAAGGAGAAGATTGCGACGCTGAAAAAGTGGGTGGCCGAAGGCGCGAAGTGGTCGGGGCACTGGTCGCTGATCGCGCCGAAGAAACTCGCACCGCCGAGCGGTGGCAACCCGATCGATGCGTTCATTCGCGATCGGTTAACGCGGGAGGCACTGAAGCCTTCGCCCGAAGCCGAAAAGGCAACGTGGCTGCGCCGCGTCACGTTCGATTTAACGGGACTGCCGCCATCGCCCTCGGAACTCGATGCGTTCGTCAAAGATGCGTCGCCGAAGTCGCACGAAACCGTCGTCGATCGCTTACTCGCATCGCCGCGCTACGGCGAAAACATGGCTCGCTTCTGGCTCGATGCCGCACGCTACGGCGACACGCACGGCTTGCACTTGGACAACTATCGCGAGATGTGGCTGTACCGAGAATGGGTGATTGCCGCCTTCAACCGCAACCTGTCGTACGACCAGTTTCTAACCGAACAAATCGCGGGCGACTTACTGCCGAACCCGACCGTCGATCAACTGGTGGCGACGGGGTTCTTGCGTTGCCATATCACCACCAGCGAGGGCGGGGTGATCGAGGAAGAATGCTACGTGCGAAACGTGAGCGACCAAGTCGACACGGTCGGCACGGTGCTGTTCGGGTTGACGATCGGCTGCGCGAAGTGCCACGACCACAAGTACGACCCGATCTCGCAAAAAGATTACTACTCGATGTTCGCGTTCTTCAACAGCATCGACGGCTCGGCACTCGACGGCAATGCCGCACAGCACGCGCCGGTGATCCGAAAGCCATCGCCCGAACAGACGGCCAAGCTCGATGCGGCACGCGCCCAGTTGGCAACCGTGAAAAAGCAGATCGCCGACGAATTGACGAAGGTAAAATTCACCGAAGAGGCGACCGCCACCGAAGCGAAAGCCGCCGCGAAAACGGACTTCGTCTGGATCGACGATTCACTTCCGAAGGGCGCACAACCGCTCGTTGGCGGCAGCTTAAACCTTGCCTGGAACTTCGTCGATAAGTCGGTGCTGCCCCCGTACTCCGGCGAAAAATCGGTGATGCTGACGGCGAAAGGATTTCAGCAAGTCGCGATCCAACAATCGACGCCGCACCTGCGCGTCGGGGCGGGCGACAAGCTGTTTGCTTACGTGTATCTCGACCCGAAAAATCCGCCGAAACAACTGATGCTCCAGTGGCACACGAACGCCTGGAGCCATCGCGGGTTCTGGGGCGAGAACCGCATCGACGCGGGGATGGATCGCTCGAACGAACGCCGTCAGATCGGCGAGTTGCCCGCCGTCGGCAAGTGGGTTCGCCTCGAAGTCCCCATCGCGATGGTCGGCATCAAGCCGGGTACGCCGATCACCGGTTGGGCGTTCACGCAGTTCGACGGCACCGCCTATTGGGACAAAGCCGGCGTCGAAACGTCAACGCCACAGGGCGACGCGCGGTTTGCGACACTCGCCGAATGGGCGAAGGCCAGTGCCGCCGATACGGCTGTCCCGCAAGCGATTCGCGACATCATCAAACTCGAACCGGCGAAGCGGAGCGACGCGCAGAAGAAGGAGTTTCGCGACTATTTCATCGAGTATGGCTACGCGCAAACCCGCGATATTTTCGGCCCGCTGCACAAACGACGCGACGAACTCAGTGGCAGCATCGTGAAGATCGAGAGTGAGATTCCTGCCAGTTACATCTTCAAGGAAAAGGCCACACCGCGACCGGCATTCGTGCTGAAACGCGGCGAGTACGACCAGCACGGCGACACCGTCTCGCGGGAGTTGCCGAAGGCGATCCTCGGGCTGCCGACCGATGCGCCGAAGAATCGCCTCGGGTTCGCGCAGTGGGTGACAGACCCCCGTCACCCGCTGACATCGCGGGTGGCCGTCAATCGCATCTGGCAACAGTTGTTCGGTACCGGCCTCGTCAAATCCTCGGACGATTTCGGTACGCAAGGCGAACCGCCGAGCCACCCGGAACTGCTCGACTGGCTCGCGGTCGATTACCGCGAAAGCGGTTGGGACACGAAGAAACTCATCCGGCAAATCGTACTCTCGGCGACGTACCGCCAGTCGGCGAAATGGACGCCGGAGAACGCGGCCATCGACCCGCAGAACCGGCTGTTGTCGCGCGGGCCACGCTTCCGGCTCGATGCCGAAATGGTTCGCGATCAGGCGCTGTTCACGAGCGGCTTACTCGTCGAGAAAATCGGCGGGCCGAGCGTCAAGCCGCCGCAACCCGCGGGGTTGTGGGAAGCCGTCGGCTACTCCGGCAGCAACACCGTCCATTTCCGTGCGGACACCGGCGCGGAGAAAGTCTATCGCCGCAGCCTGTACACCTTCTGGAAACGCACCTCGCCGCCACCGCAGATGACGGCGCTCGATGCACCGTCCCGCGAAGCCTGTACCGTCCGCCGCGAACGCACGAACACGCCGCTCCAGGCGCTGTTGCTCATGAACGACACGCAGTTCGTCGAGGCAGCCCGCGCGACGGCGAACCGCGTCGTGAAGGAAGGCGGCACGCGGGTGTCCGGGCGGGTGAGCTATCTGTTCCAGTTGATCGTCTGCCGACCTGCGGATGTCGACGAACAGAAATTGCTCGTCGATGCGTACGCCGAACAACTGAGTTACTTCCGTGCGAACCCGACTGCCGCGCAGAAGCTGGCGAACGCCAAAGACGCGACGCCCGAACTGGCGGCGATGGTCATGCTCGCGAGCCTTGCGTTCAACCTCGATGAAACCGTCACCAAGTAGCGATGGGATACCGATGCACCCGATTCACGATGCGCTTTCGGCGATGACGCGGCGAACGTTTTTTGGCCGGAGCGCGCTCGGCCTCGGCACGGCGGCGATCTCGTCGATGTTGCCATCGAACGCCGTTGCCGCCGAGACGATGCCCGGTTTGCCGGGGCTGCCGCACTTCGCGCCGAAGGCCAAACGCGCGATTTATTTGTTCATGAACGGCGGCCCGTCGCAGATCGATCTATTCGACCACAAGCCGAAACTCGTCGATCAATTCGATAAGGATCTGCCCGAATCGATTCGCAAAGGCCAACGGCTGACGACGATGACGAGCGGGCAGGGACGGTTCCCGCTGACGCCGTCGAAATACAAGTTCGCGCAGCACGGCAAGTCCGGTGCGTGGGTCAGCGAACTGATGCCGTGGACCGCGAAGATCGTCGACGACATCGCGATCGTAAAGTCCGTGCATACCGAAGCGATCAACCACGACCCCGCCGTCACGTACATCTGCACGGGCAACCAAATCCCCGGTCGTCCGAGCCTCGGCGCGTGGCTGAGTTACGGCCTCGGCACGCTCAACAAGAACCTACCGGACTTCGTCGTGATGACGGCATCGTGGACCGGTCGCAAAGAAGCGCAGGCGATTTACAACCGCCTCTGGGGCAGCGGCTTTCTGCCGAGCAAGCACCAAGGCGTGGCACTCCGTTCGCAGGGCGACCCCGTGTTGTTCCTGTCGAACCCCGACGGCGTCAGCCCCGACTCGCGGCGGAAAATGCTCGATTCACTGGCGAAATTGAACGCGAAACATTTCGACGACGTCGCCGACCCCGAGACGCAAGCCCGCATCGCGCAGTATGAGATGGCGTTCCGGATGCAGACATCGGTGCCGAGTTTGGTGGACTTGTCGCAGGAAACGAAGGCGACGCTCGAGATGTACGGCCCCGACGTGCAGAAGCCCGGCACCTTCGCGGCGAGTTGCTTGCTCGCCCGCAGGTTAGTCGAGCGAGACGTGCGGTTCGTGCAAATTTTCCACCGCGGCTGGGATCAACACGCGAACATTGCGAGCGACTTGCCGAACCAGTGCATGGACGTCGATCGTGCGGCTTACGCGCTGATTTCGGACCTGAAACAGCGAGACATGTTGAAGGATACGCTCGTCGTCTGGGGTGGCGAGTTCGGTCGCACCGCGTACTGCCAAGGAAAACTCACGAAGGAAAACTACGGCCGCGACCACCACCCGCGCTGCTTCACCGTCTGGATGGCCGGGGCGGGTATCAAGCCCGGGATCGTCTACGGCGAAACCGACGACTTCAGTTACAACATCACGAAAGATCCCGTCCACATCCACGAATTGAACGCGACAATCTTGCACAACCTCGGCATCGACCACAAACGATTGAGCGTGAAACACCAAGGCCTCGACGCACGACTCACCGGCGTCGAAGACTGCGCCGCCGTGAAGGGGCTGATGGGGTGAGCATCCATTAGATGTGGCGCACGGTACAAATCGCATTGGTCTTGGATAGCAGGTAATTGCGTCGTGCGGAGCACGACGCATAGGCGAGCGGGGGAGGTAACTCGGCTTACACCCACCGCTCGCCAAGAATGGGAAAATCCACAAAACTGCCTTGAGGAATCGCAATGTCTACACTCTCCCGCGTCGTCTTACTTGCATTGCTGGCCCAGGCTTCGCCGGTGATGGCGAAGCCGAACGTCGTACTCATCGTTGCGGACGATCTCGGGTGGGCGGATCTCGGCTGCTATGGCAGCACGTTCCACAAGACGCCGCACCTGGATCGCATGGCATCGGCGGGGATGAAGTTCTCCGAGGCGTATGCCGCGTGCCCGGTTTGTTCGCCGACGCGGGCCGCACTGCTTACGGGGAAGCACCCGGCGCGGTTGCAGATTACCGACTGGATACCCGGTCGCCCGAATCGCCCCGATCAGATGTTGAACCGTCCTGCGTTCCGTAACGAACTGCCGTTGAACGAAGTCACGCTTGCGGAGGCGTTCAAAACCGCCGGTTATGCGACGGCGCACATCGGCAAATGGCACCTCGGCGGGGACGGCTTCGGGCCGAAAGAACAAGGCTTCGACATCAACATCGCGGGCGATCACACGGGTACGCCACTGAGCTACTTTGCGCCGTTTCAAAATAAGGGTCGGAACATGCCCGGCTTGGAGAAAGCCGAAGCGGGCGAGTACCTCACGGATCGCCTGACGAGCGAAGCGGAGACGTTCCTGCGTGCGAATGCACAGAAGCCGTTCTTCCTGTATATGCCGCATTATGGCGTTCACACGCCGATGCGGGCGAAGGCGGAGTGGGTCAAGAAGTATGCCGACAAACCGACCTTCGGCAAGCAGTCGAACGCGGTATATGCGGCGATGTTGGAGAGCGTCGATGAGAGCGTGGGCCGCGTGCGGAAGTTGCTCGACGAGTTGAAAATCAGCGACAACACGATCGTAATTTTCACATCGGACAACGGCGGACTGGCGACACTCGAAGGGCAAGCGAACCCGCCGACGTTCAACGGGCCGTTGCGCGAAGGCAAGGGCTACCTGTACGAAGGCGGCATCCGCGTGCCACTGCTCGCAGTCGGCCCCGGTATCAAGCCCGGTCTGAGCAACGTGCCAGTCACCAGCCAAGACTTCTTCCCGACGTTGTGCGAACTCTGCGACATCCCGCTGTCAGTGAAGCTCGACGGTGTCAGTGTGGTGTCACTGTTGCACGGTGGCGATGCACCGAAACGCGATGCGCTCTACTGGCACTACCCGCATTATGCCAATCAAGGTTCGCGGCCCGGCGGAGCGATCCGCGACGGGCAGTACAAGCTCATCGAATATTACGAGAGCAATCGTCGCGAACTGTTCGATCTCAAATCGGACTTAAGCGAAAGCAGAAACTTGATCGAAGCGAAGCCGGAAATTGCAAAAGCGCTGACGGCGAAACTCGCGGCCTGGCGGACCGAAGTCGGCGCGCAGATGCCGGTACCAAACCCGAATTACACGCCGAACCCGCAAGCCAAAGATGGCACGATTCCGCTACCCGCACGCACGGCGGAAGTCCACGGCATCATGTTGCGGTACGAGCCGTTGCCGCACAAAAACACGCTCGGCTTCTGGGTACACAAAGACGATTACGCGACGTGGGAATTCACCGTCACGAAGCCCGGCGCATTTAGCGTGGAGATCATGCAAGGGTGTGGCACCGGCAACGGCGGCAGCGAAGTGAACGTCTCGGTCGGCGAGCAAACGTTGAGCTTCACGGTCGTCGAAACCGGCGGGTTTCAGAACTTCCAGCCGCGCGACATCGGCACGCTGAAGTTGGAGAAAGCCGGCCGATACACGCTGACCGTGAAGCCGAAAACGAAGGCGAAAGCCGCCGTGATGGACGTACGACTCATCACGTTGAAACCGAAGGACTGACCCGGCGGCTCGTTGAACGCGGCTACTTGCGGTTGCCCGTCAACTCGGCGAGGCGCTTTTCGGATTCCTTGATCCGCTCCGGTTCGGTGTCGTGCGCGAGTACGTCGCGGTACAGTTCGATCGCTTTCGTGCGCTCGTTCAATTGCTTGTCGTAAAGGCGTGCCGCGCGGAGGCGGGCATCGGTGCGGGTTCCTTTCCGCCACTGGTAGGCGCGCTCGAAGTAGGCGGCGGCCCGGTCGTACTGCTTGTAGGCTTTGCTCTCGTAGAGGTCGCCGAGTTCGTAGGCGACGTCGGCGATTTTGTCGCTCGTCGGGTGCTTTTGCAAAATCTCTTGCAGCACGATTTCCGAACGTCGTTGGTTCAGCGTGTACTCGTTGCCGTAGCCTTTGCCTTTGTAAGTCGAAGCGAGCACGAACAGGTCGTTCGCTTCCTTGATGTTCGCCTTGGCTTCGAGCGTAATCGGTGGGACATCGGAGATGTCGAGGCGATACGACGGCTTGTTGCCGAGGTGGTACGCCTTCAGTTCTTCTTGCACCCACTTGGCGCGTTCCTTGTCGCCGGTCTTCATGTAATATTCGTTCAAGGCAATCATCGACGCCTGATATTCTTTGCGGCTGGCGATGACTTTCTCGACGAGTTCCGCATCGCCACCCGCGCCCTTCGTCGGCACGGCGGCCTTGGGCAGATCCGCGCAGACAGCGACGCCGATACCGAGGACTGCCGTCGAACAAATGGCGAGGATCGTACGCACTGTCATGATTTTGCTCTCCTAAATAAACGAAGGAACCCACGGTTCTGCCGTGGGTTCCTCCCATCTTGCACGAATGATTCGATCACGTTTTCGGCGGTTCGCTCGGGCTTTTCACTGCGGCGGGCGGGCTGATCACCGACCCCGGTAATACGGTCGAATGCGTGCCGGTTCCAGCACCAACTGGCACGTACGCGCCGCTCGAACCGGGGCCGACGGGCATAAATGTCCCCGATGGTCGCGCTTCGATGCGACCGAAGATCATCCGCCCCGCCGGGGTTTGCAGCACGCTCGTAACCACCAGCGAGACATCTTGCCCGACGCTGTTGCGGCCCTGTTCGATGACGACCATCGTGCCATCGTCCATGTAGCCGACGCCCTGCCCCGGTTGATCGCCAACCTTCACGACCCGCACTTGCAGGAACTCGCCGGGCAGCGCCACCGTTTTCAGGCTGTTCGCCACTTCGTTCAAGTTAATCACGTCGACGTTCTGAAGCTGCGCGATCTTGTTCAGGTTGAAGTCGTTCGTCACCACGCGACCGCCGATCGCTTTCGTGAACAACACGAGGCGTTCGTCGACCCGAATCTTCTCGCCCGTTTTCGCTTCGCCGATACTGCCGTCGTGAATCTCCAACTCGATTTTCGAGTTATTCTGCAACCGCTTCAGGATGTCCAAACCGCGACGGCCGCGATTTCGCTTCATCTTGTCCGAACTGTCGGCAATCGCTTGGAGTTCGTTGAGGACGAAGCGCGGCACGATCAGCTTCGAGTCGACGATACGAGTATCGCACACATCCGCGATTCGTCCATCGATGATGACGCTAGTATCGAGAACGAGTGGTCGGTTCCCCTTCACCTGCTTGGAAAACTCGACATAAGGGATAATAAACCGAAACTCATCCTTGGTCTGAAGCAGCGTTGAAATCGCTACATAACAACAAATCACGGTAATCAGCACGCGGCCGATGCTGACGAGCCGCTGTTGCAGCGTCTCCGAAAGGGCGCGGGCGACCGATGTAATAATCGGCTCCATCGCCAACGAGAACAGCCAACCGACGAGCAACCCGAGCAGCAGCCCGAAGTAAATGGCGATGATCGTGGTAATATCTTTGCTTTTCTCTTTCAAATCGGTGAACAGCACCAACCCACCCGCGCCGAGTACGACGAGCGCGGCAATCGTACCCGCGAACATCCCGCCACCCGCTTCGGCAGAGACTTCGCTGTAAAAAAAGATAAACGAGTACAGCGCCACACCCACAACCGAAACGGCAAAGCAGCCACGCAGCAACCACAATAACATAGGAGACCTCATCCAGAAATTGCCCGGGGCGGCGGGCGACACAGCATGTATTCCGTCATTATATGTCGAACGACGGTTGAAACAGTCGTCGATATTCGTGTTGCGCGAAACGATCCGTCATTCCAACCAGATAATCCCCCACAACACGCTCAATGGCATCGAGCCGAATGCGACCCGGCAGGTTCGGGTGTAGCGCCACCGGCAAGATGCGATCCGACCCGGTCCAGCGCCGAAGGTGTTTCTCCGGCAGCAATTCCGGCGAACGGACGTATTCGTCGAACAACGCACACAAGATTCGCTTGCCGCTCGCGGTCATTCGCAACACGCTGTGGTGCCGATAGACCCGTTCGCGCAGGAACTGTTCGAGGCCGCGTTTTAATGCTTCCATCGGGCCGCTCACCGCCACCAACTGCGCGACCGCACGCACTTCCTCCGCCGACTGTGGGTTCGTTTCCGCTAAGCGCCGGATCGTCTCTTCGAGCAAGTCCGTCACTTGCCAAGCGAGAATCTCGCGAACGACCGCCGTACGCAACGCGGGGCCTGCGAGTGCCGGGTGAACCGCCAGCACCCGCTCGGCGGCCCGCATCCAGAACGCGACTTCGTGAAGGTCTTCGATTCCCACTAGGCCAAGGCCGAGCGCGTCGTCGAGATCGTGCGTGTCGTACGCAATGCTATCGACGAGATCGACGACTTGGGCTTCGAGTAGCGGACTACCGGTGCTCGAAAACTCGCCGGAAGCGAGCAGTTTCGGGTTCTTGCTGTGCGCCACGAACGCCTCGCGAAGCTCGTACGTGAGGTTCAGCCCGGGGAAATCGGGGTAGCGATCCTCGAGTTCATCGACGCGGTATAGCCCGTGCAGATTGTGATCGAACCCGCCGACGGCTTGCATTCGGGCATTGAGTGCATCTTCCCCGGCATGGCCGAACGGCGGGTGGCCGATGTCGTGTGCGAGCGCGATCACTTCGGTCAGGTCTTCGTTCAAACGTAGCCGACGCGCCACGGTACGGGCGACTTGCGTCACTTCGAGCGTGTGCGTCAGCCGCGTGCGATGGTGGTCGTTGACCGAGGCCACCAGAACTTGCGTCTTCCCCGTCATGCGCCGAAATGCCGAACTGTGAACGATCCGTTCGCGATCGCGTTGGTACGCCGAACGAAACGGATGGTCCGGCTCCGCATGGCGACGACCGCGCGACCGATTCGACCGCATCGCGTACGGGGCGAGGTGCGCGTCTTCGATTTCGTGCCAATCGCTCAGGGAAACGGGACGCATCACGCGGAGTGACTCCTTGCGGCGACGAGCATGTCGTACACCGCATCGAGCGATTGCACGATCACCCGCACATCGTTGAGGACCGCCATAAAGTTCGTGTCGCCGTTCCAGCGCGGTACAATGTGCCAATGCAGATGCCCCGGCAACCCCGCTCCCGCCGCACGACCCAGATTCAAGCCGACGTTGAAGCCATCCGCCGAGATATTCCGTTCGAGAATCTGCGTGTACCGAACGATCTCCGCCTGTAAATCGACCGATTCCGCAAGTGTCAGTTCATCGAGCCGCGCTTTGTGTGCCTTGGGTATAATTAGCAGGTGCCCGTTCGTGTACGGGAACCGGTTGAGCATCACGATACTGGTGTCCGTACGTGCGACGACGTGATTCGCGCGGTCGTCGCTGCCAGCCACCGCCCGGCACACGAAACAATCGCCGTCCGATGTTCTCGGCTTCGGGTTCGCAACGTAGTTCAAACGCCACGGTGCCCAGAGTTGATCCACAACGCACCCCTGTAACAGTTTCTTGCCCCTGACAGTATATCGTATCAGCGATTCCAGAATTAGCCGCGACGCGAAGGCTTTGCGTAGCGGAGCGCGTTGTCGGTCCAAACAGTCGCGAAGATTCGAGGTTTTTGATGACGTGCCCGATTCGATTCCCGTTCGTGTGCGCTTTCTTGCTCGCCGCGTCTTCGCACGCCATCGCGATGGATTTCGACCGCCTCCCAATCGAGTATTCGACCGCAAAGACCGATAACGCCATCTCGAAGCTCGAACGTCGGCTCAAAGCGAGCAAGGTTCCACTGAAAGCGGACGACGAACATGGCTACTTGTCGTCGGTGTTGAAAGCACTTGATGTGCCGATCTCGTCGCAACTCCTCGTCTATTCCAAGACGAGCCTCCAGCGCAGTCGCATCGGGCCGAAGACGCCGCGAGCGATCTACTTCAACGACGATGTCAGCGTCGGTTATTGTCGCCAAGGCGACGTTCTCGAAATCGCCGCATCGGACGTCAACCTCGGTGCCGTCTTTTACACGATCGAGCAAAATACCGCCAAACGCGGTGCGTTCATCCGACAAACCGAGAGTTGCCTGATCTGCCACGGCTCATCGAGCAATCGCGGTTACCCCGGTTATCTCATCCGCTCGGTGTCGACGGATCGCAGCGGCGAACTGGTGCTGTCGCTCGGCAGCAAACGGGTCGATCACACGACGCCGCTCGAAGATCGTTGGGGTGGTTGGTACGTGACGGGCACCGTGGGTAAACAGACGCACCTGGGGAACCAGATCGTCGGCGGGTGGCCGTGGGCGGACAAAAACCAACCGCCAGAACCGGCGAATGTCACCGATTTGAAGCCGTATTTCACCGTTGCGAATTATCTCTCGCCGCACAGCGACCTGATCGCGTTAATGGTACTCGAACACCAAAACGAGACGCACAATCGGCTAATCCGTGCGAACTTCCAAACGCGACAGGCGTTGCACGAACAGGCCGAGATGAACAAGGCGTTCAACGAGCCAGCCACGTACCGCACCGAAGGCATCACGCACCGAATCGAATGGGCCTGCGAGCCGGTGGTACAGCATTTGCTATTCTACGAGGAAGCGAAGTTGTCTGAACCGGTGGCGGGCACGTCGGCGTTCGCAAAGGAGTTTGCGGCACGCGGGCCGTTCGATTCGAAGAAGCGGTCACTGCGCGAATTCGACCTGAAAACGCGAATGTTCCGTTACCCGATGAGCTACGTCGTCTATTCGACGCTCTTCGATGGCCTGCCCGCCGAGGCCAAAACCCGCATCTACTTGCGGCTCTGGGAAGTACTAACGGGTAAAGATCAAACGAAAGAATTCGCACACCTCTCGAAGGCGGATCGGCGAGCCATCTTGGATATCCTCCGCGAGACGAAACCCGGCTTGCCGGAGTATTGGACGAAGTGACATGGTTCAAATAACGGTGGTTTTGGGTAGCATCCTTCGTTCTTCATTCTCTGGTAGCCGCAGGTCTTTAGCCTGCGCGGGAGATTCTACTCTCGAAAACCAGTCGTGGCGAGTCTTCGAGACGCGACGTAATCGGCACAATGCGTTCATTCCGGGCGCAGGAAACGTCGTGTTTCGATGACTCACCACGACACTCAATCGTTGCCGGTGGAAGTCACGCAGGCTAAAGACCTG
>JAYWCL010000154.1:0-22308 GCA_043780595.1 Limnoglobus sp.
AGCGTGCGCAGATGTCAAAGTCGTACGGCGATTCGCAAACAACCAGTATCGGATGACTCATTGGCTGACTTTCTCCGGCAACTGATTGATCCATTCTTCCCCAGCGTGGCTCCAGAACTCACCCGGCGACATCGCTTCCTTCCACGTCTCGAAATTCGGATGCGATTTCAACGGCGCAATTATGGCCGTGCCGTCTTCTCTTAGGCTCGTTACCCGGATTTCGTCCCACTTCAAACCGCTCAGTATGTATGGCGAGTGCGATGTCGCAATGATCTGTAGATCGGGAATTTCTTCGAGCAACTTATGCAAGATATCGACGAGCGCCAGCTGCGCCTTCGGATGGAATCCATGATCGATATCGTCGATGAGTAACAGTTTCGGTCGCTGCGGATCGAGTATCTTGACGATCAAGCCGAGCGCGTAAAGCGTACCATCGCTCAACGCCGCCGCCGTGACTCCCTTTCGAGTTGGCAGATCGAATATGAGGCCTTCACCGAACGAGCCTTGCCCGACATTGACGCGATTCAGTCGAACGCCAGTGATATTGGGAATGACGGTCTTGAATAGCTGAACGATTTGATCGTAACGGGGTTCGTCCGATAATTTGAAATAGGCCATCAGTGACGCCAAGCCCGATCCGTCTGCTGCAAGCGGCGGTTGTGTCGTGTTCGTACTCGATGGTGCCGCAAGTCGACTGGCATCGAGCTGGATTAACTCGGCTGGGTGGAAGTCGAAACTACCTTGAGGATTTTGGTAACTCACTATTTCCCCCTTTACAGTAATGACTTTGCAATCCCAATTCTGTTGTGGCCCACTTACTTCATACTTGGTCAGCATCTTTGTTGGGTGTGAACTAAAGTGAAGTCTTATCTTCTTGCTGTCCCATACTTCTACGACTTGATTTTCGTTCGTGCCGTTATATGTGGTGTTGAGCGCATCGAGTATACTCGTTACGCCAGAGACATATGTCTTCACACCTCCAACCTGGCTCATCCAGTAGATGCCCTTCAAGATGCTCGACTTGCCGCTGCCGTTGGGGCCAACGATGACCGTTAGCCGTTCGTCGAACGTGATCTCTGCGTCTTTTAACGCTTTGAAGTTCTGGAATTTTGCTCGTGTGATCATGTTGGCACGCCTCGATTGACCGTTCAAAATGCTATCATACCGCCCCGCGATGGTTATCGCGGGGCGTTCTTGGCGTTTACCCCATGCGTTTTTGCAGTTCCTGGTTCACGGCTTCGAGGTACTGCTCGGTCGTCAGGTAGGGCGTCGTTTCGCCGATCAAGAGTGCAAGGTCTTTCGTCATCTTGCCCGATTCGACGAGGTCGACGCAGACTTTTTCCACGGTCTCCGCGAACTTCACCACGTCGGGCGTGTGGTCCATTTTGCCGCGATAAATGAGGCCGCGCGTCCAGGCGTAAATCGAGGCGATCGGGTTCGTGCTGGTCGGCTTGCCTTGCTGGTGCATCCGGTAGTGTCGCGTCACGGTGCCGTGTGCCGCCTCGGATTCGATCGTGCTTCCATCGGGACTCATTAGCACCG
Organism: Limnoglobus sp.; assembly: GCA_043780595.1. Lineage (GTDB taxonomy): Bacteria > Planctomycetota > Planctomycetia > Gemmatales > Gemmataceae > Limnoglobus. Next base: position 1,543 of record JAYWCL010000154.1, read on the forward strand.
AAGTCATTAAGCCGAGCGAGCCGTAACCTTGGGCCACGGTGTCCGATTGCACGTCGCCATCGTAGTTCTTGCACGCCCACAAGTAGCCGCCGCTCCACTTCATGTTGCTGGCCACCATATCGTCGATCAGGCGGTGTTCGTACGTGAGTTTCTTGGCTTCGTATGCAGCCTTAAACTCCTTGTCGAAGATTTCCTGGAACAGGTTCTTGAACCGTCCATCGTAGATTTTGAGGATCGTGTTCTTGGTCGAAAGATAGACGCAATACTCGCGGTCCATGCCGTAGTTGAAGCAGGCGCGGGCGAAGCCGATGATCGATTCGTCGAGGTTATACATCGCCATCGTGACGCCGCTGCCGGGTGCTTTGTATACTTCGCGCTCGATGACCGGCCCGCCGTCGGCCGGGGTGTACGTCAGCTTCACCGTGCCCGCGCCGGGGAACAAAATTTCGCTCGCTTTGTACTGATCGCCGAAGCCGTGGCGGGCGACGACGACGGGCTTGTCCCAGTGCTTGACGAGCCGCGGCACGTTACTGCAAATGATCGGCTCGCGGAAAATCGTGCCGTTGAGGATGTTGCGAATCGTGCCGTTCGGCGACGGGTACATCCGCTTCAGGCCGAACTCTTTCACGCGCGATTCATCGGGCGTGATCGTGGCGCACTTCACCGCGACGCCGTGTTTCTTGGTCGCTTCGGCCGATTCAAACGTCACTTTGTCGTCGGTCGCATCGCGATGTTCGATGCCGAGGTCGTAGTATTTGAGGTCGATATCGAGGTATGGCAGGATCAGCTTTTCGCGAATGTTGTGCCAGATGATCCGCGTCATCTCGTCGCCGTCCATCTCGACAATCGGGTTCTTGACTGCAATTTTCGCCATGAGAGAGAGCGCTCCGGGTAACGAGGTGCCGCCTGCGGTTTGTCAACAGTTTACGCAGACCGCGATATGACGAACAGAAGGGACGAAAGCAAAACGGTTCTCGTATCGCGTTTTGCTTTCATACGAATGCGAGTTTCTCGAGGTGGCCACGGAATACCCGTCGCAATCCTGCTGGATCGCTGCGATCTGCACCAGTTCGAGCCGCAGGGTCACATCGAACCCAGTGACGCCGTTTAATCCACCAAGTTGCCTTGCGAGATCGATGCTCAGCGAATCGGGACCGACACGGCACGCCGCCACGCACCCGTAGTCGCCGTTGGCTTGATCGTTATACACCAGGTGAATACCCCAATCTTCGGCCTCTTCCTCAGCGTCACGCTGTAAAACCAACCCGTGGTCGCCGCCAGTCACTCCGACGATGAGGGTATACTCGTCGGCCTCGAAGCCACCTTCGTCGGCGGTGAAAGCGACACGCATCACGAACCTCACTTTTGATGTTCCCCGTTTCGCCGCGCGGAGTATCGTATGGCAACATCGTTGTGCGAGTGTTCGCCCTCCCCGCTTCACTATGCCAAGCCTACGCGGCGCGGCTAAACGTGTATCGCGTTTTGCTTTCGACCGAACCTTCTGCGGCCCTTGCCCGTCATCACTGGCATGGAATTTCGCACCGAAGGAAGCCGCATTCCGGCAACGGAAGCTCGGATTGAGCGGCAAAGGTGCCGTCGATTGGGCCTAATCGCGAGGGAAAGGCGTTGCGTTGCGATTATGCAGACTGGAATTTCATCGTTCCGCTGCTATAAATATCGTGTCGAAGCATCGGTTCGACAAATGAAGGCGTAGCTCAGCTGGTAGAGCAGCAGACTTTTAATCTGCGGGTCCTGGGTTCGATCCCCAGCGCCTTCACTCGTGCAAGACGACGCAGACCGGTGCTGAAAAGCGCCGGTCTGCTTCATTTCCATTCCGTTCTTCGCACTTCTCAGCGACTGACTCGCCTGCGAATGGCAATCGTCGAATTGTCTCCTGGTTTTGAACTGAGCCGATATTCTCGAATAGATGTTGATCCGGATGCGAATCTCGGCGACGATGTTGGGTGAAGCCGTTCCCGAGTGGATTTCCCGTGCGAAAGGGTGCGCGATGATTAACAATTCCGACGATGTCGTCAAAGTGGCGACCGGTACGCTGATCGAAATGACCAGCTTGGCCGAATTGCTAAAAGATGAGGGGATCGTTTGTCGGGTCGTGGGCGACGACTTGACTGCTGGCCTGGGAAGTACCATGCCCGGTTCGGTGGAGTTGTGGGTGAGCGCAGCCGACGCCAATCGCGCTAATAAAATCCTCTTCGATACCGAAGGGCATCACAAGAAACACGGCAAGCCCTTGCCGAATGCGTTTCCGCACCCGAAATCCGACCCGAAACCGGATCGCACCCAAGGGCCTCACCATAACCCCGAACCGCACCGACCCAGCCCATAAGCGGGAATGTTTGCGAAGGTGATCGGAAACCCGATGCGATTTTCGTGCGTGACTCGCTGGCGTGTGCTAGTTTTGCCTAACCGCTGCCCACGGTTCCGAATCCTAAACTACGATCCATTCCGTCACCCCCGATATTCCCATGTTCGGTAACCTTCTTGCATTCGATTTGTCCTCGCTCAGCGAATACTCGCATTACGTTGTCGGTTGTGGCGTCGCAGTATTTGTTCTCGTCGTCATGATGAGCCGGTGGCGGAAGCGGGCCCAGTTGCGCAAGCCGCATCAATCGACGCAATCGAACGACGACTGGGCGACGATACGAGGATCGGAGCCGCACCCGCAACGAGAGCGATCGCATCAATCGACGCAATCGAACGACGACTGGGCGACACCCGATGCATCGTTCGGCAATCGTCGGTCGTTGATAAGACGGGAAGGCGCGCCCGTAGAAATTTCCGTTTCCTGTACGGCGTTCCAAAATACCACCCAGCAAGCGTGGGTCGTGGATCGCTCGACGGGCGGCCTGCGACTGACGATCGATAAAGGAATATCGCCGGGTACTACGATGCGAATTATGGCGGTGAATGCACCGAAAAACACCGAATGGGTCACGTTGCTCGTACGGAGTTGCAAGCCGATCGACAGCCATTTTGAACTCGGTTGCGAGTTCGTTCAAACGCCACCGTGGAGCGTCCTGTTGCTATTCGGATGAGTGGCGTCGATTACGACTTTCGCCCGTAGAAGCGGTTTGCGAGGACGCTCTCGGCGGCGATGCCGATCAGCACTGCGATCAGGAGCCACGGGAAGAGGTCGAGCGGTTGGTTGAACTTCGAGGCGAGCACGTCGCGGAGTTTCAGGTCTTTGCCGATCGGCACGACGCTGTTGGGGCCGAAGAGATTTTCGATTGCCTCGGCAGGGACTTTGTCGAGCGTGCTTTCATCGGCGGGGGCGTTCAAGCTGAAACCCTCACGCCACTTGAGCGCATCGATCGTCAGCAAAAAGTTACCCGTGTTTTGGGCGTTCGCGGCAGGCAGGCGATACTCGGTCTGATTCTCGGCTAACTCGATTTCTGCATCGCGTCCCGAAAAGCCCCGCCCTTCGAGCCGCAGTTTCGTGCCCGCCTTGCGTTCGTCGCGCGGTAACGTCACCGGCACGATTTGCCCGCTGACGAAGTTAAAATTCGCATCGGTCGGATCGCCCGCCATGTAGCGCATCACCTGGTTCGGGATCGCAACCGCCCACGAATTGCCGACGTCCCAGTAGTCGTTCCACGCTTCGAGCGGATTCTTTTGCGTATCGAACCGCGTCGTGAATAGCAGCACTTTGCCGCCCTTGGTGCCGACGATGCGTTCGAGCAATGCGGGGCGCTGTTTCGCGGCATCGTCGTCGTCGTCGTACTTCACAATGACGGTGCCTTCGGGGGCGCGGTCGACGTCGTAGTATCGCAGGACGCGACGCGGATTGACGAGAATATCGATGTTGCCCTGGAGCTTCCACTCGATGAACGGCGCAAATAGTGGATGGCGAAGTGCGTCGTAGTTGACGAGCCACGACACCCCGCGGGAACGGTCGTACGCAGTCGGCGCGTTGGGTTCTTTCGGCACCTCGGGCTTCGGGAACGTCGTCGCGTCGATGGTGTCTTTCTTCAGCGAGCCGGGCAGTAATCGCCCCGCTTCCTCGTCCGTCGTGCTGTAACTCGCGATCCGCGCATCGGGGCCGGGCATGACGAGCAACTTCCCGCCAGACTCGACGTACGTGCGCAGTTTCGGCCACAACCGCACGGGGTCCGCGACGCCGAGCAAGCAGACCGCTTCGTAGCCGGTCAGGTTCGGGACTTCATCCGCGAGCTTGACTTCGCAATCGAACTCACCCTTTACCGCGTGCGATAATTGCCACATATCCGCATCGGAGATCTTATCGGTCAGCGTGAGAATCTTGCGCGGCTCGGCGACCTTGAACGTGAAGAATCGAATGTTGTCTGCGGCGAGTTTATCCGCGTTTTCGAGGCGAATTTCGACCTGATGCACGCCCGGCGTCAACTGCGTGCCGTCGAGCAGGAACGCGACGCCCTGGCTCGCCCCGCTCGAGACTTTCACCAGTTTCTTTTGCTCCGGCATGTTCGGCATTGTCGTGATGCGGCAACTCACCGTGGCTTCGACTTCCGGCCCGGCCACCGCAATCGTCGCGTTCAACAACACCGGCTTGCCTTGCGGGATGATCTGCGGTTTCAGTTCGATGCCGGTGATCGCCACGTTCGCGGGTTCGTCGATTCCGACATCGACGAACAGGTGCGAAACGGCGGGCGGCGGAATGCTTTCGCGGAGCTTCTTGAGGTCGTCGGTACGGGTGGCGTCCCAACAGGCGGCGGTGCGATCCGAGAACACCGCCACGAGCCGCGACATCGGCTCGGCGACTTCGCTTTCCTGATCGACCGTTTTCAGAAGTTGATACGCATTCGCAATCGACGCCGTCACGGGCACCGCGACGCCCTTCGGTTCCTTGATCGCTTCGAGCTTCTTGCGGGCATCGCCGATCGAAACTTCCCAACTGCCCCCGGCGTCGGCGGGGTCGAGGATCGCGACTTTGGAACCGCTCGGCAGATCGTCCAACAGTTCGAGCGCCCGCCGCCGCGCTTCGTCGAGCCGTGTTCGGTCGTTCGCGGTATACCCCATACTCGGTGAGGTATCGACGATCATCGCCACCGCGACCGGTTGTTCGCCGGAGAAATTGATCCCGCCAAAGTCGCCGGTGAGCGACGGTTGATAGAGCGCCAGCCCGAATAGCGCGATGAGAAGCATTCGCAAAAGCAACAGGAGAAAGTGCCGTAAACGCATCTTTCGCTGGTTGATGCGGCGCTTCTGTTGCAGGAATCGAATCGCAGGAAAGACGAGCCGCTTCGGCTCCTGCTTCATGATGAGGTGAAGCAGAATCGGCAGCCCGACCAACATCGCCGTCGCCAACAGGATCGCGTGCATAGCGACAATATACAGACCGAAACCGCTTCGTTTAGCCGCGACGCGGGGGCTTCGCGTAGCGCAACGGATGGGCGACGAGAATCGTATCCTCCAGAATTTCCAGTTGCGCTTTGATTTGGCGACGGCACTTCGGTTAAGATGCTCGTTGCCCACCTGCCTGTTTTCGCTTCCCCCGCTCTCCCCACTGCGAGGGTCCGATCGATGTCCCTGCGATTTGTTGCGACGATTCTGATCGTATGCGGTTCGTTCTCGTTCGTTCGCGCCGCCGAAGCGGATGGCGATTACGCGCGCGACATCCAGCCGATTTTGAAGGAGCGATGTTACGCCTGCCACGGGGCGCTCAAGCAGAAGGGCGGGCTGCGCGTCGATTCGGTCGGCGGACTTCTCAAAGACGGTGACAGCGGACCGGCAGTGGTTGCCAATAAACCCGCAGATAGTCCGATACTCGACCGAATCGCCGACCCCGACGCCGCGACGCGGATGCCCCCAGAAGGACCGGCGCTGACTCCGAAGCAGATCGCGAGCGTGAAAGCCTGGATCGAACGCGGCGCGAAAGCCCCCGCGAACGATGCACCCGAAGAAGACCCGCGCAACCACTGGGCGTTCCAGCAACCGGTTCGGCCAAAAGTCGTTGGCACACTCAACCCGATCGATGCGTTGTTGAACGCAGAGCGAGGGAAACGCGGGTTGACCGCTGCCGAACCGACCGACAAAGCGACGCTGTTACGCCGTGTATATCTGGATCTCACGGGGCTGCCGCCAACGTTAGAAGAACAGCGCGCATTTCAAATCGATACTGCGCCGGAAGCCTACGAACGGGTCGTCGATCGTCTGCTGGTGACCCCGCAATACGGCGAACGGTACGGTCGTCACTGGATGGATGTTTGGCGATATTCGGACTGGTACGGGCGGCGTTCGGCTCCCGATGTGCTCAACAGTTACGGGCAAATTTGGCGGTGGCGCGATTGGATCATTCGCGAACTCAACGGCGATCGCGGCTACGATTCGATGGTCCGCTCGATGCTGGCTGCCGATGAAATGACGCCGACCGACGATGCGAACCTCGTCGCGACGGGCTTCGTCGTGCGGAACTTCTATCGCTGGAACTACAACAATTGGATGCGCGACAGTGTCGAACATACGTCGAAGGCGTTTCTCGGCCTCACGTTCAATTGCTGCCATTGCCACGATCACAAGTACGATCCGATTTCGCAGGAAGACTACTTCCGCTTTCGAGCGATCTTCGAGCCGTTAGAAATTCGCCACGACCGCTGGCCCGGCGAAGCCGATCCGGGCGTGTACCCCAAGTACAGCTACACGGCGGCGTATCCGCCAATCAAGAGCGGGATGGTTCGTGCCTACGACGAAAAACCCGATGCGCTCACGCACTTCTACACGGGTGGCGACGAGCGAAACAAAGTGAAGGACAAGCCGCCGATTGCGCCCGGCATACCGAAATCGATCGTCGGGCCGAAGTTCGATTTGAAGGTGATCGACTTGCCGCCGGAGGCGTGGTATCCCGGACTGAAATCGTTCGTGCGCAAGGAGGAACTCGACAAGCGGGAAGTCGCAATTCGCGCCGCCGATGCCGCATTGAAGGCCGCCACCGATGCGACGATTCAGGCCGTCGCAGCCACGGGGATACCCGACGCGAAACTGTTCGGCGCGCTACCGGCAATGGTGATGGCGATGCCGCCGATCCGTGTGGCCCGCGCCGCCACTGCCGAGACTTTGCTGAAAGTGGCGCACGCGAAACGCCGTACGGCACAAACCGATCTCGTGCAATTGCAGGCACGCATCGCGGCCGACGACGTCATTCACCTGGGAGTGAAAGGCGATGTCAAAGCGGTTTCCATTACTGCGAATTTAGCCGAACGCGAACATCGCCTTTCACTTGCACTCGTCGCGCAAGCGCAGGCGACGGAGACGAATGCGCCAACGGCGGCATCGAACGCGCTCGCCGCATCGCGCGATCTGTTCCTGCCTCCGGCAACCGCGTATGTGCCGATCAGCCCGCAATACTCGAAGACGAGCAGCGGTCGGCGTGCGGCACTCGCCAACTGGATCACCAGCCCCGAGAACCCGTTGACTGCGCGGGTGGCCGCCAACCACATTTGGACGTGGCACTTCGGCCGACCGATTGTCGCGACGCCGAGCAACTTCGGTCGCAATGGCAAGAAGCCCACGCACCCCGAACTCCTCGATTGGCTGGCCACCGAACTCGTACGAACCGGCTGGAAAATGAAGCCGATCCACCGCACAATCGTCACGTCGCAAGCGTACCGGATGCGATCGAGCGGTGGCGTTCCCGCGAATGCGAAGATCGACCCGGACAACGTGTTCCTCTGGCAGTTTCCGACGCTCCGCGTCGAAGCCGAAGTCGTTCGCGATAGTTTGCTTCACGTGGCGGGCGATCTCGACGTCGCGATCGGCGGCCCGGAACTTCCGCAAGATCAGGGACTGACATCGCGTCGTCGTAGCCTGTACTTTTCGCACCACGGCGAAGCCCGCATGGAGTTCCTCGAACTGTTCGACGTGGCGAACCCGTGCGATGCGTACGTTCGCTCGACATCGATTCTTCCGCAACAAGCCTTGGCGATGAGCAACAGCGACTTGGCACTCCGGCAATCGCGTATCTTGAGCGCGAAGTTGTGGAAAGCGACCGAAGCCGAGAAAGACCGCGAGGCCGCGTTCGTCGCGATGGCGTTCGAGCGGGTACTGAGCCGACCGGCGAAAGACGCCGAGCGCAAGGCCGCCACCGCGTTCCTGACTCGGCAGCGCAAGCTCTTCGTCGAAAGCAAACTCGCCGCCGATCCTCACGAACGTTCCCGCGAAAACCTCATCCACGCATTGTTCAACCACAGCGACTTCGTTACCGTACGCTGAAATCCACCGATCGGAGTGACCCATGAAACGCCGCGAGTTTTTGGCGGATGTCGGCCTCGGGTTTACGGGGCTGGCACTCGGTGCGATGTTGCATCGCGACGGCGTGGTGCGCGCCGATGCCGAGTTGCCGCACCTCCTGCCCGATGGCAAACCGCACTTTGCACCGAAGGCGAAATCGGTGATCTGGGTATTCCTCTCGGGTGGGGTCAGTCACCTCGAAAGCTTCGACCCGAAGCCGGCGTTGAACAAGTATGCGGGGAAGACGTTTTCCGATACGCCGCACGCCGACCCGCTGAAGTCGCCGCTGTTCGTGAAGCACTCGCGCGATGTCGTCGGGGGAACGCGACCGTACCCGAAGATTTTCCCGATGCAGGTCGGCTACAAGAAGCACGGCCACCTCGGCATGGAGGTCGCCGACTGGTGGCCGCACCTCGCCTCGACTTGCGACGACATGGCATTCGTGCGTTCGATGTACACCACGGACAACGACCATAATGCCGAATTTCAGATGCACACGGGGCGGCACTTGCTCGACGAACAACAACCCGTTATCGGTTCGTGGGTGAATTACGGCCTCGGTACGCTCAACGAAAACCTGCCGCAATTCGTCTTCCTCGGGAAAGCGCAAGACCCGCGCGTGAAGAAGAACTTCGCGCCGGATTATCTCGGGCCGCGTTACGGTGGCGTCGAACTGTCGCTCGACCCGAAGGCCCCGCTGCCGTTTGCCGCACGGGGAGCAGGCGTTTTGCCGCAAGAGCAACAGAATCAGTTTGAGTTCGTGAACGAACTCAACGAACTCGCCGCGGTGGAGTACCCCGCCGACGAACAACTGCGGGCACGGATCAAGGCGTATCAACTCGCGTTTAGGATGCAGAAAGCGGTGCCCGAGGTCTTGGACCTCAGCAAAGAAACCGCCGAGACGCACAAGCTGTACGGCATCGATAACCCGACGACAGAAGTCTACGGGCGACGGTTGTTGGCCGCACGAAAGCTGGTGCAGGCGGGCACCCGCTTCGCGCTCGTGTACCTCAGCGATTTCGGCGAATGGGATTCGCACATGGACCTGAAAAACCTCCACGCACGCAGTGCGGGCCGCGTAGACAAGCCTCTCGCGGGACTGATTCGCGACTTGAAACGAACCGGACTGGATAAGGACGTGCTCGTCGTTTGCTGCACCGAATTCGGGCGAACACCGGGACTGGAAGTGCGCGACGCATACAAAGTGCCCACCGGGCGCGACCACCACCCGCACGGCTTCACCGTCTGGTTTTACGGTGCCGGTGTCAAACGCGGCATCATCCACGGCGCGACCGATGAGTTCGGCTTTCATGCCGTCGAACATCCGCACTACGTCACCGACATTCACGCCACGGTACTCGATCGCCTCGGACTCGACCCGCGACGCCTCGACATCCCCGGTCGCAAACGACTCGAAGTCGATTACGGCAAACCGATTCGCGAAATTTGCACTTAAGTCGTTCCCTAAAAGGACTCTCCATGAACCGCATCGTTGCCGTGTGTTGTCTTCTCGTTGCGACGTCGGCGTTCGCCGACGATCCAATCTTCGTCGCCGGTGCGAAACTCACCGTCGAGTCGGCAGCCGGTGCGGGTGGCGAAGGCCCTGCGTGGGATCCCGAACTCGGCTTGTTTAGTAGTGGAAATGGCCACATCAATCGGCTGAGCCGCGATGGCAAGAGTACGATTTTCCGCAAAGACGCGGGCACGAACGGTTTGCTGTTCGATCGCGATGGCACATTGCTCGCCTGCGAACCCGAGCAACGGCGAATCACGCGCACATCGCGCGATGGCAAAGTCACCGTGCTGACCGATTCTTTCAACAACAAGAAGTACAACCATACGAACGACCTCACACTCGATTCGCAAAACCGCATCTACTTTTCCGATCCGCGTTACGGCCCCCGCGACGACATGCAACAGCGCAACGACAAAAACGAGACGTACGAAGGCGTCTACCGCGTCGATCCGAACGGCACCGTTGCCCGTGTGATCGGTCGCGAAGTCGAGCGTGCCAACGGCGTGCTGGTGTCGCCGGACGACAAATATCTGTACGTCGCGGACAACAACAACGACCTTGGCGGCGCACGTAAGCTCTGGCGTTTCGACCTCAAACGCGATGGCAGCGTCGACCTCAAAAGCCAGAAGCTCCTCTACGACTGGGGCAAAGGGCGCGGCCCCGATGGCCTGAAGCAAGACGCAAAAGGACGACTCTACGTAGCAGGCGGGTTGAACAAACCGAACCCGCCTTCGGAACCCGCCACCGACATAAAAGGCGGCATCTACGTGCTGAGCAACGAAGGCAAATTGCTCGATTTCTTGCCCGTACCGACCGACGAAGTGACGAATTGCGCCTTCGGCGGCGACGATCGGAAGTCGCTATACATCACGGGTGGCGGCACGCTGTACCGCATCCGCACCACGACCCCCGGCCACGTCGTGTGGCCCATCGCGAAGTAGTGGCGTTCGGCCTTTCGCGACTTGCCTTTCGCACACCTCCCGGTACTACTATTGTGAATTCCGTAACAATGCAACTATCGCGTGGTGTTGCCATGATGCTTCCGTTCCGCCGTCGATCGCTGGGGTTCACGCTCATCGAACTCCTCGTGGTGATCGCGATTATCGCCATCCTGATTGGGCTGTTGCTGCCTGCGGTGCAGAAGGTGCGTGCGGCAGCGCGGCGGGCGGAGTGCCAGAACAATCTGCGGCAAATCGGCCTTGCCGTTCATGGATATTACGAAGCCACGAACGGGCAGTTTTTCCTCCACCACCCGTACGATGCCGATGTCGCTGCAAACACCGCACACACGAACTCGTTCGCGGAAATTTACTGGGAAGACAAGCTGATGCCGTTCATCGGCGGTACCCAGGAATCCGACGAAAGCCTCTCGAAAAATGGCAACATCTTGCCGAGTGAAAAAATCTACCGCTGCCCGATGGACTTCTCCGAACGCAAGCCATTCATCGACCCGGACACCGGCAGTATCGATGGCGTCGAGAACCGCACCAGCTACATCATGAACTCGCTGCTCAGTCACAAGAGCCGACGCTATGGGCAATGGAATCTCATGCGGTTCGTGAATGAAGTCGGGTCGTCGCAGTTCGTTTGTTTTTCCGAACGCAACGCCGCCGCGTTCGATGCCACGACCGGCGAAGATCCACGCCAAGACGACTACGATATTTGGCTCGGAACGGGCATCATCAAGCCGTGGATCGCGCACGAACGCCATATTACCGCGGCGAATTATCTCTACCTCGATGGCCACGTGGCGACGCTCAGATGGGACGATGTCGTCGTCGATATGTATCCGGACAAGCAGGTTCTCGACTACGACGCGAGCTACCCATGAGCCGCGTACGCACGTCGATCATCGGGCTGGTATTCGTCGCCATCGCCGGTTGTGGTACGACACTCGATCCGTCAAGTGGAACCGGCGCGAAGGCCGCGACATTACGGTACTTACAGGCACTCATTCAGCACGATTACACGGAAGCCTACGCGGCAATCGCACCCGAATCGAAAGCGAAAATCACACCGGAGCCGTTCGCCAAATTCGCGAAGGAATACCTACGCGGACTTGGTTTTGAAGCGAAAACCGTACACGTTCACACGTGCGACGAGCACGGTGCCGAAGCGATCGCCCACATCGTACTATCCGGAACCGGCAAGCACCGCCATCGCTTCAAGGACACCATCGTACTCCGCCGCGACGCGACCGGCTGGGCGGTCGTGCTTCCCGTCAAGTTCGGCAAATCGCGGTGACCGACTGTCTCATATTGTGCCACTTCGACAGATTTTATAAAATCTCAGAATACCATTCTGAGGGCCTTCGCCATGACTGAACCGACGCCGCTTGCCAACTACCAGTCGTATAAGAACCTGCCGCCACTTGCTGGGTTGTGTTCAATTGAGGATGCGATTCAACCGGGGTTGTCGGTCGAGGAATGCGTGCGGCGCTTGAAGCGATTCCACTATTGTTTCGTGCGATTGCACCAGATTTTGACGGCACGAATTACGGCGGAGCCGATCTACGAACTGAAGATGGCGTACTCGCACCATGCCTATTTGTGTGCGGAACACGTGACGGCACTGCGGCAGCGCATCTCCGAGATGCGCGAACCGCCGCTCGGTCTGGAAGTTGTGCCGCACCCGGCGCTCGAAGCATTTTTCGACGAAATTCGCAACGCGCCCAGTACCGAAGAGATCCTGTTCGGCATCTACTCGCGGGCCGTACCGGCACTCCTCGAAGCCTGCGAACGCTACATTCGGGATACGCACCCACTCGCCGATGCACCGTCGCGGCGCATATTGCGGTTCGCGCGGCTCGAATTGTGCGACCTCATCGAATTCGGCCAACCCGCCGTCGTCGAGTTGCCGATCGCGAACTCGACTGCTTGGAACACTTTGCTCGAAAATCTTCTCGAAATCGCGGGCGGCGTCGATGGCAGGAATCCCGTCGATGAGCCGAACCTTCCACGTATCTATTCGAATAGTACCTACACTTACGACCCGATACCGAAACGCGATGAGCGATTCCAGGATTTGTGGAACCAAGGCGTGAATGCGGAGGCATTCCTGTATTCCAAGGCGTATCCGCCGAACGCCAAGGCACTGATGATGATGTACAAGCGCATTCGCGAAATTGATGTGCCCGAGATGATGGCGAGCATCATCGTGCAGACCCCCGGCAAGCCGTGGAATTACTACCGCGATATGTCGCGCCAACTCTGGGACGAAGCCCGCCACGCGATGATGGGCGAAGTCGGCTTCGTGGCACTCGGCGTCGACTGGACGCAAGCCCGCATCACGTACAACTGGTCGTACCGGTTGAACACCGAATGCACCCCGCAAGAGCGCCACGCGGTGCTGTTCTTCATCGAGCAGGGACTGATGCCAAAGAGCGGAAAACGTTACGAATACGAGGTGGCGCACGAATCGGGCGTGCCGATCATGGGCACGATTCAAGACTTCGACTGGGCAGACGAAGTGCTGCACAGCCAGATCGGGCGGCAGTGGCTGGTGCCCGAATATGGCGGGCTACTACCCGCAATGAAGTACGGCGACGAATGCTGGAGCCGCATCCTCAGCAATTGGGCGACGGTCAAGGAGAAGGGCCTCACCGCGCACGAAAATTGGTGGCCCGGAATCTACAAGCAAGCCTGTATCGCCGCAAAACGGTTGCCCGACCCACAAGTGTTAGATTTTGCCGAAACCTACGAAGCGAAGCGCGCCGACATCCATCGCGGCGGATTAGTCGGCGGCGAGTGAACTCGAGAATTCAGGCCGATTTGAAGCGAACCAAGTCGAAAATGCTCGCATTTCGCAGTGCACCCGACAGGAGTTGAACCTGTAACCTTCGGCTTCGGAGGCCGACGCTCTATCCAATTGAGCTACGAGTGCGTTCCAGAACTATACCGTCGGTGATGGGGCATGACAAGTCGATGCGGGGGTTGCCCTCGACTAGCGTTCTGCGTTTACTGTACCTTCAGAATCGTCGAACTTCCCATCGAGCGGTTGCGAGAGTACGTCCGATGATCGATCAGTTTTCGCAGTACGGCTACATGGGCGTGTTCGCCGCGATTATCGCGACGGGCTTTGGGCTGCCGTTGCCGGAGGAACTTCCGATCCTCACGGCGGGCGTGCTGGTCGGTCACGGCGATACGTTGCCGCCGAACGCGATGGCGCTCGATCCGGCCCGGCTGCGATGGTGGGTGATGCTACCGGTGTGTATTCTGGCGGTTGTGGTGGGCGATGGACTTCTCTACGCAGTGGGCCGCATTTGGGGGCCGATGTTGCTCAGTAAGAAGTGGGTACAAGAGAAAATCTTGACCGCCGAGAAGCGAGCGCTCATCGAGAAGAACTTCCAAGATCGCGGCATTATGATTTTGCTCACGGCGCGTTTGACGCCGGGGATTCGCACGCCGATCTTTCTCATGGCGGGCGTGCTGCGCGTACCGATGACGCGGTTCCTCATTGCCGACGGCTTATACGCGATTCCCGGCGTCAACGTCATGTTTTGGCTCGCATATTTCCTTACCGATCAAGTGCTCGAAGTCTTTCACAAGATCGATCAGTATCGGCCACTGGTGTTCGTGGCGATCTTGTCTGCGGTGGCGGGGGCGGTGCTGTATCGCTTGTTTTTCAATCGGAACGTGACCACGGGAAGCTCGATTGACGTGCCGACGTTGGCGAAACCGGTCGAGAAAGTCGAGCAGGCGATCATGGGCGCGCTCGACGCCGTCACGCACATGGGTCACCACGCCGATAAAAGCGTGAAACCGCCTCTGCCCGTACCGGAAAAGCCGGGTCTCGACGCGACAAAATCGACGTAAGTCACAATTGCGGACGTTCCAAAACCGTTTTTTTGGCATTTTTGCGACTCAAAATGCCCCTTTTCGATCGCAAATTACGGATCTGTTTACGGGCAGTTTTGCGGTATCCTGTCATCCTGTCACGGTTTGCGCTGAGTGTCACCGATAACGCACAAGCCAGAACTACTGGTCAAAAATCGACCGGATGCGACCGAAAATCGACCAACATTGACCGAAAATCGACCGGATGCGACAATTCTGTGTCATTTCGCGACACTTTTGGGTCACTTTGCGCACGTCGCGAATTCCGACTTACGTCAAATCGCTTAAAACTTTTTGACTGTGTGAAATCGTGTGGGTGACGCATTTTTGTAGCTGGGGTCTGTGACCCCGGAAGTCCCAAACCGGTCTCGCAGAGGCCAGCTACACCAGAAAGCAATTGCTGTTTGGCGAACTCACACGCTCCTGCCAAGCAATCGCGTCACGATCTGCCGAAGCTGCGCCGCCTCGGCGTACTGGTGTTTCTCGGCCGTGGCGAGCGCCCTGCGAAGATACTCGTGAGCCATCGGAATGTCCTTCTTGTAACCCCTCGATAGCAATGCCAGTGCCAAGTTGTATCGGCAAACAGATTGTTCCCGCTCATCGCGGAGTCGTCCAAATATTTCCAGCGTTTCCCGATAAATCCGGATCGCTTCGTGGATTTCGCCGCGTTTCATAAGGATGTCGGCGATCTGCCCCATCGTCAACGCCTTCGCCCGCACGTCGCCGAGTCGTTCGAAGACGGGGAGTTGTTCCTCGCGGCGGATGCGTATTGCCTCATCAATCTGGCCGCGTTGCTGAAGGATGTCGGCGATCTTACCCATTGTCACCCCTTTCGACATCACGTCGCCAAGGCGTTCAAATACGGGGATACATTCCAGGCGATAGATGCGTAACGCCTCGTCGATCTCGCCGCGTTGCTGAAGGATGCCAGCGATATGCCCCATCGTCATCGCCTTCGACTGCACGTCGCCGAGGCGTTCAAATACGGGGATACATTCCAGGCGATAGATGCGTAACGCCTCGTCGGTCTCGCCGCGTCGCTGGAGAATGCCAGCGATATGCCCCATCGTCGCCGCTTTCGCCCGCACGTTGCCGAGGCGTTCGAATACGGGGATACATTCCTCGCGATAGATGCGTAACGCCTCATAAATCTCGCCGCGTTGCTGGAGGATGTCGGCGATCTGCCCCATCGTCGCCGCCTTCGACCCCACGTCGCCGAGGCGTTCGTATCTGGGGGTACATTCCTCGCGGCGGATGCGTAACGCCTCGTCGGTCTGGCCGCGTTGTTGAAGGATGTTGGCGAGCGTTGCCCAAGCGTCGGCTAACTGTTCTTCGTCATCAGGCACGCGGCACGCGGGAAGCAATTCGTCATGTACGAGCTGTTCGGCTTCCCCGATTTCGCCAATGAACACAAGCTGACGTGCCAACTCCAGTCGCCAACGGATGATCGCCGAGGCATTCTCATTCGCGGGAGTGGAATAACGCTGAATCAAGTCGCGAAGCTCGCCGATTCGCTGTTGTCGTTCTTCCGCGTTCAGCCGCCAGACTTCGAGTTGTTCGAGGTGACGGAAGACGTTCGTCGGCACAACGGGATCGTCGAGGAAGAAAAACGTTCCCACTCGCCAGTCGAGGAAATCCGGTGCGCCTCGCGCCAAGGGTCGCAGAAGATATTCGGGTATCCAGAATATGACGGGCACCGGGACGAGATCGCGCCAGTCTTCGCGACGTTGATTCAAACTGGCGAGACGGGGGTGCGCGAACTCGTATTCGTCGATACCAGCGTCGAGACCCGAGACCGCAATCGGCGTTCGCGCATCGTGGCCGACGGTTGCAAGGACACGTTCGAGAACATCGGTACACTCGGCATCGATGGTGACCGCGTTCAACTGGCTCGGCAGGCTCTCCGATAGGCGTTGCATGAGACGCTCGCGGCGGTCGTTGCGGTTGCAGACAGCGAGCAGCAGCGTGAAACCCTTCGCACGCACGATGGCTCGGCGCAGGGCCGCAAACGCAGTGTCTTCCGCAGCGGACGATGTCGCATCGGATCGTACCATTAACGCGGTCACGGCGTCGGCCTCCCCGAGAATCGTTCCAGCGTTCGCAACACCGGGTTAACTTCGTACCACGGTCGACCGTCGCTGTATTCGAAGATGTGCAACAGGAAAAGCATCTCTTGGTGGTCCTCGTCCTTGGAGATGTCTTCACGCGGTTCTGCGAAGTGTCGCAATTTCACCCAGAATCGATCCGGAATCTCCCGGAGCAAACTGTTGGCGTAGTCGCGGATGGCCTGATCGACAGCTACGCGAGTAATCGGTAACTCATCGAGCAAGTTGGCCGCAGCACAGAGGAGAATGAGCAAGTGCCGCGGATGACCGCCGCTCATTCGGCACAAATACTGCCACGTTCCGTCTTCATTGAAGGCCTCGTCGAATGGCACCTCCGCGGCCTTACAACGCAGATCGAGCATCTCCCGGAGCTTCTGCATGCCGAGTGTTTCGGGCAGAGGTTCCGATTTGCCCTCGCCGCGGATGCGAATCATTGAGATCGGCGCGTTGAACTCGCCGAACGATTGTTCGAGGACCGCACAGCGCGGCGAGTAGAACATCGAGATGGGAACCGTGTAGATCGTGTGCGCACGCAAGCCGGCGAGGTGTTCGCTACGGTCGACGAACAACCGATCGTGCGTATTACCACCGTTTGGCAGATGCCGGAGACTGAGTTTGTCGAGGCCGTCGATAATCAACACCAGACCCGCTCGCCCGTTCTTTCGCAGGGCGGCATTCGCCTCGTCGAGGAGCTTGTTCACCGCCTCGATCAAGTCTGTCGCCATGCTCTCGATCTTCTCGCGGAGCATGGCACGCTGCGTCGGACGATTGCGCAGTTCGAGTGCCAATTTGCCGAACGGAACATCCACATCGACGGACTTGATTGTCACGTCGCTTCCCAGGCCGCCTACTAGTGTGTCCCAAAGGCTCTTCAAGTACGTGGACATCGCGGTGAAGCCGGGTATCTTTGCCGCACGCAACTGTTCTTGCAGTTCGCCGGCCAGCAAAACGAGCAGGTCCGGGAAGTCCAGATCGTTCGAGTCCAGTTGACGGGTAGCGTCCATAAAGACGACGAAGAACGGTTTGGTGGCACCGTCCGGTTTTTCGAGGGTGGCCTGGAGTCGCTTCAACGCACTGGTTTTGCCGATGCCGCGATGCCCGGCGAAGAGCTTGCACTCGGGTCGATTCGGCGGCGCTCTTCGAATCGAACGGATGATCCGATCCACGACGTTGCCGCCGCGTGCCTCGTCGAAGTCTACGAACCGCAGATCGCCCGGTTCCAGTACCTCGTTGGGGTTACATTGCTGGACGAGTCGGGTAATCGAATCGAGGGACTGGTCGGGCATGTTCGTGTATCGCTTTCGATTGAGTGAGGGCAAGAAGGCGTACAAGAACTACAGGAATTTTAATATACCCATCGCATATACCTCTAACAAGCTAATACTGAACGTTCGACACTCCGCCGAATACCAATCGCACGACGCATTCCCAAGTTGTCACTCGCCACGAACACCTATCCGTGTGAGGGTGTCTTCTCGGTTGAGGAAATCGCACAAAGTGGAGAAATTTCTTCCGTAGCCTGACGCTCACTCGTTCGCGATCGGTTATGATTGAGTATCGCCTGCCCTCTCAGTTCGATGCGTTCGGGTGTTTTATGCTGGATTCCCTTCCGAGTCGTCCGATGGAAGCGGCGCGTTTGGCACTCGCGCGGCTCATACCGGGGCCAGAGCTTTCGTTGGTCGATGTGTTTCGCGAAATCTGTCGCACGGCGGCGAACATCGTGGCCGTCAATCGCGTGGGCATTTGGTTCCTCGTCGACGAACGGACGGCGCTGCGTTGCTCCGTGTTGTACGAGCGCGACAAAGAGGAATTCTCCGAAGGGACGACGCTATCGGTTTCGGACTTTCCCGCGTACTTTACCGCTCTCGAAAATCGCCGCTCGATCCCGGCCAAACGGGCCGCGACAAACGAATCGACGCACGAACTTTCGGAAGCGTATTTGTATCCGCTGAACATCAGTTCGATGCTCGATGCACCGATCTTCGAGAACGGCGAAGTGATCGGCGTCGTTTGCCACGAACATTCCGGTATGCCGCGCGAGTGGACGCTGGAAGAACGCGACTTCGCCGCAAGCCTCGCCGACACGATCAGCTTGAAACTCAAATCCGCCGCGCTGATCGAAGCGCGATCCGCACTCCGCAAGCACAACGAAATATATCTCGCATTGAACAAGGCCGAGGCGCTGGGGCGTCTCGCAGCCGGAGCCGCGCACGACTTCCAGAACCTGCTGACGATCGTCCTCGGTTGCGCGGCAGAAATCCGCGGTACGAAGCACCTGCCAGACACCACAATCGAAATGGCCGAGCACATCATCGAGGCGGGCGAACGCGGTGCGGCCCTCGCCCATGAGATGATGAACTACGGCGAACGCGAAGCGGAATCGCCGCGCGTCGTCAACCTCATCGAACTCACCGATGGCGTGATTCCATTGCTCCGTACCGCAATCGGCCCGCGGCACCAGATTCAATTCCAACGCGGCGATCACGTCGGCAAGACGTTCATCGACCCGAGCCAGTTCGAGCGAATCCTCATGAACTTGGTCGTCAACGCGCGCGATGCCATGCCGAGTGGCGGCGAGATTTCGCTGAAGATCGCAACGGTCGATTGCTGCGAAGACGGGCGATTCGGCAAGTACACGATGCTCGATATCAGCGATGCGGGCATCGGGATGGAGGTGCAAAACCAATCGCGCATTTTCGATCCGTACTTCACGACGAAGCCACGCGGCCAGGGCACGGGGCTGGGCTTGTCGATCGTCGAGCGGATCGTCGACCGGGCCGGCGGCTCGATCGACGTGACGAGTGCGCTCGACCGAGGCACGACAATTCGCGTCTACTTCCCACGCATCGCCAGCGATGCCTAAATGAAAAACCGATGAATCTCTGTCGCAGTTCGCGGCGACTTCCGTTTCTAAACTGTAGGTACGCGATTCGTGTGCCCACACTCTCTCACTTGAAGGCCAATACCATGCGTCCGATTTGGAAACTGTTACCTGCGCTCGGGCTGTGTGCCAGTCTGGGGCTGTCGAGTGCCCACGCCCAACCGCCGATGGGACGACCCGGCGGTGCGCCGATGGGCGAACACCGTGCCGACCCGAAGCCCGATGCGCAAGTCGATGCGTGGGTGAAAACGCTCACGGACAAGATGAACGACCCGCACGATTCGATCCGCGATAGTTCGCGTGCCGGGATCATCTCCGTCGGTCGCGCGGCATTGCCATCGCTGAAGAAACTCGCCGAGGGCGACGACGGTGCCAAGGCGACCGCTGCTCGCCGACTGATCGACGCCATCGAACACCGACCGATGCCCGGCATGGGTGGCGGAATGCCCGGCATGGGTGGCGGAATGCCCGGCATGAGTGGTGGAATGCCCCCGTTCGGCGGACGCGGTGGCTTCGGCGGTGGTAGTGGTGGTGCGGGGCCACGCGGGGAAGGACGTCGCCCCGATGCAGCCCCGGATCGCCCCACTCCCGGTGCGGGCGCAGCACCCGATCGTCGCCCCGATGCGAACGCGCCGAAGCGGGAAGGCACGCCGGATCGTCGCCCCGATGCGGCTCCAGAAAATCGCCCCGGCGCGGGCGGCCCCGGTGCTCCCGGTCGCGTCAGCCCGATTGCCGAATCGCTCAAAGGCCTCAAGTTGAACGACAAGCAACAGAAGCAAGTCGACGAACTTCGCGAGAATTTCGAGAAGACCATGCAAGAGACGATGGTGCAGGTTCGCGAAGGGAAAATCGAACAGGCCGACGTGCGCGAAAAGATGCAGAAACTGCGCGGAACCATGTTGAAAGAAATGAAGGACGTGCTGACCGCCGAGCAGTTCGAGAAATTCGATGAAGCGATGAAAAAGAACCGCCCTGCGGGTGGCCCCGGTGGCGCGCCCGGCGAACGGCCGCGCCCCGAGTAATCGAAACTCGCAATGCCCTCCGTCGCCCCACGCTAACGTTTCGCCGTGCCGCGAAGGCATTGCGTAGCGAAACGCAGGGGGCTAACAATCCATTCCCGTTAGCCCGACGCGCTAGCGAGGGATTCCTATCGTTTCTGCGATGTCGTGCCTTCACGCGGGTTCCCCTCGCTTGCGCGTTTTGAAG
>JAYWCL010000155.1:0-5347 GCA_043780595.1 Limnoglobus sp.
AACACACCAACGACTTACGTCCGATTTTGGCCGAATCGAATCACGCCGAAACCACTTTGTCGGTAGTCCTTTTCGGCAAAACTGCAACCTGGCTATGAATCCATGCCGTTTCGGTGGTACTTTACGGCAAACTGCAACCTTGCTTTGATCCATGCCCGTCATTCCACTATATGCTGCGCTACGGATGGGATAAACAAAAAAGCCCAGGGACAATCGTCCCTGGGCTTTCGTTTGGATCGAGAGATCCTACTTGAATTCGACGTGGAACGGCATCATCACCTTGATCGGGTCTTTCTGGGTGGCCAGAAGTGGGCCGACGATCTTAGTGACCTTCTGCATTCCGGGCAGCGAAAGCACGTCGACGTGGACCGCACCGAATGGCGATTTGATTTCGCCATCGAGGAGCTTATCGAGGAACGAACTGGTCTTCGGGAGCACCATCAGTTCCATGTCCTTCTTCGGGTCGATTCCGGCGAGCGTTTTCGCACCGGCAATCGCGTCGTCGAGCGTGCCGAGTTCGTCGACGAGGCCGTTGGCTTTCGCTTGGCGACCGGTCCAGACGCGACCGCTGGCGATCTTCAAGAGCTTCTCTTTGGTCATGTCGACGCCGGCGGCTTTGCGGCCGATCACGGCTTTGCTCGTGAACTGATCGTAGACGTCTTCGACGGTTTCGGTCATCACTTTGCGTTCGGATTCGGTGTAGGGGTACGTCGACGACATCACGCCGGTGTTCTTGCCTCGGCTGATGACTTCGGTCTTCATCCCGGCCCATTCCTGCAGGCCACCCGTAACGAGTTTCAGTCCGAACACGCCGATCGAACCGGTGATCGTGCCCGGCTCGGCGTAGATCTTCTTCGCGGGCATACTGATGTAATACCCGCCGCTGGCCGCCACATCGCCCATGCTGGCGACGATTGGCTTCTTGCAGCGAACGAGTTCGCGCCAGATGACGTCGCTGGCGAGTGCGGAACCACCGGGGCTATCGACGCGAAGGACAATCGCCTTCACGGTCGGATCTTTTTCGGCTTTGCGGATCGCTTCGACCATCGTTTCCGAACCGACCGAACTGCCACCACCCATGATCGGGTTGCCACTGCCGCTCTTACCCGAGGCGATGGCCCCGACCGCATAAATGACCGCGATCTTCGGCGCGCTCGATTCTTTCTCTTTCTTCGAACCGCCCATCAGCGTTTCCATCAACGCGAACGGGTTCGACATGTCGAGCTTCGTGGCCTTCGCCTTGCCGTAGCCCGCTTCGATCTTGACGCTCTTCGTGCCGAGCGACTTCGCCATTGCGGTTTCGAATTCGTCTTCGTACGTGACGGCATCGACGAGGCCGAGCTTTGCGGCTTTCTTCGCCGTGAATGGGCCTTGGTCGATGATCTCGCGGACTTGTTCGGGCGTCAGCTTACGGCCCTTGGCGATTGGGTTCACCATTTCATTGGCGAAATTGTCGTCGAGCATCGACTCGATTTGCTCGCGGTTTTCCTTGCTCATCGTGTCGCGGAGCAGCGGTTCGACGGCGGCTTTGTAGTCGCCGACTTTCAGCACGTCGGCCTTGAGCTTCAGCAAATCGAGCGTGTTCTTGTAGAACGTGACTTCGGCACGCATCCCGACGAGAACGACGCCACCCGATTCGGGCAGGCCGATCATGTCGCAACTCGTGGCGAGCAAATACGCCTTCGAGGAATATTCTTCCGAATAGGCGAAGACCTTCTTGCCGGTGGCGCGGAAGTCAGTGATGGCGCGTTGCAGTTCGTGGAGTTTACCGTAGCCGACTTCGAGGTCGCTGAGGTCGAGTAGCAATCCCTGAATCTTGTCGTCTTTCGCGGCCTTCTGGATTCGCTTCAGCTTGGTGTTGAAGTTTTCCTCTGGCGCGCCGAACAGCGAATCGCCAGCGACGGGGGACTCGTCCATCTCGCCGTTGAGCTTGATGTGCGCGATGCGGGCGACGTTTTTGTCGACGGCGTCTTTATCCTTGACCTGATCTTTTTCTTTGCCCTTCACGCCATCTTTGGCACCGACTTCGGGCTTGCGGGCCTTGAACGGATTCGTATCGTCCGCAACAGACAGGGCGAGCAAGCCCGTCGAAAGTGCTGCGGTCAGTAGCCACTTGGTCATCTTGCGGAACCTCAGAGTGATAGTTTCGGCAGGTATATCGAACGGTGTCAGAACCATTTTAGCCCCGACAGACCGTTCATGGCGAAATTCGCCACAAATCGAATGATCTTGTACCCACATCCCCGAAAATGTTACCAGTGGTATTGCGATTCGTGATTCGGGGCGCAATCCGTCGCCAATTGCCAGTTGATACCTGCGTTCGGGAAGGAAGGTTTCGCGAATGTTCCCACTGACCCGCGTGCTCGTTTCGATACTGTGTGCCGTTTCGTTTGTGGGCATAACCCGCGTGGCAGCACAGCCGATCCCGGAACCGACCAATTCGGTCGTACCCGTGCAATTTACGCTACAACCGGCGAACGTCGGCACCGGTAACGTGCCCACGATGGGGCGAATCGCGGCGGGAATGCCGCCGATGCCACCATCGCCCACGGTGCAGATTATGGTGCTCGTCCCGCAAGACATCGCGCCGGGGCAAGAGATCCTGTACACGCTCAAAGTCGTCAATTCCTCGACCGCACGCGCGGATAAAGTCGTCGTGCGAATGCCGGTGCCGACTGGCGTTGAACCGGTTCCGGTCAAGGTCGAACCGAAAGCGAAAGCCAAGGAAGGCGAGCTATTTTGGGACATCGGCACGCTCGAACCGAACGGCTCGAAGCTCATCGAAGTGACGTTCCGCCCGAAAGCCGATGCCACCGATATTATCGCCCGAGCGCACGTGAGTTTTGAGCACGGCCAGCTGGTGAAGACCGCGATCAGCGTTCCCAAGTTGAAGGTGAAGACCGAGATTCCGAAACAAACGTCGCTCGATAACCCGATCCCCGTTCGCGTGACGATCCGCAACGAGGGCCGCGTGGCCATCGACGCCGTCAAGCTCACCGAAACGGTGACCGAAGGTGTGGCATTCCACAAAGACACGACCGGCGAGAAAGGCATCAAGCCCGAACAGCGCGTTTGGAACGTCGGCACCGTGCGTCCCGGCGAGATCAAAACCTTCGATTTCCGCTTAATGGCCAAGTCCCGTGGCGACGTTCGCGTACTCACCGCCGTCGACGGCAAAGGCTCCGGGCAGGCGAACGACACTGCCGAGACGAAGGTCGAGGAAGCCGCACTGAAGCTCGATTTGAAGGGCGATCCGAAAACTTCCGGCGACACATTGGCGAACTACGAAGTGACCGCAACGAACACGGGAACGATGCCGTTACTCAACGTCCGCGTGAGTGGTTCCGTACCTGCCGACTGCTTGCCGCGACGGATGACGAATGGCGGGCAAGTCTATCGCGATCAGGTGCAATGGACGATTCCGAAGCTGGCACCCGGCGACCGCGAGACGTTCCGCTGGAGCCTGCAAACTTCGGTTTCCGGGCGGAAAACCGTCCGCGCGATGGCCGTGGGTCGGGGGCTGGAAGAATCGGCGAACGTCGAAACCGTGTTCGCAGGTTCGGCCGTGTTGCACTGGGAAACGAGCTTCGATCAGCCGACGGTTGGCATCGATCGCCAGGGGATTTACACGGTGAAAGTGACGAACACCGGCAGTGAAGCCGCCAGTGGCGCACGGCTCGTCGTCGATCTCCCGCCGAAGGGGGCCATCTCCGTCGTCGAGGTATCGCCGGTGAACAAGCGAGCGGGCGATCAGATCGCATTCGAGCCGCGAACGATTGCGGCGGGCAAGTCCGAAATCTTCTCGATCACCTTCAAAGGCGAGCAGATCGGCAAAGCGTACTTCAACGCGAAACTCGCCGCTCCCGCACTCGGCGAGAAGCCAATCGGAGCCGAGAAATACGTCGAGATCACACGCGGTCGATAGGAATCGACGTAAGTCACAATTGCGGAAGCTCAAAAACCATGTTTTTGGCATTTTCGCGTCCCAAAACGCCATTTTTCGATCGCAAATCGCGGATCGGTTTCGAGGTGTTTTGCGGTATCCTTTCGTCCTGTCGTGGCTTATGTCGAGGCTCTCGATATCACATCAGCCGAAACGACTGGTCGAAAATCGACCGAATGCGACCGAAAATCGACCGAATGCGACCGTTTTGCGTCCAAATGCGACCGAAATGCGTCCAAATGCGACCGTTTTGCGTCACTTTGTGCAAGTCGCGAATTCCGGGTTACGTCGAATCGCCTCCGATTTTTTGACTATTCGCATTCGTATGGGTGCGGCAATCGAAATTGGCGCGATTGGCAACTCGGGGTTTACAAGACGCGATTCCTTCGGCATATGCCTCTCGTTCCTCGAAGAACTGTTACGCACTTGGGGAAGTGCGGGCACCTCGAAGGGGAACGCGCAAGGGGGGCGGATTCCATGAACCGAATTGGGGCTTGGGGCCTGGCGGTTGCGGTCGGCATTGCAGGCGCGGGGGCGCTGTCTGCGGCCGAATCGACACCGGGGCCGAAAGTGGCAGACGCGAAGCCGTGGTACCAGCGCCTAACGGGCGGCGGGGCCGACGCGAAAAAGGACGAGCCGACCGGCAAAGCGGCGGCACGGCCATCGATCATTATCGCGCCACTGACACCCGAAGTGATTTCGGAAGCGGTCAAGGCCGAAGAAACCGCCTGCACGCGGCGTCTCGATGCCTGCACGAAACTCCGTCAATTCGCGATCGATAAAAATGATGAGAAACTGTTAGCGCAGATCGACGAAATCGAGCGTCAAGCGATTGAAATGTGCCAACAGCGCGTCGCCCGTATGGGCGTGAAGGTGGGAATGAAAACCCGGCCCTCGCTCGTGCTCGATCGCGAAGTCGGCTCGAGTCGCGTCGAGTTGCCGATTATCTCCGCACCCACGCCCGCGAACATCGGAGGGAAGTGATGAAAAACCTATCGCGAATCGTCGGGTCCATCGGTGCGGTCGGGATGCTCATCAGCACCGGATGCCTGCATATTCAACCGATCGGCCCACTCGCGCACGCTCAGGGTTTGCCGTCGAACCCGCCGCCGATCGGCTCGAAAGCGGCTGCGGAAGCGACGCGGCTCGAACCGATCCTCCGCGAAGCGCCGAAGCCGACGCCACCCGCAATGTACGTGACGCCCGGTGAGATCACGGCCACGAACGCCGACGAAGCGTTGAAGCGACTTCAACAAGAATTAGAAACGGATCGTCGCAGCACGGAAGCAATGCCGCGTTACGCCGAGATTTCCATCGTGAAGTAGCTCAACTTCGGGATGGTTCAAACCTGGGTAGCGTTTTCGTTTCTTTCCTATCTTTCCTATTCTGGTAGCCGCAGGTCTT
>JAYWCL010000156.1:0-8345 GCA_043780595.1 Limnoglobus sp.
AACACACCAACGACTTACGTCCGATTTTGGCCGAATCGAATCACGCCGAAACCACTTTGTCGGTAGTCCTTTTCGGCAAAACTGCAACCTGGCTATGAACCATGCCCCATGCCCGATCGATCGCGTGAGAATGGCACGTTGGCAACGTGCCCCACGTCGACCTCACCACGCAACTTCCATCATATTGACGATCTGTTTCGCCATCTTATCGACGGCGGATTTGTTCGCGGTCGCATTCGATTCCCCGAGTTCGGGGATGAGGCGACCGGTGGCAACGACCTTCACGGGCAGGCCGATCTCTTTCACAGACACTGGATCGGGTGGCGGCAGGCTCGGGTCGAATGGGACGGCGGGTTCGGCAGTGGTGCCGAACGGGCGTCGATTCGACAAGACGCGGCCCGTTCGCATATCGCGCCAGACGATGTTGGCGGTGATGATGATCTCGGCATCGCGGGTGTGGTTCTGCTGGTTGCGATTGTAGATGTACTTTTCGATGTTAAAAATTGTGCCGAGGAGTTCCGTGTCGGCCGCGTCGCGATCCGATACGACGCGCATCGTGCTTCGGGAGTGAATTTCCCGAATGATCGCGGCCGTGAGATCGACTTCGATCTCCCGGTTCGGCGTCGTTTGAAATGCGGTGTTCTTGAACACGGGCACGTACACGGTCTTGATGTTCGGATCGAACGGCGGAGCCGTCGAGTAACCGAACAACGAGACGTTCCCACCGCTCTGGCAGCCCACAACAGCGGTGGCGGCGATCGCGATTATCAGCAAGTAGACACGCATTTCGCCTACCTCTATTGTGTTATTTGGACAGGATTATTAGGATGGTACAGGATTGAGAAACCAAGACTAAACATTTCTTCTACTCATCCTGTAAATCTTGCAAATTGTGTCGTTGCATTTTTTGACAACCACTATCTGTTGTCTGGTCCGGGATCTTTCGGGATCGGTGCCGATCCGCTCGCATTGGTGACGCCCTCTTCGGGCACCGACTGACCGACTAACCGGCTGAGTTGTTTCTTCATCGTGCCGAACGGGCTTTCCGACGGCGGGGCAGCGGCATCGGCTTCGGCCTTGCTGCGAATCTGATCCATCCGTGCGGTCGCAAGATCGGAGTATTTCGTGCCCGGATACCGGCGTCGCACGATTTCGTAATAAAAGTAGGCCGAGCCAGGGTGTCGCGTTTGCTCGTAGTATTCGGCGGTTTTATAGTCTTTCTCGGCCTGCTGCATCCGGATCGCGAGCTTCTGCCGCGTCAGGAAGCCCGACTTTTCTTCGCTGCTGAACTCCGGCATCGACGCTTCCGCGTGGTGGACCATCTGAAGCGCCTCGGCGGCTTTCTGCCCGTCGTAGACCGCACCGCCCGTGCTGTTGTTCTTGCTGATGATCGCCAGTTCCGTCGCGGTCGGTCGCAGCGGGCTGTCTTTGTGCATCTCGATCAACATGCTGAAATTTTGGTCGGCTTCTTCGTATCGTCCGCGATAGAAGTTGACGTAACCCGACCAGAACAACGCTTTGTCGGCGAGTGGCCCCGTGATGTCGTTCGTATGAACGTGCTCCAACGCCTGAAGCGCACGACCTTCGATGTCCATGTTCGGCTTGCTACGATCGACGCGGAATAACCGCGTCATGCGACGTTTGAAGACGTTCTCGCCTTCTTGCGCCGCTTGAATTTCCGCACGGGTGTCGTCGAGCCAGTAGTCGGCAATCTTGAAGATTTCCTGGCACGCTCGTTCGCGGTATGGCCCCGACGAATGATCGATGAGCATTTTGTGGTAAGTATCCGCCGCATCCGGGAGCTTGCGTTCGTTGCGATAACAGTCGGCTTCGAGGAATCGCGCCTTCTCCGAAAGCAGTTCCGGGTTCAGCGTGTTACCCGCGAGTTCGTTGAAAATCTTCCGAGCGGCCCCGAACTGACCCGCCTCGTGCAGTCGTTCGCCCTCTGCCATCTTGCTTTCGACATTCGGGTCGTCGTACGAACTCGTGACGATCGAACGCGCCGTTTCGTACGTCTTCGCCTTCACACTTTTGAAAGTTTGACAGCCGGTGATCGCAACGATGGCCAGGGTGGCGTAAACCGCCGTGCGGTGTCGCATTCGATATCGATCGGTAACCATGCCCACCCCCCGTAAAGACAATTTCCAATCACCCCGACCCCGCAGCATCGACGTAGTTCAGCATCTTCGGCCGACGTCCGAGAATCCCGCTGACGGTCTGACCGAGTAACGCACGCACTTCGCGTCGCACCCCCGGCAGTAGCGCCGATTCATCGCCCGTCGCGAGCATTCGGAGCGCCCGCCAACTTTCGACGGTGAGCGTTCGTCGGTCGGAAACCGACGATACGCACGCCCCGCAGACGACGCCCCCTGTTGCCGCACTGTAAACGACGCGGTCGCTCCCGAACTGCGGAACGAGTGCGGTGCCACAGGCGGCGCAGGTCTCGAAGCGCGGGCAATAACCGAGTTCGCGGAGCCAAACAAGCTCAAATGCCGAAGCGGTCGCCCAACGGTCGACGGTCGGGTCGCGTAAGCTGCGAAGTGAGGCTAGGGCGGCATCGAAAAGTGGGGGATGGGGGTCGTAGTCGAAGGTGCCGTCGGAGAGCAGTTCCGCGATGTAATAACCGAGGTACAGCGAACGCAGATCGGATCGCAGTTCGGGAAACCGCTCGCGAACGCGGGCTTCCGTCAAGAGATCCAGCCCGCCGTGGGCCTTCCGCAAAAACACGATGTCGCAAACGGAAAGGAGATCGAACGCGCTCTCGAAGTTCGATTTCAGCCGCCGCCCGCCTTTTGCCAACGCCCGCACTTTGCCGAACTCGCGCGTCCACAACGTCGCAATGCGGCTCGTCTCGCTCCAATCGGTCCCGCGTATTACGAGTGCCGTCGCCTTCTCGGTCGCCACACGAATCTACCTCGGTTCCAAGTGCTCCGCCTCGCGTCAATACGGCGAGTGCCGATAGGAAGATTACGGTTTCGCCCGGTTCCTTTCGATGGCCGCGTAAATGGCGTTCGCGAAAGCGGTGGCGTGGCTCGGGCCGCTCGCGGTGATGACCGGGCCATCTTCGACGACGTACGCCCACGCACCGGCCCAGTTCGGCAAATTCGCGCGATCCGCACGATCGAAGACACCGAAGACTTTTTCGCTCGGTCGAGCCGCACGCCGACCGCGCATCACGCCGAGTTCCACCAACGTCCGCTCGCCCGCGCAGATTGCGGCCACGACTTTTTTCGATTCGATCAACTGCTCGACGAGCCGTTTCACTCGCTCTCGCGAATCGGCCGGTCCCATATATTCCGTCGTCGCGAAACCGGGGAACACGGCGGCATCGAAATCGTCCGCGAGAATCTCGGATAGCGCGCGGTCTGCGACCGGGGCGGATCGCCCGTCGCCTTGAGTGAGAGCACACGCACCCCTCCGGCGTGCCACGGTCGTCACGTTGGCACCGAGTGAATGGAGCCGATCGCGAACTAGTTCGTAGTCGTCGAGGTAGACGCCGTACTGCGGGAGCACGATGGCGACCCGCGGCGACACGACGACCGGAAGCGCGGCCTTGGGTATTGCGGCCAGGGCTTTCCCACTTGGCGAAGCAGTCGAAGCCACTGCTTTCGCTTCCGGCGAACGATTCGCCGAGGCGAGCAAGACGAACGCAACAAATGCGATGCCCACCAGCGCGGCGTAACGCTTCCGCCCCCAGCCAGTACGCGGCTCGGGTGGCACCGGCGGCGTTTCATCGACCATTTCAAAATTGCCGAACATCGGTTCGGGGAATTCCAATACAGGCGTTGCGGTATACTGCGTCGAAGGTGCAAACTTCGTGAACGGCAGCAGAACCGTCGCGACTTCGGCGGGGGTCGCGTAGCGGTCGGCGGGTTTCTTCGACATCATCTTCGCGACGATTTCGAGAACGCCATCGGGCAGGTCGTCGCGGAACTGTGTGAGGCACGGCGGCTCCGATTGCGTATGCGCCAGGACTTTATCGAACGCGGTGCGCGATTGTGCGAACGGCGGTTTCCCCGTGAGGGCGAAGTAGAGCGTACAGCCGAGGCTGTAAATATCGGCGCGGATATCGACATCGTGCGAGTTGCGGGCTTGTTCGGGGGCGAGGTAATCGGGCGTGCCCATCACCGTGCTGGCACTCGTCATCGCGGGGTTCGCGCTGGGCGTTTCGCCATATTCGGAATCGAGCGCGACATCGCTGTCTACGATTAGTCGGGCGAGGCCGAAGTCGAGGATTTTCACGTTCCCCTTGCGATTCACCATGATATTCTGCGGCTTGATGTCGCGGTGAACCATGCCCTTCGCATGGGCATGTTGCAGCCCGAGCGCGGCGAGGCGAATCACCTGGCAGGCAGTCGTTGCGGGCAATGGCCCACGTCGATTCACGAGCCGGTCGAGGCTGACGCCATCGACGCATTCCATCACTAAAAAGTGCCGACCGCCCGCTTCGTCGGCATCGTAGGCGGTGACGATATTCGGGTGCGTCAGCTTGGCCGCGGCCCGCACTTCGCGGCGAAACCGCTCGACCGCCGTTGCGTTCGCGGTGTATTTCATCGACATCATTTTGAGCGCGACGATGCGGCCCATCATCAAATGTTCGGCCTGATACACGACGCCCATGCCGCCGACGCCGAGCAGGTTCATCACCCGGTAGCGCGGGTGATCGACCAACTCGGGCGGAATGTCCAACGCCGGTTTCGGCTCGGTAACGGCAGCAAAAGTCATAGTCGCCTTCTCTGCGACGGAGGTCCGATCATCACAGGTATAGGATGGAACGGACTGGCGAAGCATGAAGCGATATACCGCGCATTTCGCGTGCCGGTTTCGCAAAAGATTCGCCGCCTACGCTCTGGCATAAATTTTGCGTCTTTGTACGCAAATGTGAACCGCATTATTTAAGGGGTATTACTATGGCGACGATCGACCTGCCCAAAACGGGCGTGCGAATTGGCTACGAATCCATCGGCATCGGGTCGCCGATCGTGTTGCTCCATGCGTTCCCGTTTTCGCGCGAGATGTGGCGACCGCAACTCGATGCGTTGTCGCAGTCGCATCGCGTGATGGCCCCAGACTTCCCCGGTTTCGGCGAGACGACTTTCGTGCCAGACATCACGATCGACGGTATGGCCGACATTATCGTGGACTTTCTCGATGGGCTGGCCGTTCATGAACCGGTCGCGCTCGGTGGCTGTTCGATGGGCGGCTACGTGGCGTTCGCCATCGCGCGGCGTTACCCCGAACGGGTACGAAAATTAATGTTGATCGACACCAAGGCCGAACCCGACGATGCCGCGATGAAGGCGAACCGCGACAAAGTGCTCGCGGGTGCCGCGACGCTGACGCCCGCGAAAGTGATCGAGGACATGATCCCGAGAGCGTTGTGCGATCTGACGCGGGCATCGAAACCGGAGATCGTCGCGGAAGTGCGACGGATCGGTTCAGCGCAATCGCTCGACGGCATTCTCGCTGGCGTGAAAGCCCTCCGCGACCACCCCGACGCCGTACCGGGCCTCGCCGCGATTCGCGTTCCCACGCTCGTGATCGTCGGCGAACACGACGCGATTACCCCCGCCGCCGGTGCGAAACAGACCGCCAGCCGCATTGCCGGCAGCACCTACATCAGCCTCCCCGACGCAGGCCACCTGCCGAATCTCGAGAACCCCGAGGCATTCAACGTGGCAGTGGCGAAGTTCCTGAGTATGCGATGAACTCACAACGCTCAACTACTAACTAACAACGATTCGTCGTTGCAAACTAGTAGTGAGTGGATAGTTGTTCGTTGTTAGTTAGCGGAAATGAACGGCCGCAACGGCCGAAACGGCCGAACGGCCGCACGGCCGCACATTCTCCAACTCGGCCTTCCGCACTTCTCCGGTATCGGGTTACACTTCGCAACATGTTACGAAAATGGAAGCCGTCGTGGCGGCGTGTGGCGGTGTGGCTCGTCGTGCTCGTCGTGGTTTTGGAAACCGCGCGGGTGCTGTTCGGGACCAACCGGCACGTCGTGATTCCGGGGATGCTCTACCGGTACAACCAGCCGTCGGCGGCGAGTCTGGAACGCGCGATTGCGGACGATGGCATTCGCACCGTGGTGAACCTGCGTGGCTTCTGCCCCGGCCCCGAATCGCCGTGGTATGCGGAGGAAGTTCGCATCACCAACGCGAACGGGATCAGCCAAGAAGACATTACGCTGTCGGCGAATCGCCTGCCGCCGCCGATCGAACTGCGGCGCTTGATCGAAGTCTTCGACCGCTCCGAATACCCGATGCTGTTCCACTGCAAACGCGGTGCGGACCGCACGGGGTTGGCGGCGACAATTGGCATGTTGCTGTATTCGGACGCCAGCCTCAACCGGGCACGTCGGCAACTCTGGCCGCGCTTCGGTCACTTTCGTTTCGGTCGCACCGCTGCCATCGACGAGTTTTTTGAAATCTACGAACGCTGGCTCGACGGCCGCGACCACACGCCCGCACTGTTCCGCGAGTGGGCCGCCAAGCATTACACCCCCGGCGCAACGGCGGGCGAACTCTCGCTTACGGGCGGGCGATCGATCGATGTCCCGCTACTGACACCGGTCGGTCAATGGCTTGCGGTGAAGATCAACGCGAAGAATACCGCACACGACGCATGGGAGATGAAGCCCGGAAACTACGCAGGCGTTCACGTGCAGTTCAGCGTGCAAAATTCGCTGGGTGCGTACGTGCATTCGGGGCAAGCGGGGTTGTTCCGCCGTACCGTGAAGCCCGGCGAAACGATCGAACTGACACTCGCGATACCGCCGTTGAACGTGCCGGGGCGTTACTTCGTGCGGGTCGATTTGATGAACGCGACCGAGGCCGGCGTACCGATCCGCCAGACCGGTTTTTACCAGTTCGGGTCCGACCCGATGATGCTCGCCATCGAAGCCCAGGGGCCGACGCGATGAACGCTCTCTCCGTTGTCATTCCCGTAAAAGACGAACGCGAAAACATCCTGCCGATGATCGACCGGCTCCGCGATGCGTTGCGCAGCGTGCCCGATTGGGAAGTCGTCTTCGTCGACGACGGCAGCAACGATGGCACCTTCGAGGAATTGTCGTCGTTGGCAGCAGATGATCGCCGCGTGAAAGTCGTGCGCTTGCGGCGAAATTTCGGCCAATCGGCGGCGATGCAAGCGGGCTTCGATGCCGCCACCGGCGACGTGATCGCCACGCTCGATGGCGACTTGCAGAACGACCCCGCCGACATTCCGCACATGCTCGACACGCTCAACGAAGGCTACGATGCCGTGCTCGGGCAGCGTGCCAATCGCCGCGACAAATTGTTCCTGCGCAAGGTGCCAAGTTGGTGCGCCAACGCAGTCATCCGCAAGGTTCTCGGCGTGCCGTTCAAAGATTTCGGCTGCACGCTCCGCGTCGTGCGCCGCGAATTTGTCGATGGGTTATCACTCTACGGCGAGATGCACCGCTTCATCACGGCGCTACTCATTCAGCAAGGCGCGAAGGTCACGCAAGTGCCCGTGCGGCACCACCCGCGCACGGCAGGGAAGTCGAAATATAACCTGACGCGAACGGTGCGCGTCGTACTGGATTTAATGACCGTGAAGTTCCTCGCGAGCTACCAAACCAGGCCAATGCACCTCTTCGGCGGCGTCGGCCTGATCTTCCTGATGCTCGGCATCCTGAGCCTCGGCGCGTCCGTCATCATGAAGTTCACGACCGGCCCCGGAATGACCGCAAACCCGCTCTTCCTCATCGGCGTGATGGTCGAACTCATCGGCGTGCAGTTCCTCAGCCTCGGCTTAATCGGCGAAGTGATGGCCCGCATCTACTTCGAGAGCCAAGGCAAACCCCCCTACGTCGTCCGCGACCGCCGCAACCTCGAAGCGGCCACGCCGTTTAGCCGCGCCGCGTAGTCTTCGGAGCGAAGCGCGATTGTGCGACCCAGACACGGACAAAAAGGCGTATTGAGGTCAAATTCAGGATAAGATGTTTTCCCGAAGGAGTGTCTCGCTCACTTACAAAGATCGTCGAACTTTGTCACAAGCATTAATCAACGCACGGTATGTCGGATCCAAATTGGCTCGCTCCTCCCGGTCATCCTTGTGCTCGCGGCGCGCGTACAACAAATTGTTCACAGCCATATGAAGCTCACGGGCAGACTGACGAATCTTTGGATGTTTGGCAAACCTCCCACCCATAGCTTCAAGTTGCTCTAGTGGCAGAATAATGCGTTGACACACAGTCTCCAAATCATGATAACCACCGATGTAACCCTTCAGCCTTCTGAAGTGGGGTTGCGCGATTGCGTTGGATTTCGTAGCACATTCCTACCATGATTGCTGCACCGCCAATTCCGACCTCCGAT
>JAYWCL010000157.1:0-1622 GCA_043780595.1 Limnoglobus sp.
CCTCGCCACCGCCCGAAAACCCCACGCTACTCGCGCCCCCCGCGAGCCCGTAAACGTACGCACCTGCTACCCAAAACTACCGCGATTTGAACCATGCCCCTGAACGATATATCGCGTGATGAACGCCGGCGTGTAGAAGGCTCCGGTGTCCTTACGGGCGCTGCGCTTCTGCTCCTTGAGTTTGGCTTGCGGGATCTTGCCGGCGAGCACATTTTGCATTTCTTCGAGGTCCGAAATCGACTGCTCGAAGACGTGCCCCAGGATTTCTACATCGATGAACTTCGCATCGCCTTCGACCTTCCCGCCGTACTCGTAACTCGCAAGTTTCTCGAACGCTTCGCAGATCGCATCGGGCACGATCAGAGTGTCGAGAAACGCATCGGGGGCATACAGTTTGCCGTTGTACTGGTTGATTTCGAGCCGCGGTTCGCCTCTATCGATGGCCCGAAACACGCCGCGAAAGTTGTCCCAGATCGGCCGCGGGTTGTACGGGTCCGAATGCAGGAACGCCTTGGCAATCGTCCGTTTCGGGAGCAACTCGCGGTCTTCGCAGAACGCGATGAAGAGGATGCGATCCAACAGTTTTTGCGTCGCCGCAAGCAACTCCCCGGCATCGCGATCGGGGTTATGCTGGCGAAGCGCGTCGAAGGTATCTTGGCGGAGTTTGCGATAGTCGCCGTAGAACTCGGCCGTGAGTTCGCGGCCGATCTTCTTCGATTCGACGAACAGATCGTCGAGGTGATTTTTCCCATCGGGTTGCAGAACGCGTTCCACGCTGAGAAGGAAAACGAACCGGCGCAGTTCGACATCGTTACTCGCCAACTGGCCGATCTCGAACCGCTCGAACGTGAACTGATCGGTTTGTTTCGAGTAGAGCCGGATTTCCTTCAGGTTCGTGACGACGTACCAATCGAGTTTCAGGTTCACGGCATACGAAAGCGCCTGATCGACCGCAGAGCGCTTTCGGCCCGCGAACGGACGGTCCAGAGTATCGAGCGGGCCTTTGCCTTCGAGCACGACGGCGTACTTTTCTTCGCCGCTGCCAAACTGCCCGAATGCCGCATCGGCGCGCTTGCCATCGACCTCGATGAGCATTTCTCGCTTCATCGTGTAGGCATCGAAGCCACTGTCCGAAACCGGGCCGGTGTAGCCGAGCAACCCCTCGAAGATGTGCGTCAGGAAGATCGGCAGGAGCTGGATTTCGGTGTCCTTGTCGAGCTTCCCCTCGTTGAGCTTTCGCGCCCAGTTCGTGAACTTGAGCCGTACCGCTTCGCAGCGATCCGGAAGGAGGAACGCATCGAGTTTCTTCCGCAACGCTTCCGGGCGGAAGAGAGGTTTCGTGTCGGCGGGCATGGTCGTTCGGTTCTCGGACGGCAACGGAGTGATCGTTGAAAGTGTATCCGAAACCGGGCTGTAGCGAAGAAATACCATCACCCATGCGAATTCGCGAAGTCAAAAAATCGCAGGCGATTCGACGTAAGTCAGAATTCGCGACTTGCACGGAGTGACGCAAAAGTGTCGCAAAATGGGCATGGTTCAAATCGCGGTAGTTTTGGGTAGCAGGTGCGTACGTTTACGGGCTCGCGGGGGGCGCGAGTAGCGTGGGGTTTCGGGCGGTGGCG
>JAYWCL010000158.1:0-5050 GCA_043780595.1 Limnoglobus sp.
CAAGTCGAGGGAGCCGAACGCGTGCATCCGCATCGGCAACTCGTGGGAAGCTACGAGGGATTCCCAGCCTAACCCACGCCGGAAACGCGGTTACACCCCAATGCTTTGCCCGCCTTTTTGAATTCTTTCATGCATTTCTGCTCGATAACTTTTGGTTCGCATCAATTGTGTCACGACAAAAGGTGCAAAATCATCAATTTGCTGGTGTGTGAAATTGCCCGAATCTGCTGCTGAAATCAAATTGCTGAGCTGAGGTGCAAAATTATATTCCATTTTGCTGAGGATGCCTTCCATGTAATTATCAGGCATCGGCTCCTTTGTGGTACCCGAAGGAAATTCGTAAAAATTCGACTCTGATGCAGCGTTTTTCGGTGTGGTTGGATACGATTTATCGTTACTCTTGTCATAACAGTGCAATAGGCCATCTTCATTAGAAAAACGACGAAGATAAAGCTGCGGCACGTAGTGTTGGTTGGTTGTTCGATTTTTCATTTTACGTATTGCCACTGGCATACTCCGGAAATCGAGATTGCGTATTCTATCGCGATTGACGCTCAAAGCATGGCCAAGGTTCGTGTTGATGCTATTTATGCGGTAGCTCCAAACGGAAGATGGCTCCGGTGCCGCCGTCGGCGGGGCGGTAGCTGAGGCGGCCGTTGAGTGCGTCGGCCCATTGCTTCGCGAGTGCCAGCCCCAGCCCGGCTCCGCCGCCGGTTTTATCCGAGTTACGGCCACGCCGAAACGGGCGGAAGATGCTCGCGCGTTCGGACACCGCCACGCCGGGGCCGCGGTCCTCGACTTCGAGAATCAGGCGCGTGCCATCGCCCGGTTTCGCCCAGACCCAGATGCGCCGATCGCTGGCTTCGCGCGAATATTTGCGGGCGTTGTCGATGAGGATGCCGAGTATTTGGCTGGCAATTCGCACATCGGTGTGAACCGCCTGATCGGGCGGCAACGTTGAAATGACGTGCAGTTCTTTGCCGTCGGCGAGTAAGCGATCCGTCCAGGTTTCCTTTGTCATCGTCAGTAGCGATTCGAGCGGGACCGACTGGCGGCACGCGAGAATGGCGCGGTTTTCGAGCTTCGCGAAATCGAGCACGTTGTCGACGAGTTGGTTGAGCCGTTCGGCTTCGCCTTGCAGCGTGTGCAGATACTCTTTTTGTTTCGCTTCGTCGGTAATCATGCCGCTCGCCAGCAGATCGAGATACAGCCGGAGCGAGGTTAATGGCGTGCGGAGTTCGTGCGTGACCGCAGAGACGAAGCGGATGCGGCGCTCGGAAAGGTCGATGAGCGTCCAGCCGCCGAACCAGACGGCCATGAGCGCGACGATGGCGGCGACCCAACTGAGAACGAGGCCGATCCGCAACGGCGTCCATCCGGCGGGCGGCAGTTCGGGCGTCGGGCCGGGGTCGAGTTGCGCGGGGATCGCCGCCATCCGGCGCTCGCTCGATTGCGATAAATCGAGCACCGGTTCGATCTTCGCATCGGGCAAGATCGCTTGCACTTCCTCCTTCAGCACCGCTTGCAGTTTCACCCAATCGAGAATGACGCCCTGGAAGACCATCTTCTTTTCGAGGCGTGCGGCGCGAACGAGCGCGAGGTACTTCGTGCCTTCGGCGGCGGTCAGCCAAATCGGGCGGATCGGCCCGACGTGAACCGCCGGCGGTTGCTCGGGGAACGCGAGTTTCTTGCGCGCCAGGTTTTCGATGCCACCTCTCATTTTCGCACGATCCGCATCGGCTAAAACGACTGGCTCTTTCGCTATTACCTTCACTGAGGGACCGCTGGGAGCCGTTGCGCCGAACGCCTGACGAGCCATGGGTGCGGTATCGCCTTGCGGTTTTGCGGCGGGTGCCATCGCGGTCGCCGGTGCGGGTGTCGGTGCCGGGACGAGTTTCATGGTGTTCGTGGAGTTACCACCCACTTCGCCGCGAGTGGCATCGATGCTTTTCTTGGCGGCAGCGAAGCGCATTTGGTCGTACGGATCGCGATATTGCGGGGCAGGCACGCCTTGCTGAATGCTGTTGGGAATGCTTTGTTGCGCGCGGTTTTGAGACTGCGGCTCGATCGGCACGGGCGCTTCGAGCTTCGGTACGACGACGGAATTTGTAATGGCGTCGTTGAGATTCCACGGCACGGCGAACGCCTCGGTTGGCTCGGCGGCTTCTTGTTCGATCAGCATCGCGTGGAGGTCGGTGGCGACGAACTGCACGCGGAGTTTCCCGAGTAACGCGCGGCGTTCGGTCGTCGAATTCGCGAGTGTCAGGTTGCCGTCGCGGTGCGTGCGCAAGTTCGTTTCCAAAGACTCCGGCATCACTTGTGGCGACGACCAACCTTCGACGGGGTCGAGTTGAAAGTGCAAGCGCATCCAGTCCGGAAGTTCGCCCGAAAGCAATGGCGACGGTACGCGACCGGGGTCGGCGGCCGGCTCGCCGGTTTCGTCGATCACCACGGGGTGCGGCGTGTACAAGCTGAAATAATGCACGTAGGGGCGATGATTTTCGACGCCGAGGATCGGGAACAGGCGGCTATCGAGTTGCCACAACGCGAGGCGTTCCTTGTTTGCGGCATCGGCGCGCGCGGTCGCTTCGCGCTGGGCGGCTTCGACTTGTAGCGACGCAAACGTCACGTACGCCAGCCCGCCGCCGACGAGCAGCGAAACGAGAATGAACACGCAGATTCCGCCGAACGGCGTCAGCAATCGACGGCGCATGGGTCACTTTCCTTCCCGAACGACGAGGCCCGGCCCCGCCATGTACCCGAGCGCACGCACCGTAACAATCGCTTCTGGGGTCTCGTCGCTACCGGAAGGATGTTTCAACTTGGCGCGCAACCGAGCGACGTGCATATCGACGGCGCGGGTTTCGAGGCCCGCCGTGCCGATGCCCCAGACGCGGCCCAGGAGCTCTTCGCGCGATACCGCACGATCGCGATTTTCGATCAGGTGTTTCAGCACGGCGGCTTCGGTCTCGGAGAGTTCGACGCGCTCGGCCGTTGGCCAGCGCACTTCGCGGCGATCCAGGTCGATAATCGCCGTGCCGACTTCGATGGAAATCCATTTCGGTATCGGCTTCATCGTGCGGCGCAGCACCGCTTCGACGCGGGCCAGCAGTTCCTTCGCGGAGAACGGCTTGACGACGTAATCGTCGGCCCCCATCTTGAGGCCGCGCACGCGGTCCTCCTCCGAACCGCGCGCGGTGAGCAAGATCACGGGCCGCAACGGGCAGACCCGCCGCAGTTCGGCGAGCACATCGAGGCCATCGCGCTTCGGCAACATCACGTCGAGCAGTACGAGATCGACGCCATTACCCGAAGCCTCGGCAAAGCCGATGACGCCATCGGGCGCTTCGGTGACATCGTAGCCGGTCAGCCGCAGCGCATCGGACAGCCCGCGGCGAATCGCCGGTTCGTCTTCGACGACAACAATTCGAGCTTTCGGCATGATGGAACCCTTTCAGAACCTTACCCAGCCAAGGTTATTCGATCGTGTCGGCTCGTTCGCGTAGCCGACGGGAGCGTAAACCCGACCATCTGATCCACTATAAAGGACTTGGTGATCGCTTGTTACCGACTTTCCTCACTCGCGGTGAAGGATCGACTACCGACGGGGCACCATCGATTTCAAATCGACGGCTGGCAGTCCTGGTGTCACGCGAACGAAAAGTGATGTTTTCGCTTGCCAACGCGCCGGTTTTCGACAATAGTATGTATCTGCCTACCTTCCCTCCGCCTCTTCTGAGGGCGTTCGTGTGAATGTAACGAATCTGCAACAATGTGCGGGGCCACGCCTTTCGCGGCGTCAGATGCTGCGTGCGGGGGCGGCCTCGGCGCTCGGGCTGACGTTGCCGCAACTCCTGCGTGCGGACAGCGTGCGAAGCCAATCGGCACGTGCGGACCATTGCATCCTCATCTTCCTGAACGGCGGGCCGTCGCACCTCGATATGTGGGACATGAAGCCGAACGCGCCCGTCGAAATTCGCGGTGAGTTCCAGCCGATTGCCACATCGGTGCCCGGCGTGCAGTTCGGCGAACACATCCCGAAGATGGCCCGCTGGATGCACAAATCGGCACTCATTCGCTCCGCACACCATAGCGTGAATAACGCGCACGCGGCCGGCGTTTACACGGCACTGACGGGGCAAGATCGCGGCGACAACTCGGCGTCGACATTCACGCCGAACGATTACCCCGCCGTCGGTTCGGTCATGGGCCACCTGCGACCGCCGACGCAGACCGTCGTGCCGTACGTGACGTTGCCGTTCATCACGAAGGAAGGTGCGGGCGGGCCGCCACAACCGGGGTTCTACGGCGGCTGGCTCGGCAAGTCGTACGATCCGCTGTTCATTTTGAAAGACCCGAACGCCAGCGATTTCGCGATGCCCGAACTCTCGCTCGGCGGCGATGTCGATGCGGTGCGGCTCGACGGGCGACGGCGGCTCATGTCGAAACTCTCCGAGCCGGATCCATATCAGATTAAGGCGTTCGACCTGCTTACGTCGTCGCACATGCGGCACGCGGTGAGCATCGAGAAGGAATCGCCGAAGACGCGCGACGCTTACGGTCGAAACATCTACGGGCAAAGCGTGTTACTGGCACGGCGGCTCATCGAAGCCGGGACGCGGGTGGCGTGCCTGACGTGGGCACCCGATGCCAACGCGACTTGGGACACGCACGGCAACAACTTCAAGAAACTCAAAAACGAACTGCTGCCGCAACTCGATTCGGCGGTGTCGTCGTTGCTCGCGGATCTCGACGATCGCGGGATGCTCGAACGCACGCTCGTGGTAGTGATGGGCGAATTCGGTAGATCGCCGAAAGTGAATGCGAATGCGGGCCGCGACCACTGGAACTTCTGTTACTCGCTGATGATGGCAGGTGGTGGCATTCGTGGCGGCGCGGTATACGGGGCGAGCGATTCGATCGGCGGCAAACCGAGCCGCAACCCCGTCTCGCCCGCCGACGTCATCGCCACGGTCTACGCTTGCCTCGGTATCTCGCACGAAACCGAACTGAAAGACCGCCTCCAACGGCCGTACCCGCTCGTACCGTG
>JAYWCL010000159.1:0-9080 GCA_043780595.1 Limnoglobus sp.
GGCGAGGGGAAGAACGTGATCGCGGGTCTGCGTCGTCGAGCAACGAAGACAGGTTTGAATGACGCCGACGGGAAAGTCATCGCAACGGTGTGTGGATACTTCGAGAACAACGCGGAGCGGATGCGATACGACGAGTATTTGACGGCAGGTTATCCGATTGCGACGGGCGTGATCGAAGGCGCGTGTCGTCATGTGATCAAGGATCGGATGGAGCAAGGCGGGATGCGTTGGACGCTCGCAGGCGCACAAGCGATGCTGAATTTGCGAACGGTGAATGCCTCGAACGCGGCGGAAGAATTTGGAAACTGGCGACAAGTCGAGGGAGCCGAACGCGTGCATCCGCATCGGCAACTCGTGGGAAGCTACGAGGGATTCCCAGCCTAACCCACGCCGGAAACGCGGTTACACCCATCTGGAAGAGTACCCCGACTACTGGACGCAGGGCGAAACACTCGATGTCCATATCGAGCATCTGAAAGATTTGTACCTCGATCTTTCGAGTGGGCAAATTTTGGGCATTCGCAAGGTGGGAGAACTTGCGATCCCATGAAACGACTGAATTAGCCGCGACGCGGAGTCCTCGTAGCGGAGCGCGGGCGCGTCACCCATATTCGGCGATTGTTTGATTGTGGGTGAAGTCCACACGCTCCGCTTCGCAAAGCCTGCGCGTCGCGGCTAATTTTGCGTCGCGGCTAATTCCGGAAGCGCTTCAGGCCTTCTTCGGTGCTGATGCGGGGCGTGTAGTCGAGGTCGCGTTTGGCGGCGGTAATGTCAAACCAGTGCGAGGTGCTTAGCTGACCGGCGACGAATTGCGTCATCGTCGGTTCCCCCGCCAAACTGAGCGTGCGGTAGAGCAGTTCCATCGTCCAGCCGGCAGATCGCGCGAGCCACACGGGCACCGATTTCGTGACGGGTGGCAAACCCTGATCGGTGAGGATCCGGTTGAGGAACTCCCAGAGGACAACCGGTTCGTCGTTGGAAATGAAGTACGCCTTCCCGGCGATCGGCGAACCGATACTCAGGCGGTCGGCGGCGAGCAGATGCGCGTCGGCGGCGTTATCGACGTAGGTCACGTCCACTTTCACATCGCGGGTGCCGACGCGGCGGAGTTTCCCCGCTTTGGCGCGGGCCAGTACGCGCGGGATGAGGTGCGGGTCGCCTGGCCCCCAGATCAGGTGCGGCCGCAAAGACACTGTCGCGAGTTCCGGCCCGTTCGCGGCGAGCACAGCGCGTTCGGCCATCGCTTTCGTTTCTGGGTAATACGCCTCGAAATGCTTCGGGTACGGCAACGATTCGTTCGCGCCTTCGATATTGCTGCCGTTATGAACGACGCTCGGCGTGCTGGTGTAAACGAGCTTGCGGACACCTTGCGAACGACACGCCGCGATGACGTTCGCGGTACCGGTCACGTTCGTGGCGATGTAGTCCGCGTACCGCCCCCAGACGCCCGCTTTCGCGGCCACGTGAATCACGACATCGCACCCCTTCACGGCACGTTCGACCGCACTGAGGTCGGTGAGATCGCCGCCGATTTGCTCGACGCCGATCTCGCCGAGCCACGGGTACGACGACCGCGTGAGCGAGCGGACTTTGTCGCCGCGCGCCAACAACGCCCGCACGACGGCCCCGCCGAGAAACCCACCGCCACCGGTGACGAGTGCTTTCATACTGGCGTGCCTTTCCAAGTGCGCCCCAACTTACGGGACGCCCACACCGCGAGTTTCTCGCGGAAAATCTTCGAATTGTGCCGAACGTCCACGGGGAAACCGGGGTAGCGCAGGAACGCGACGATCGGGTTCACGGGATCGATTTCCACCGCGCGTTCGCGAAGTGCCGTTTCTAAATGTACCCACGCCCAACCGCGAGTGGGCGTATCGACGCAGATCGCCGGGTATGTTGTGCCGTGCCGTTTGACGCCGACGAGTGCGGTGCGAAACACGCCTTCGACGGTGTTGAACATCGGCTCGATTTGGTCGGTGAACAGCGTGCCGTACGGCGTCTCGACGCGGTGCGATTTCCGTCCGCAAAACCAAAGCCGCCCGGTTGCGTCGAAGTAACCGACGTCGCCCATGCGGTGCAACGTTTCGCCCGTGTGTGGGTCCACGATCTTCGCGAGTTTCGTGGCATCTGGCCTGCGAAAATAGGCTTTCGTGACGACCGGCCCGCGCACGACGATCTCGCCGATGGTGCCGTGTGGCACGCAGAGTTCTTCGTTCCATTCGGCAATGGCATCGTCGCGAATGCCGATGATGCGAATCGTCATCCCTGCCACGGGTCGGCCGACGCAGATGCCGTGGCCCGCATCGGTGAGGAGCCGCGTCTCGCTCAGGATTTCGTCGCTGCCGATGTTCGCAACGGGCAAGGATTCGGTCGCGCCGTATGGCGTAAACAACTGCACGCCGCGCGCGAGGAGATTCACGAAGCGTTCGATGACGAGCGCCGACGCGGGTGCCCCCGCCGAGAGAACGCGGCGCAACGTGGGGAGTGTCTTCGAGCGATTGCGGCTGGCATAATCGCCGAGACGACGGATGACGGCAGGGGAGCCGAATAGGTTCGTGACGCCGAATTGCTCGATGGTC
The DNA here is from genome assembly GCA_043780595.1 of Limnoglobus sp. GTDB lineage: Bacteria > Planctomycetota > Planctomycetia > Gemmatales > Gemmataceae > Limnoglobus. The sequence goes on from JAYWCL010000159.1 coordinate 2,580, forward strand.
GCGATGGTTTTGGCGGCATCGATGGTGGCGGGGCGAGCGGGGTTCATATCGGGGATGATACACATCATCCCGAGCGCGGGGCCAAACAGCGCGAAGAGCGGGAACGTGCAGAGGTCGATTTCGCCGGGTTGAATGCCGTACGTCGATTTCAGCACTTGCACTTGTTGCGAGAAAATGCCGTGAGTGTAGACCGCCCCCTTTGCGATGCCAGTGCTGCCGCTAGTGAACAAGATCGCGGCCATGTCGTCGGGGGAAACTGGCGGCGACGCGAACGGCCCGGCGGACTTTCCCTCGGCGATGAGTTCGCTGACAGACCGGTGACAGTAAAACCGGCCCGTGCCGACGTTAATGGTCGTGCGCAACGATCGTTTCGCCCAACCGAACAACCGGCGTGCGATGTGCGCCTTCGGGATGCCAACGAACGCCTGCGGTTCGGCTTCGTGCAGGCAGGTGCCGACGTTTTTGACGCCCATTCCGGGGTCGATCATTACCGGCACGGCCGCGAGTTTGAACAGCGCAAACGCGAGCGTGAAAAATTCGAGCGTTGGCGGCACCATCAGCGCCACCCGCGATTGCGCCCCGATCCCGAGATGGCCCAAACCGTGCGCGAGCGCATCGGATTCCTCGTGCAGTTCGCGAAACGTCATCGATGTCCGGCCACGCGCGTGCGGTTCGCGCACTGCCACCCGATCCGGGGAAGTCGCCGCCATCTGCGCGAGGTGCGAGGCCACATTGACGGAGGTCATTATCGCATCCACTTCAGCCACGTACCGAGCGCCCATTTGGCGGTCGGCGTCAGGCGGGTGCGGTTAAATTGGTCGGCAATTTTCTTCAGCACTTCGGTATACGTGGGGTACGGAAAGATCGTACTCCCGAGCCGCTTCAGCCCGATGCGATTCTGCATCAGCACGCTGAGCGTACCGACGATTTCGCCGGCGTGCGGTCCGACGACGGTCGCGCCGACGATGCGGTCCGTGCCGTTCGCGGTGAGGATTTTCGCGAAGCCCGTCGCGCCATCGGTCGCGCTGCGATCCGTGTCCTCGAAGCGATGCCGATAGACGTTGACGGGCACACCGCGTTCGTTCGCTTCAGTTTCGGAAAGCCCCACCCGCGCCAGTTCGGGTTCGGTGTACGTCGCCCACGGCATGATTAGTTTCGCCGTACTCGCACGGCTGGGGAACAGCGCGTTCTGCACCGCCATCCGCGCCATGGCATCGGCGGCGTGCGTGAAGCGATAGCCGAGCGAACAGACATCCCCGGCGGCGAAGATCTGCGGGTTCGTCGTTCGCAAACGGTCATCGACGGTGACGCCCGCTTTCGCATCGAAGATCACGCCCGCCGCTTCGCAGTTTAGGCTTTCCACGTTCGGCTTCCGCCCCGCTGCGATCAGCACCGCATCGAACGCAGACGGCTCGGCGACTTCGCAAATTTCGACGCCGTCTTCGCGCAGTGCCTTCGCCACGATGTCCGCCGCGTCGGCACCTTCGCGCGGCAGTATCCGTCCGCCTTTCGTCATTAGTGTGACCTTCGCACCGAGCCGCGCGAACGCCTGGCCCAGTTCGCAGCCGATCGGCCCACCGCCGACGATCAGCAAGCGTTTCGGTAGTATCGTCAGCGTAAAAACCGATTCGTTCGTGAATTGCGGTACGGAGCTGATCGCGAGCGATTCGGGGATCTCCGCCCGCGCCCCGGTGGCGAGTATGCACCGCCCGAAGCGGAGTTTCGCCCCGCCCACTTCGAGCGAATCCCGCCCCGTGAAACGCCCGTCGCCGAAGAAAACGTCGATGCCGAGCTTCGTGAATCGCTCCGCCGAATCGACCGGGGAGAGTTCCGCACGCACCCGGCGCACTCGCTCCATGACGGCGGCGAAATCGATGCGCGGCTCGCCCGCATCAATGCCGAACGATTTCGCGCGGCGAATCTCGGCGGCGGCTTTCCCCGCACGAATGAGCGTTTTCGACGGCACGCAGCCGACGTTCAGGCAGTCGCCGCCCATGAGATCGCGTTCGACGAGCGCGACCTTCGCACCCAGCCCCGCCGCAGCGGCTGCCGCTACCAAACCGGCCGGCCCTGCCCCGATTACCACGAGCTGATAGCGGTCCGCCGGCGTCGGGTTCGTACGGCCCGCAGGGTGAACGTTCGCCCGCAGTGCCTCATCGTGAATATCGCCCGACAACAAGGGAATCGACATATGCGGTCGCACTTTCTTTTCGGGTCGTTCCGTTCGTCGTTTCGCTACTTTTGTAGAAGTTTTCGATTGAACCGTTGAGGCGCAGCGGTTTAGTCGCTAATGTGTGATAGGCGGCTGAAGTCCCTTCGTCCGTCGCTTGAGGGGCTAATCACGTGGCACTGACACCGGTCGATCGCGAACTGTTACAGCGATGCTTGCGGAAAGATCCGGGGTCGTGGAACGACTTCGTCGACCGCTATCTCACGTTGATCTATCACGCGATCCATTACTCGGCCCACCTGCGAAGCGCCCGCGTCAGCCCCGAAGACGTCGAGGATATCGCGTCGGAAGTGATGCTGCAAATCATCGCCGACGATTACAAAGTGCTACGGCAGTTTCGCGGCCACTCGAGCCTCGCCACGTATCTCACGGTGGTTGCCAGACGCATCTGCGTTCACGAACTCACGCGCCGCCAGACCGTCAAAGATGCCATCCGACGCGGCGACACGAAGCAACCGAAGACCCACGACACCGACGAATTCGAATCGCTCGCCGAAGCGAAAGGTATCGAACGGCTGGAAGAAGTGAACCAGTTATTACGGAAACTCTCGGGCCGCGAACGCGAGATCGTACGGCTATTTTACCTCGAGGGTCGCACCTACGAAGAGATCAGCACCGAGACGGCAACCCCCATCAATTCGATCGGCGCATTGCTAACCCGCGCCCGCGCGAAACTCCGCGACTATCGCAAAATGAGCGCCGTAGACATCCCCGCACTCAGCGTCGCCGACGTCAAGAAAGCCGCACGGAATCAAGCGAAGGGGAATTAGCCGCGACGCGTAGGCTTTGCGAAGCGAAGCGCGTGGACATCACGATAATTGCGTGAAGCGCACGCGCTCCGCTACGAAGACTCCGCGTCGCGGCTAATTCGCTAAGGTTCACGCCTTTCCCCGAAACGCTCGTCTGCGCCGCCTCTGCCAAATCTTTAACAACAGCACGAAGCCGACAACCAGCGAGCCGATTAGTACCATTGGCACGACGACCGAATACGGTGGCCGGGATTCCCGATAAACATCCTCGAACGGTCGAAACTCGTTCTCTTGTACGATGGCGGCACCATGCTGCAGAAGCCACTCGTTGGCTGCCGCGAGGGACGGAAACTGCGTTGGCTCGCGAACTGCTTCATCGAGTGCCACGACCCAGAACACCCCGGTTCGGTCACGAACGACAAGAAACCGGGGAGTGATGGCCACCTGATCGATATCGCCAACGACCGTGTCTAACGGCACGATCCCACAATAACCGGCTGGAAACAGCGACCACTTTTCATCTGAGGACATTGGCCGCGCCCGGACGAGTCTGGCTGGGTGTCGCCCACCTTCACTCTGGCATTTTACCAGAGCATACGGGGCACGGATCCAACACGCTTCAGTCGCTGCGATGTCGCTCAATCCCGCCGCCGCGACAGCGAACGTAGGCGTGAGCAACACACCGCAAGCAACAATCAAAGAGACTCTCATCTCATCCTCGTTTAGCCGCGACGCGCAGGCTTTGCGAAGCGGAGCGCGTACTCTCTATGCGCGACGGCCTGGCTTGTTCGTCGGTTTCGGCGTGCTGTTGAAGCAACCTTGCTGATTCAACAAAATGATCCAGAGGGGAATCGAAAGGATCCACAAACCGACGCCGAGGAGGATCCACATCTTGGCGCGTTTCTTGGCGGCGGCGTCCATACCGGTCTTACGGCGCGCGAGTGGTACTTCATCCGAGGGCGGCGCGAAGTCGGCGGGATTGTGAGAAGCGGCGAACTCATACGTCGGCGCGGCTTCGGTGCCGTGCGCTTCGACGTACGGCATCGCCACCCAACCGCCGCCCGGTGCGGGGGCTTCGGCGGGTGTCAACAGCGCGACATCGCTTCCATCGACTGACGCCGATGTCGCGAGCGGGACTTCCGCGTCGCCGTGTAAAATCTCGTGTTCGGCGACCGGCGCTACCGTCGGTTCGACGAACGGGCGCAACTGCTCGACTACCTCGACCGCAGTGGGTCGTTCCTCGGGGTTGCGCGACATCATCGCGCGGACGAGCGCGACCAGTTTCGCGGGCAGATCGGGGCGAATGTACTCCAGAATCAGCGGTTGTCCCGACGCGATTTTCGCCGCCATCTCGATCGCGGAATCGGCCTCGAACGGCGTACGCGACGTGAGCAGGTACACCAACGACGCACCCAAACTATAAATGTCGCCGGCCGCAGTCGGCGTGGCATTCTCGGCGCGTTCCGGCGGCAAGTACGCCAGTTGCCCAGGGGTGGGAGCGGGGTGCGAATTCGCCCAAGCGGTGACGTTCGGCCGCAGTGGCACCAACCCGAGTTCGGACAGTTTCAACGCGGCATCGTGTGCGGGGCGAAAAATCGGCGAGCCATCGGGTTTCTTCCGCGACGATTGCACCATCGGCCCAACGACGAGGTTGGCCGGTCGGACATCGCCGTGCGCGATACCGCCGTCGTGTGCCGCTTGCAACCCGTTCGCCGCCTGTTGCGCGAACCGGCACGCCAGGAATGTCGGCATCGGCCCAATGTCGCGAACGAGGCTTTCGAGGTTCGACCCATCGAACGGAACGAGCGTCGCATAAAGCTCGTCGTGGTACGCGCCGACATCGAGCAGGTGCATCAGGTTTGCGTGCGAAATCGGTGCAGCCGTTTGCGCCCGTTGGACGAATGCGGAGAGATTATCCGTCGGGGCCAGCCAGTCGGTGCGCAGTCGCCGGACCATCACGGGCGTGCGCAAGCTCGGGTGGAGTGCCCGTACGACGGTGCCACCGGGGCAGTTTCCCGCTTCGTCGAGTATCGGGTAACCGGCAAACGTGAGTTCGCGCCCGCGCCCCGTGCGGATCCGTTCGGCCTGGAACGGCGTGATCGCGCCGCGCGCCAACAGCGACTCGCACAACGCGGCCAAATTCTCTTGGGGAACGTCCGGCTGGCGGACGAGTTCCTCGAACTGATCCGGCGGGAGAAGGTGATTCTCGCGCGCCAAGCTGAGGAACGATTCGACGGAATCGGAGGCCATCGGGCACGATCTCTGGGCGGTAGCGAGGGAGTGGGGGCTGAGAAGTATTCTAAGCGAGTTCCGTTCGGCAGGCCAACGCGAAGTTCGCGGGAATTACGCGAATGCGCGATACCCGATCGCGCTCAGATGGGTGGCCGTCAGCACGAACGGCGTACGCGGGATCGCTTCGAAGGAGAACTGCGGCAGTAACTCGTTTACGGTCACCGGCTCCGACCGATCCAGCCAGCCGCACGACCATGCGAGCAACCCGAGTAGCGCTTCGGGGCGAACGCCCGCTTCGCGCAGTGCGGACAGCCGCGTGTCGCCGTGGCGTTTCGCGAGGCGTCGGCCATCTTCGCCGACCACCAACGGCACGTGTGCGAACTGCGGTGCCGCCTGCCCGAGCGCCTGGTAAAGCAGCAGTTGCCGGGGTGTCGACGGCAACAGATCGTCGCCGCGAACGACCTCGGTAATGCCCATTTGCGCATCGTCGACGACGACCGCGAGTTGATACGCCGGCGTGCCCGCGTTCTTCCAGACGACGAAATCGCCACCCAAACTATGCAAATCGAGTGCCGTACGGCCGACGATGCGATCGTCGAAAACGGGCGACTCCGTCGTGCGGAACCGCCAGGCGTACGGTGTGCCCAACGTGTCGGCATCTTGCGCCGAACGTCTCGCGCAGGTGCCGGGATAGGTCGGCCCTTCGTGCTCGGCATGGGGCGCGCTGGCCGCATTCGCGATGTCGGTTCGGCTACACGTGCAGGGGTAAACGAGTTCGTTTTGCATTAACTCGCGAAGTGCCGCTTCGTACAACGGCAGCCGTGCGGTTTGCACGACCGGCTCGCCGTCCCAGTCCAGACCGAGCCAGCGCAGGTCGGCCATCGCCTGTTCGGCGGCCCCCGCTTTCGTGCGTGGGGAGTCGATGTCTTCGATGCGCAACGCGAGCGTGCCCGATTGCGACCGTGCCGCCAACCACGCCACCAGGTACGTTCGCGCATTGCCCACGTGCTGCGCACCCGTCGGCGACGGGGCCAATCTCGAGTGGGTCGAGTGGTGCGTTTCGAGGTAAGAGTAGATCGGCATTGAGATATATTACAACCGCATCGCAAGATGCCGATCTCGGTGGAGGCACGGAAACGACGCGCAAATCCAGGTGCGGTTTCAATCGCGACGATTTTAGGTAGCCGGTGAAGGCATGGTTCCAATCGTGGCGGCGTCGGGTAGCAGGAAAGTGGTTTCGGCACTTACCACCCACCCCTCCGCGAACTCACTCCCGAATTGCGGAATGTA
>JAYWCL010000160.1:0-5159 GCA_043780595.1 Limnoglobus sp.
AGCCGATCGAAGCGCGACTGGAGCGTTCTGCGACTCTACCCAAGTACGACATCGTCATCCACCCCAAAGCAGGTAAATCATGACATGCCGGACGCCTAACGTGTCATTTTGAATCGCTAGAAGTATAGACGCCTGGTGGAAGCCGTGATTTTCGGTTCAACGATTGAGTTCGTCTCGCCAGAAGTCGGGGAGCGAATCGAACGCGGCGAGATACGTTTCCTCGAGCGGTAACGACACGTACTCGAGTGGCGTCAGAAACACCGGTAAGTCGTTGAGGCAATCGCCGACAGCCAACGTATCGACGTAGGCTTCGGCAGATGGCCCGCCAACATACGCGCCACACGTGAGTGGTTTTGTTGCGTCGAATTGGAAGCTATGCGTCGCGTCGTCGCCCCAAATCAACGGATGAATCCCTTCCGGGTCTCGCACGCCAGGCGGAAAGAGATCGATGACGCTCAGATGCACGCCCGCCGAGAGACCGTCGTGCGCTTTTCGCGTAAATGATGCCAACCCACTTCGGCTCGCCTTGTTTCCAAGGGAAACGATCTCCACAATGGCAACCACGCGGCGATTGGAGATGTGGTGGACGGCAACCGACTTTTTCTTGGTCGCGTACCAAGCCGGGGCACTCGTAACGTGGAAGCGAGTTTTCGGTGGCGATTCGAGAACGTCCGTGCCCGTCGCGCGGGAAGTGGAATCTCCGCGATTCGGATTCCCTTTCCCGCGAGATGGCGTTTGGAGTGTGAGAACGTCCGGGCCGTATCCGCCAGCGTACTGTTCCGGCAGTGCGTAAAACTCGGAAGATAACAGCCCACGGTTGAGCGCGCGCGAAATCGCCGAGATCCACTCGTGATGAAACGCATGGAAGATACCCTCGTCGACGCGCGTCCAATTGTGTACCGGCATCCGAATCCTCCTACTGGCCATATTATCGTGAGCTTGGCAGAAACTGACACATTTTCAATCCGAACCCGATTCGGAATGAGGTGTCCCTTGCGGAATCGAACTCGAGCAAGGGGCCAGCCATGGGTGCGACGCGCGATGACTTCGTGAAATATCCCCGCACGCCGCACCTGTTCGGGTCGCGCGGCACCGACGACGACAAGCATCTGTCGGCGAAGGAATCGGCGCGGTTCGTGGCCGACGATTCGTTGGTCGTCGAAGAGAAACTCGACGGGACGAACACGGGCATTCACTTCCATTCGCAAGGGCGGATGATCTTGCAATGTCGCGGCCACGAGATCACAACGGGGATGCACCCGCAGTACGATTTGTTCAAACAATGGACGATGGGCAAGCGACCCGTACTCGAAGCGATGCTCGCGGATCGGTTCATCTTGTTCGGCGAATGGCTGTACGCGAAGCACTCGGTGCATTATCGCGCACTCCTGCACTATTTCTTCGAGTTCGACATTTACGATAAATCGGTGAGCCGCTTCCTCGATTTGGATACGCGCCTACGAATGCTCGACGGCACCGATATCGGAACCGTTCCCGTATTGCACCGCGGCCGCACGAACGAGAAAGACCTCTTCGGCATGATCGGTCGCTCCGCATTCGATAGTGCGTTCGATAACCCGTTGACCGGCCAAATCGACGACCGCATGGAGGGCGTCTACGTCCGCACCTTTCAGCGATCAGCTTTCAGTTTACAGTGATCAGCAAAAACGGAATTTGGCAGCTGACCGCTGACTGCTGAACGCTGACTGCCGACATTTCGCGGCCAGCTTTCGAGCTTGCACTACGTGCCGCGCGAGGCGTTCCGTTGCACCGTCACGATGATGTCCGGTTTACCCGGTGCCGGGAAAGACACGTGGCTGTCCGTGCATCGGCCGAACCTGCCCGTGGTTTCGCTGGACGATGTTCGTTCGAGCCTCGATGTCGAGCCGACCGACGATCAGGGCGAAGTCGTGCAAGTCGCGCGCGAATGGTGCCGGGAGCATCTGCGAGCCAAGCGAGACTTCGCGTTCAACGCCACGAACTCAATGCGGTTGACCCGCACGCGCTGGATCGATTTGTTCGCCGACTACAACGCACGAATCGAGATCGTCTACCTCGAACCGTCGCTGAAGGTGCTTCACCATCAAAACGAAAATCGGGCGAAGGCGGTGCCTCGTCGCGCGATCGAACGACTCATCGCGAAGCTCGAACCACCCACACAAGTCGAAGCACACCGATTGACGTTTCACGATGAATGTCCAACAATACAGAACCACAGTCCGACGAGAGAATGTTGAATGTTGAGAACGTAGCCGACTGCGTAAACGTCCGGATACATCTTTGAAGCTGCGATTGCAACTCACCCAGATCGCCATACATACCCACGGCGTAAATTCATTCGTCTGGCTCATTTGAAATGGGCATCGGTGAGAAAACTTTGCCCATTTCGCACTCCCTCACCGAACGGCGCACTAAATGATACTAGCGAGAAAATCCGTTTGCGGGTTCCTCCAGGAGTCGTCGATGTCTGCCGTGATCGAACAATCTGAGTTCCTATCGATCTTGGGGCAGAGTAAGCTCCTCGACGAGGCCGTGCTCGAATCGATTCGCGATGCGGGAGACTATCCTTCGGAGGCGGGGGTATTCGCGGAGAGCCTGGTTCAGCAAGGGATTCTCACGCGGTTCCAATCGAAGCAGTTGCTGGGCGGTCGGCATCGTGGTCTCGTACTCGGGCCGTATCGGATTCTCGATCAGATCGGCAAAGGCGGCATGGGTACGGTCTATTTGGCCGAACATGCCACGCTGAAACGGCGAGTGGCCGTGAAGGTGTTGGCCCGCGAATTGGCCGAAAACAAAACCGCCGTCGAGCGATTCCTGCGTGAAGCGCGGGCGGCATCGGCGCTTTGCCACGCCAACATCGTTCGCGTACACCACGTCGGCCAAGCGAGTGGCACGCACTACATCGTCATGGAACACGTCGATGGTGCGACGCTCGAACAAGTCGTCGATCGCAAGGGGCCGTTCGGCCCGATGGATGCCGCCAAGATCGCCATTCAAGCGGCATCGGGGTTGCAGCACGCCCACGAAAAAGGCTTCGTTCATCGCGACATTAAGCCCGAAAACTTGATGCTCACGAAAGATGGGACCATCAAAATTCTCGATATGGGCTTAACGAAAAAGATCGACAAATCCGAAGACAATCTGACCGGCATTCTCAACATCCAAACGATCCTCGGCACGATCGATTATCTCTCGCCCGAACAAGCGATTCAGAACGACGTCGATGCGAGTTCGGACATTTACAGCCTCGGCGCAACGCTCTTCACGTTACTCACGGGTCACTCGCCGTACGAAGGCGTGCCTGCGCAACAAAAGCTGATGCAGCACCAGTTCGGTGCCGTCCCGAACCTCATGGATTTTCGCTCGGATCTTCCCGAAGAACTCGCTGCGATCATCGCGAAGATGATGGCGAAGCTCGCGAAAGATCGCTTCGCCTCGGCAGCGGAAGTCATCGATGCGTTCCACCCGTGGACGAGCGACGACGACACATCGAACCAACTCGTTATGCAAAGTCAACTGTTTCGCGCGACGACTGTGCGGTCGAGTTCGTTGACGCCGACGGTGCGGGAAATGGCAACGAAAACTCTAACGGAAGTTAGTCCGCTCATCCAACACCCCGCCACGGTGCCCGTCGATCCCTCGACGTTGGTCGAGCCGATCATCCGCACGCGAGCGAAGGGGTCAGAGTCCGAACTCGACCGAAAGAGCCGGATCATGTCGATTGCTATCGTGTCGGCGATCATCACTTGTCTCGCCACTTTCGGAATCATCATGTTCCTGATGCGGTAGCGGCTCGGCGTAGTAGAAGGTCCGAGCACCCGCGAAGATACTACGGGCGACTGAAGAAACTCCTCGATCAAGCAGCCCGCGAATATCTATCTCACGACGACATCGACATTCTTCACGCCGATGCGATTCGTCGTGCCGGCCATCGTGCGGAGTTCGCTGAGTATGCTACCCGTCAGCGCGTGTTCCATTTCCAATAGCGCGCGGGCCGCGGGCATCCCGTCGAAAACACGATGATCGAAATGCAGACGCACCGCGAGCGTGCCATCGGGTTGGAACAGGCCGCAATTTAGCGTTGCCGTTAGGGGAGCGATCAAGTTCAAGCACGTCGCGCCCGCCCCTGCCGTCGTACTGATTCCGCAGGTGCCGAAGTTCTTGGTGCGCATTCGCCCCGATGCCTTCACCGCAAACCACCACATCACCGCACGCAACGGTCGGGGCAGTCGCATCAACTGCAACATCTGCTGAAACTCGCGCACTCGATCGACCGGCTTCTCGACCCACTCGCGAACGGCATAGTGCAATTGCGTCAGCGATTGGCGGTTCGGCGAACGGAACATCCCGAAGTAGATTTCCGGCTCCGCCGCGTCATTTCGTTCGACCGCAATCGAGCAGATCGTTTCGTCGGCTTCGTAGAAATGCGGCCATGGGAACGGCAAGAACGAACGCCGCAGTTCCGGGCGTCGCTCGGCGACAATCGCGTACGCTTTCGCGAACAGCGCCACCCACGGCGGCGGTTCGAGGAGTGCGTCGCGGGCCGCGACGACATCGCCGAGTGCCATCGTTCGTTCCATCGAAATGATCGGCATACCCCGGCACACCGACATCAACTCGGTAACCATTCGTCGATTCGTGGAGAGCGAAACCCATCGCCCAGTAATCCGTGCCATAACCATCCCGTTGAACGACGGCGCGCCGATTATTCCGCATGGGCATTCTATTCCGGACAGGGTCAATCTTCACGAGGATTTGGCACGGCGTCGGCGAACGGATTTGTGAAGGCCAGAAGAAAAAGGCTTACGGCTCGATTCGCCGTAAGCCTTTGCGTTTCAACAGTGCGAAGGGGGGGAGTTGAACCCCCACGAGCTTGCGCCCGCAAGATCCTAAGTCTTGTGCGTCTGCCAATTCCGCCACCCTCGCATTCGACCGCCACCGCTGGCAATTGCGGCGTCCCGTGCATCTTACCGGTTCGCGGCTTCGTTGCTACCCGTCGTCGGCGTTCCGCGCTTTCGGGGTTCGCAAGTGGTCGTGCCCCCAGGCGACGGGTGCAAATACCGTCACAGTTCGAGGTCGTCGATCGTGGAAATTCGGATCGCGCGCAGGATCGCGTGCTGCAATCGCGCCGCTTCGGTCACCGCCCGAATCCGCGATTC
>JAYWCL010000161.1:0-56577 GCA_043780595.1 Limnoglobus sp.
GAATCGCGGATTCGGGCGGTGACCGAAGCGGCGCGATTGCAGCACGCGATCCTGCGCGCGATCCGAATTTCCACGATCGACGACCTCGAACTGTGACGGCATTTATACCGTGCACGACTTACAAAATGACGCCGCCCGCAGGCTTGGGGTATGCCCCGTGCATCTGCGAGCGGCGTCGTGGCTCGTCGATTGAATTTTACACATCCACGTGAAGACAAAATGTCCGCTCGATGAAGTTTCGCTGAGACTCGCGGTGGCGTCGATCGCGTCAGCGCGACCGCGACGGTTAGGCAATTGGAAATTGCGCGCGAAAGCGCGCGATTCGTGCGCCGGTTGCGTTCGCGGCGAATAAACTCACAGCTAGCTTTTCACGTCCGCCGATCGGAAACACGCACATGACGCTGCGGCGAACCGGGTTCACTCTCATCGAACTGCTCGTCGTGATTGCGATTATCGCGATCCTGATCGGCTTGCTGTTGCCGGCGGTGCAGAAGGTGCGCGAGGCGGCCGCCCGCATCCGCTGCACGAACAATTTGAAACAACTCGCGCTCGGGTTGCACGCGCACGAATCGGCGCTCGGCACTTTCCCGCCGGGTATCGCGCACCCTGGCCCCGATGGACGCTTTACTTCGGTCTTCGTCGAACTGCTCGCGTACATCGAACAGCCCGCGATTGCGGCGAACTGGAACTTCACCACCCCCTCGAACAATTTCACGGGAAGCAATCCGCCGGGCGCGACGCCACTGGCGATGTTCGTTTGCCCGAGTGCGAACGTGGGCCAAAACCCGCTCACTTACGGCAGTTCCACGGCAGGCGTTTCGACGTATGCGGGGAACGGCGGGGCGCGGTCGTTCCCGCCGATGTTGGCGACCGCCGATGGTCTGTTCCACGAAACGGGGCCGACGTCCAAACCGATGGCGAACCAGCGACCGGTAACGATCGCGCAAGTGACCGATGGCCTGTCGAATACGCTGCTTTTGGGCGAGCGGCTGCCGGGCGATAGCAACTACGAATCGTGGACGACGGCCCCGATCATGCCGATGCCGAACCCGCCGATTTTGTCGCTGGCGGGCTTCGCCGTGTGGGGTTCGCCGATCGGGCAATCGGCCATCGCCACGGCCACGCTCAGCAGTTTCGCACCCATCGGCGCGAGTTACCCGCAAGAGTATATTCCGCCTCCCGTGCCACCCGGCAGCCCGCCGACGCAGGTGAACTGGGCGGACATTTCATCGGACATCTGGTCGCGAATGTGCGCCTACGGCAGTCGCCACACCGGCGGTGCCAACTTCGCGCTCGCCGATGGCAGCGTGCGATTCTTGCGTACGACGTTACCGCAATCGACGCTACAAGCGTTGAGCACCCGTGCCGGCAACGAAGTCGTTTCGGTCGAGTGAAAGTCGCTGGGCTTTCTTGGGTGGGGGTTTTTCTTAGGATGAACGCAATACTCTTCATCGGAGATCGGCGTGACACCTGGAACGATGCTCGTTGTGACGTTTGCGACCCTGACCGTGGCGCTGTTCGCGCTATTCTGGGGCGGTAGCCGATTCTTGCAGGCGTACGTTTACAACGAACCGGCGAACAAACTCGCCATTCGCGGGTTGATCGCGGGGTTGCTCGTCGGTGGGTTTCTCACGTTCTGGGTGTTCATCAACACGCGGGCCGAATCGAAAGATCGCTACGGCACCTTCTTCGAGTTCAACCCGACCAGTTCGCACCCGTTCGATTCGTTCGAGGCGATCCGGCGCGGCGGCACCAAAGACGACAAAGGCCAGTACCGCGAAACGACGGCCGCATTCAAAAAACAGGGTGATCGCTACCTGGACATCAAAGACACGACGAAATCGTTCAACATGACGACCGCCGATTATGTGGTCGTGGCGGTGGCGGTAAAAGACGGCGAAAAAGCAGTGCGGTACGATGCCGACCTCGACGCGAACGGGAAGTACAAGAGCGGCTCGAATCGGCTGTTTAAGGAAGTCGGCGGACGGCGTTACATTGAATTCGGCCAGTCGAACAACCCGAGTGCGGTGTTCGCGCCGAGCCGCGGGGCACTCTGGGCGGCACTCGGGCTGAACCTGCTGCACTACGCCGTCTGGACGCTCGTATTGTGGGCGGTGTTGCGGTTCACACCGGGGCACGCCTTCGGGTTAGCCGTGGCACTCGGGTTACCGACGATGTTGCTGCTCATGCCATTATTATTCGACAAGAACAAAATGCCCGATTCGTTCGGCAAGCCGGTGGCCGCGCAGGCGAAGTGATTCGGTTACACCTCGTTCAGCGCAATGCGCAATTCGCGTAGGAAGTGCTCGACATCGCGGGCGGTGTTGTAGCCGTGGATCGCGATGCGGAGGCGACCGGCGCTGGCCATCACGTGGATATTTTTCGCGTGCAGTTGCTTCTGAATCGCATCGGCGGCGGGGTGACGGAACGCGACGATGCCCGCGATTCGCTCCGGTTCGATGGGTGTCAGTAGCTCGATCGGCATGGCTTTCAGTTCGTTCAAACAGTGCATCACCAACGGGCGAGCGTGGCGGTCGATCGCTTCGACGCCGATGCGGCGGATGTATTCCAACCCCGCGCGGATCGCGTACACCGCCGGGTAGTTCGGCATCCCCACGCTGAAACTGCTCGCGCCCGGCTTACTGATCGCGCGCTCGAAGCGGTTCGCGCCGAAGGCATCTTCGAGGTGGTACCAACCGCCCGCGGGTACGGTCCACTGTGCGGCGCGCGACGACGGCACGCCGACGAGGCCGCCGCCGTGCGAAGCGAGAATCCACTTGTGCGTACTACTGACGACTAAGTCCACATTGGTCAGGTTCAACGGGATTCGCCCGAGCGCCTGCGTCACATCGACGGCAATCAGCGCCGGCGAATGCTTGCGAACGGCCGCGATCACTTCGGGCAGATCGATCGTGAAGCCGTTGTAAAAACTCACCAACGAAACGGTGACGAGTCGCGTCTTCGGCCCGAGAAGCGGAATCAGATCTTCGGTGCGCAAGCCACCCTGGCGGTTCCGCCACAGCTTCACGCTCGCCGCGCAACTCGGTTGCAACCACGGCGACACGCCTGCGGGGAAGTCGAGATCGTTGATGACGACCTCATCGCCCGCTTGCAGATTGAGCGCCATCGCTGCGAGGTTGTACGCTTCGGACGAACACGAACAGATGCCGATTTCTGCCGCCATCAGCCCGTAGAAATGAGCGACGAGTTCCCTGGTCGCGTCCCATTCGGCGGCGTGCGGGATGCGCCCATCCATGCCGTGTTGTTTATCGCGGAAGTACGCCAGTAACGACTCGCGCACCGACAGGGGCGGAATGCCTTCCGCCGCCGAGTTGAGGTACGTGATGCCTTCGAGCGAAGGGAAATCGCGGCGTCGGGTTTCATCCGTGAACATGGGTCACCGTGCGGCTAAGGTTTCTTCGCGGGCAGAACCGTAATCGTAATCGGCCGCGAGGGAATCGTCACCAGCGAGTTGGCTTTCGCCGCTTTTGCGTCTTTCTGGTACGGCACCTGCGACTGACCCAGCACTGTCAGCGTATAGTCACCCGCACGGGTTTGATTGACTCATAACATCAGCCACCTCTAAAGCATTTGGCGGTCTGTTCAAACTCTAACATTTGAAATCGTTACGAAGACATTCACGGATCGTAAAACGCGAGATACTCACTCGCACCGGCAGGCATCTCCTCTGGCTTTCCTTCGTTCCAAGCAATCTCGTTTTCGAGCCAGAAACGATACATGAACTCTTCGAACGTGTTTGCGCACCTCGTGAGGTCTTTCGGGTTCGGCCTGCCGTCTTCTTTATTCGCAGACTCGCTACCAGTGAAAAAGTAACTCGCGACGACAGCATGGCCACGACCATTGGCGGGCAGATAGAGGTTCCAGTGCTTGCAACCTTGCGAATCCGACATAAACCGAACTAGCGAGCCAAGCCCGTTGGGGATTTCCACGGGTTGCGTGTCCAGATGAAAGTAGCAATCGGTACTCGAACGGATTTTGTTCCAAATCTCTTCGTGCTGAAAAAACGCCACGAATTCCTTGGGCAATCGCGACTTGCACGCTTTTCGTAACGCTTTCAGTTTTTTGTCGATCGCTTCTTTCGTTCCCATCGGACGTTGTGCAAGTGCGGAACGGAGCCAGGAGTAATCACTAGTGAACTTCACTCGCAATGGTGGGAGTTCGTGTGGTCCAAGACTGGTGTATGTTCCCTCATCCCTTCGATGTCCGATATCAATGCCATACCAACCAACGAGGAACGCGGAACCAGGTTCAGGAATACGCCCATCGACTGGCGGAGGGCGTCTGCGATCCTTGGGTGGCCAAAGGATTTTGCCCGATTGTGTGATCTGGCCCGCATCCAAATCCACTAGGTACGGTGGGTTCTGGTATTCCGATAGCTCCTTTAGTGTCTCATCGTACCAATCCCATCGATCCCAGACTTTCCCCTTCAAGGCTGTAATTGGTAGGTTGAGGAATTCGATCGAATCGAATAGCCGTCGCTTCTGTTCGTAACACCAAGCGACAAACTGGCCTGTTACGTCGTCCGGGTGGTTCCCCAATCCACCACATGCTTGCGATTCATGCAAGATATCCAGTAGTGGACGTTTCCATGCACCCGAGACGATGACCCCAATTCGCAAATCAACAGGCCAGTGAAAGGCCACGGACTCGAAATGCAGCGGCATACATCCACCTTACGAAAAGAGCCATTTGTTCACCGATTGAACATAGGGGAATAAGTGTTCCCGTATGGTTTCCATTTTCCACGATCGAACGCTCGGTATCTTGTGGTGCGTAGGCGGTCACGGGCATGAATTCAAACTCCTCTTTCCCAATACCATTCTAACCCAATCCACTCACCGGTTGAACATGAACTCCTTGCTGTTCAAAATCGCCCACGTCACATCTTCGAGGCCCTTCTTCGGGTCTTTCGATTGCTGGATGTGCGCGAGGTTGCGGTTGATTTCCGTCGTTGTGGGGTTGCGGCCGAGCGATACCAAATAGATCTCTTCGATCGTGCGGATCAGGTGCTTCGTGTCGAACTTGTGCGCGATGAATTCCTTCGTGAGATACTCGAGGAGTTCGGGGTTCGATGGCGGGTTCGTTTCGCGTAAATCATCGACTTCGTCAAACGGTAGCCGACCTTCTGACGATCCGCAAGCGAAAAGGTTCCACTTGCGAGCGGGGATGAACTCGGCGGCTCGTAAGCCCGTTCGCGTTTCACTTTTGTCTCTCGCGAATATCATAGCTTTGCGAACTGTCGCTCCCATTCCAATATCTGGAGAATCCCGATGTCGTCACGCGCTAATGCGGTTACCTTCAAGGGCGAACCGAAGTCTTTGGCTGGTCCCGAAGTCAAAACCGGACAGAAAGCACCGGATTTTAAGACGCTCAACAACGGCTTGGCCGCCGTCACGCTCGGCGACACGCCGGCGAAAGCGCGGTTGTTCAGCGTCGTGCCGTCGCTCGATACGCCGACGTGCAGCATCCAGACGAAGAAGTTTGAAGAAGGCATCGCGGCCCTCGGCGACGCCGTCGCGTGTTACACCGTGAGCCTCGATCTGCCGTTCGCACAGAAGCGATTCTGCGCGGACGAGAACATCAAGACCATGCACACGCTGTCCGATGTTCACGATCATTCGTTCGGCAAGAACTGGGGCGTGTTGCTCGAAGGCTTGCCGTTGCCATTGCTGGCGCGGGCCGTGTTCGTCGTCGATAAAACCGGCACCGTGACGCACGCGGAGTACGTCGCCGAAGTGACCGCCGAGCCGAACTACGCCACGGCGCTCGCCGCACTCAAAGCCGCAAGCTGAATTTTCGTATTGTAGCTGGGGTCTGTGACCTCGGAGGCCCTTCCGGGGTTCTGTTCTTCGGTCCTGAAAGGATCGCTCACGTAGCCCATGGTGGTACCATGGGAGGGGACCGCACCACTGGCCATCGTGGCCTCTTGCGTCGCGTCTCGAAGACTCGCCACGACTAGTTTTATAGGGTATTTGCCCCCGCGCAGGCTAAAGACCTGCGGCTACCAGAATCAGAAAAGAACGGATAGTTTTTACCGTTTGCAAAATCCTTCACGGCGTTGCCATTATCGGTGATGCGTGACGTCCACGCGCTCCGCTTCGCAAAGCCTGCGCGTCGCGGCTAATTAAGCGTCGCGGCGAATTCTACTTCGCAGACAGTTCGCCGCCGCCGAGGATCGTTTCGCGGTGCGTTGGCGTCGTCGGGTAGATGACCCGATCGCGGGCCGCATAGTTGGCGATCGGGTTTTTCTCGCGGTAGATGCGCGTCGCGGTCGATCGTGCGACTTCGTCGGGCTTGTACATCAGGTGAAATTCGCGGTGTAGTGCCGACAGCAGCGCGGCGGTTGTCGCGGTGAATTCGGGGTCGGATTTGTCGTCGAACGCGGGGCGGACTTCCTTCAGAATGCCGCGCAGTGTGGCGATCTTCGGCTGGTCGGCTTGCGGCGCTCGCTTGGCTAACCCGTCGAGTCCTTGGATGAGCCGGGCCGCGAAAATCATCCGCTCGGGCTTCGGCAATTTCGCATCGGCGAACTGTTTCGCCAGCACGGGCAGGTCGATCAGGTTCGGCTCGGTGGTGCCGGTCGATTCGGGGCCACCCGAACCCGACAGATACCCGTACGCTTGGCGCAACAGGTCGTGCGCCTGGACGTCTTCGCTTTCGAGCGCGAGGACTTTCTGTGCGGACGCCACCGCCCGCAACACGTACTGCCGTTGTGCATCGGAGCCATCGAGTTCAAATTCGCGGCGCTTGAACAAGCGGTTCGCGAGCAAGTTTTGAATGATGTAATCTTTCGTAAAATCGAACCCGCGATCCGATGGCTGGTGGCTGCCCGGCGAGACGATTTTCTCGAGGTCGGGGATCGCGGCATCGAGTCCTTCCTTCGTCGCACGTTCGCTGTTGACGACGGCGGTCAACCACGACAGCGTCCACCACGGGGCCTTCGCGTCCCCGGCGAGTTTCAGGTGGCGTGCGGCATCGTCGAGGCGGCCTTCGTCGATGTACACCCGCGCCAAGTTCATGTGTGCGTGCGACACGGCATCGGGGGCATCGAGCGTCAGCAACTTCTGGAACGCAGCCTCGGCCTGACGGAAGTGGCCCTTCCGCGCCCCGACGCCACCTTCGATGAGGTTGGCGATGCCGTAGTCGTTCCAGCGCTGCCAGCCGGCGGCGATCTTCGAGGTTTGTGCGGGCACCTCGACCGCGACGCCGTCAACGGGCAGCGTGACTTTGTCTTCGCAAATATCGACGATCGGCAACGCGGGTACCGCGCCGCCTTTGTGAACGATGCTCATGTACTCGTAGTCGAACTTGCGGTAACGCAGC
This sequence comes from Limnoglobus sp., assembly GCA_043780595.1. GTDB lineage: Bacteria > Planctomycetota > Planctomycetia > Gemmatales > Gemmataceae > Limnoglobus. The sequence goes on from JAYWCL010000161.1 coordinate 7,345, forward strand.
TTCACGTTCAGGTCGATCGGCGCGGTCAGGTCTTTCGGCACGTCGAGCCGATAGTGAACGACGACGGCCGCACCCGGTGGAATCTGGTGATCGTAGAGCGGCGTGAAGATGTCCTGCGGGTTGCGGCGATTGATGCGGTTGCCGTTGCGGTCGAGCATGTGGACGTTAATCATGTGCGCCCATTTATCGAGTTCGCCCGTGTCGTTCGGCCCACTGAGTGCGCCGCTGCGTGCGATCTCCTTGCTGCCGCTCTTCGCCTGGAAGTCCACCCAGATTTCGTTCGAATCGACGGTGCCCTGGCTGAAGTGGTGCCCGATGTTCAGCGTGCGAATCACGACTTCGACGGTATACGACTGGCCCGGTTTCAGCTTCGGCAAGTTCGGCCGCAACGGCGCGATCAGCTTCTCCGCGTCGGTCGTTGCGCCATCCTTGATTGCGAACAGGTCGATGCGGAGTTTCTTGTCTTTGCCATCGGGGTCGGTGCCGCGCAGGAAGTCGGTATGTTCGCGGATTGCCTTGTCGAAGCCTTCCGCACGATCCGCGTAGCGCGGATCATTTTTCAACAGCGTCGGCAAGCCGGTGTTCGCGGCGGGGAACAGGTGGTTGTGGTTTTTGCGAACGCCGGTGCCATCGAAATCGCGGGCGGCGAAGTTCTCGTTCGGGTCGCCGGCGGTCTTCAGGTTCATGTGGCACGTCGAACAATTCGCGCTCGCCTTCGGTGGGTAATAGAAGCTGCGTGCCCCGTTACCCGATGCGCCACTGAGTAGGAACGAATCGTAGTGGTTCTGCCCGCGGAGGAAGTCCTTGTAGTGGTTCAGTTCGACCGGCAACGAGACTTTATGGCACGTCGAGCAGAACTCGGCGGTCTTGTGCAACGGTTTCAGGAACGATTTCTTGTGGACGTCCGGCTTCGCCTTGATGATCTGATTGCTGAGCATCCGCATCGTGTCGCTACTGCTGAACGCGAACGGGTAATGGTCGGGCGACTCGATCGTGTATGCGGCGTTGCCCGTCGTGCTGTGAACTTCCGAGATCGCATGGCACGCTACGCACGTGATGCCCGCATGGCCCGTTACGTGCTTCTCCATGTCGAAGGTCGGATCGTCGAACAGGCCCGAGAAGAACGGCACGGGGTCGTGGCAACCCGCACACCAGCGGCTCGCCTTGACGTTGCCATCGCGTTCGAGTGCGACCTTGCGGGTTTCCAGCACGCTCGATAAGTACGCGGGATTGTTGAACGAACTGAACTTGTGCGACGAGTGCAGGTGATCGTTGTAGATCTCCTTGTGGCACTGCATACAGTAGACGTCGGAGTTCAGCGATTCGACGGGGATGAACTTGCCGTCGGCGGTGCGGGCCTCGGAGGGGTGGAAGTATTTGTCGCCGTCCTTCGGGCCGACGGCGAACCACTTCGCGGGCGATTGACTGTGCAAAACCATCATGCCGCCGACGAACGCAACGACGCCCATCGCCCACATTTTCGCGTAACGCCAACGGATGTTCGGCCCCTTGCGGCGGTGCGCGACATAAACGTAAATCGACAGTACGGGTAACACGACGTGCAGCCAGTAAACGGTGGAGCGCGAAATCGTGCCGGTGGGCAGTTGCGGCAGGCCGTCGAACTGAAACAGCGCGAACCCCGTGACGCCGATGACCATGCCGATGCTGGTGAGCCAGAGGCCACGCCGGATCGCGGCAGGGTTGTTGATCTTCAAACCTTTTCGCATGTGCCAAAGTGCGAACACGACGAACGGCACGAAGATCGCGATACCGACCGCGCCGTGGCTGAGGAACATCCACAAGGTGAACGTCGTCGAGAAGCTCGCCCCGCGCGACTTGTTGAACCACTCGAGCAAACTCACGGCACTCAGGTACGCACCGCTCGCCCCGAGCACGGCCACGCAGAAGAACGTGAAAAACAGCAACAGCCACAGCGTCGGCGTGAGTGTCTGCGGCAACACGCGCCGCCCACCCGCCCGGCGAACCGGTAGTGGAGCAGGCACGGGCGTCGTTTCGGGAGAAGTTGGCGTTTCCATGGAAAAAGACTCGGGAGAACGAGAGCGAAGAAGAATTCGTATGGTGGTGAGTGACGAATGATCATCCGGCCCGCACCACAAAAAGCCGACACCGCTATGCTACGTTACCTTGCCGCCGCTTGCCAGACGAATCGACCGAACCCGAAGCACCGGAGCGAGATCGCTTCCAACGTCAGCCACATGTTGATAATGGCCGAACGTGCCGTCGTGGGGTATCGTCCGTTCGGCGATGTGAAGCTGATTACATTTCCCGAGTTCGCGCACGCCGCACCGATATATGAAACCGCAGAAGAACTGCTCGATCAACTGGCGGTGCCGATCCCAAACGAACACACCGACCGCTATCATCGCTTTTGCAAACAGCACGGCGTATTCATTCAGACGGGCAGCTTTATAGAGTCCGATACGCGGTTCCCCGGCCACGCATTCAACGCGACCTGCCTGATTTCGCCCGATGGCATTCTGTACCGCTACCGCAAAGTGAATACGTGGATCCCGTGGGAGGTACACACCAGCCCGCACGACCTCGCGAACTACCCCGATCCGCTCTTTCCCGTCGCCGATACCGAGATCGGCCAGATCGGCACCGCGATCTGTTACGACTGGCTATTCCCCGAGGCGATTCGCGAACTCGCACTCGCGGGTGCGGAGGTTCTCGTCCGCGTCTCGGCGTACATGGACCCGTGGGGCGCAACCGCGCCGATGGACTGGTGGACGCTCATCAACCGCTGCCGTGCGATGGAAAATATCGCGTACGTGGTGGCCTCGAATCAGGCGGCCTCGGCGGATAACTACCCGCCGTTCTCGTGGCCCGGCGGCAGCATGATCGTCGATACCGATGGCCGTATTCTCGCCCAAGCCGACCCCGGCCCGAACGAAAAGATCGTGATCGCGCCGATCGACATCCTCGCCCTCCGCGCCGAACGCGAACGCCGCAGCGGCCACCACATGCTCGGCCACCTCCGCACCGAAGCCTACCCACTGTCCCGCCGCACCATCTACCCCGGCAGCAACGGCAAGCCACCCACAATCGCAGGCAACGAAGCCGCAATTACTGCGGGGAAAGCGAACGCCTTACGAGCCACCGGGTTCATCCCGGTGGGAGACTCGTAAGGAAGGTGAACGCTACGCGACGAAACGAAGATGGAATTCAAGTCGCGGACGAAGTCCGTTCGCGACGAGGCTGAGGCGCTACGCTGTTGTTGGTCAGGTGGTTCCGCACAGCCGTCAACAGGTTCGCGTCTTCCGCGTCCCAGATGTCGGCGTCGGCCCAGCCGGCGACGTTCGCGACTAATTGTCCGATTCGCCAATGCGGGTAACGACGAGACAATTCTGCCAAGGCCGTAAAAAGCTCCATACGCTCAGGTTCTGTCACGGTATCGTCTCCCCGACCCGAGCAGTACGGGTCACTTCGAGGTTCGGCAATGTGGCGATCACTTCTACAGTAACGAGTTCTCCGGGCCGCAGTTTGGCTGCGCGTGTGGCTCTCGTCACTCCGTGCCTTCGGCGATACCGCCCCAGATCGTCTTCGGCCGTCGCACCGTAGGGAACGCGCCGATACCCGCAATCGATAGTGCGAACCCCGGCTCGTTCGCCGCCGCAAAGTCTTCGAAGCGAAGCGCGGGCAGGATGTGTCAGGCTTATCCGGTCGTCGTTGGTCCGCTTTCGTTGTTGTTCCTCTTTTTACAGATCGCGATCATTGTGTACAATGCCGCTAACACTGAGGTCACAATCATGGAAATCGCCGTACTCGTCGAGCCATCATCAACAGGCTACCGCGCGTCCACGCAAAGCCCCATTCCGCTAATTGCCGAAGGCGAAACGGAATCGGCGGCAATGATTGCGTTGAACGCCGCCCTGCGAAAGCGGTTGCAAAACGGTGGCAAGATTCGGACGCTAACGCTGACCGATACGGAGACGACAGAGGAAATCTGCGCACGAATGCGTGCCGATCCGCTACATGCCGAAATGGAAATCGCGTTTGAGGAATATCGAAAAGTGGCGAATGCAGTCGAGGATTCAGACTGATGACACTTTTCCTGCTCGATACTACCACCATCACACATCTACGCAATGGCCACACGAAGGCTATTGCGAGTCAAATGGCGTATTCCGAACCAAACACTGGTCAAGTGATCGGCATTGCCTCTGTAAATGTTGAAGAAGTCATCGGCGGGTGGTTGTCCTTTCTTCAACGTGCTCGTACCCCCCAGCAGCAAGCCAGTGGTGCAAACCGTCTGAATGATTCATTACGGTTTCTTTCACGATATACCCTCATTGCAATCACAGAAGCGGCGGTGGCACGGCATGAAGTCTTACGTCGCATGAAGCTCAACGTAGGGCGTAACGATCTCCGGTTAGCAGCGCTGGCACTGGAGCTTGGCGCAACCGTGGTTACGGACAACATCCGCGATTTTGGCCGCGTACCAGGACTGAGTTGGATAGACTGGACGAAATAGCCATCATCCGCCCAGTTTGCCGCGGCCGACTAGGGCGTAGACGGGGCCGTCGCGCGTTAGTTCGCTCGAGTAGATCATCACTTCGTCGATGAACTCTTCGCCGCCGTGCCACGTGGCGTGCTTTGCGATTTCGGCGGCGAGCAGGCCTTCCTCGGATTCGTCTTTGCCTCGGCCCAGCGTCAGGTGTGGCGTGTAGCCGCGTTCTTCCTTGCGGTACAAACCGAGCGCCAGGAACTTCGGTTCGAGCGTCTCGTAGAGTCGCTTCAACGAGTCCGTGCCTTCGGCGATTCCGCCCCAGATCGTCTTCGGCCGTCGCACCGTGGGGAACGCGCCGATGCCCGCGATCGACAGCGCGAACCCCGGCTCGTTTGCCGCCACTGCGGTCACAGCCCGGCAGACGGTGTGCATGTCGCGGTCGTCGACATCGCCGAGGAAATTCAGCGTGACGTGCAGGTTGTGCGGCTCGACCCACTTCACCGCCGCGCCGGTTTTCGCCAGCGTTTGCTGCATCAGCACCGCGTAGTTGCGAATGTCGGAACCGACGTCGACCGCCAGAAACAGTTTCGAGCGTGCCATGCTTATGCCCCCCGGACGGCTTCGTCCCAAAGTGATTTCGTACTGTGGTGGATCCGCGCCCCGACTTGCGTGATGACCTTCATCGCCAGCAGGTTCGCGCCGCGGGCCGCCACATCGGGCCGAAGCCCTTGCGTGATCCCGTACAGGAATGCCCCCGCGAACATATCGCCCGCCCCGGTCAGGTCGATCGGCTTACACGCAAACGCGGGCACGTGATATTCCGCGCCGCCGAACCGCACGAACGCACCGTTCGGCCCATCGGTCACGACCGCGTTCGCCACGAGTTCTTTGAGCTTCGCGAACGCCTCTTCGGGTTTCTCGACACCCGTGACGGCACAGGCTTCGGGGGCGTTGCAGAACAGCAGATCGCTTTGCCGAAGTGCCTCGTGGAACGCGGTGCCGAACACGGCGGGCACGAAGGCATCGGAACACGTCAGCGCGATCTTCGTACCGGCGGCCTTGGCGACGGCAATCGCTTCCTTGATCGCCATTTGACCCGTTTCGGGGTTCGCGAAGACGTAGCCTTCGATGAACAACCACTCGCTGTTTTGAATCCGCGCGGCATCGATGTGCCGAGCCGCCAAGTGACTGGCAACACCGAGGTGCGTACGCATCGTGCGTTCGGCATCGGGCGTGATGACGCAGACGCACGTGCCCGTCGCTTCGCCGCGAAGGATCGGATTGCCGATGTCGATGTCGAGTTTCTCGAACTCGGATGCGTAGTGCATTCCGTACTGGTCGTCGCCGACGCAGCCGATGAACGCGCCCTTCCCGCCGAGTTGCGATAGCGCGATCACGCTATTCGCCACCGAGCCACCGCTGACGAGCGGCAGGTCGCGGTTAGCATCCTGGAAGGCGCGGAACAAGCTGTCTTGCTCGGCCTTTTCGACGAGACGCATCGTGCCGCGCTCGAACCCGAGCGGCGCGAATTCCGCATCGCTCAGTTCGAGAAAGACATCGACGATGGCATTTCCGATGCCGCAAAGATGATACGGTTTCATAGCGATGGTCGCGTAGGTTCGTTTCGTAATGGGATAAGATACAGAATTCGCCGCGACGGCTAATTGTGCGTCGCGGCTAATTCGGTGGGAGTCAACCCGATCGGGTTTGCGGCTCTTGCGGCGCGCAGTGCGGCACGGGCGGCGCTCGGTTGGCCGAGGCGACGGTAGACTTCGTGCAAATAGACGTGAACGCGGGCGGCGGTCGGTTGCTCGTCGCGGGCGGCTCGTAGTGCGGTGGCGGCTTTGACCAATGTCTCGGTCGCCATCGTCGCGTCGGTTCGCTCGGGGTTCGCGTCCCATTGTTGCACCAAACAGACCAAGCCGATGCCCCGGTGCAGGTTCTCCGCATATCGGTCGCTTTGCTCGTCGGCCATCTGCATCAACCGCGTATGTGCGTGCAACAAGTGCGACTTCGGCTTACCCGTCATCGGTTGCGCGTCGGCGACAAATTGCTCGTATTGCTGCCGCGATTCGTCGAATTGCTTCGTGCGAAATTGTAACTCCGCGAGGTGTGCCCGCGTCATCACTTCGGTGGGGTGCGCCCGAACGTGCGCGGCCATATGCACGATTGCGCCGGGGGTGTCGTCGCGGTCGAGGTGGTCGGCGGCGAGCGCCAAACGATCCGTATCTTCGCGAATGCGATCGAGTGGCGGGAACGGCGCGACGCACCCCGTCGCAGCGAAACAACCGGTGATCAGCCAGCGCGGCAGCATCGCGTCGTCTCGCGGAGGGTGGGGTTCCGCAAGTGGTATCGTCGGCACAACCGGCCCGCGTTTAGGGAGAACGCGAAAGAGGGGCAAGCACGAAGTGAAGCTGGGCAAGGTCCGCCGGTTGTCCGGTTAATTCATGGACAAGAAGAGTCAATCAACCACGGAAAACACGGATAAGAAGAGTTTTTTCGATTCGGATTCCGTGATTTCCGTGCCTTCCGTGGTTGTTGGATGACTTAAAGATTACACGACAACCACGCTGCCGGTGCCGCCGTCGACGCGCAGTTTCGTGCCGGTGGTCAGCTGCCGCGTGATGCCGGGCAACCCGGCGACGGCGGGCAGGCCGAACTCGCGGGCCACGATCGCGCCGTGCGACAACACGCCGCCCGTTTCCATTACCAGGCCCCGCGCCCGTGCAAACAACGGCACCCACATCGGGTCGGTCGACGGGCAGACGAGGATGAACCCATCGGGCACGTCGAGCGAAGCGTGCGGTTCGCTGAGGACCAGCGCCGGACCTTCGGCCACACCTGCGGATAATGCCACGCCTTGAAAGATCGTCGCGCCTTCGGGCGGTGGCAACCCACGGCCAATCGCGGCCAGATCGTCGCCGAACAACACCGGTGGCAGTTCGAGTGCGAGTTCCGTTTGCCGGCGCTTTTTGCGTTGCGCGATGCGTGCGGAAAGATTCTTCCCTTGAAGCAATTCGGGTAACTCTTCGGGTGTTAGGAAGAAGATGCCGCCGCGCAACGTAAACCGCGAATCGAGTTCGACGAGCGCGCGACGAATGACCGCGTACCCGCGCAGCATCTGGTGCTTTGCCGTTTCGCGCAAGCCGAGGTACGTGCGGAGGTGTGCGACTTGATTCGTGAATTTGTCGCGGAACGGCCCCGCGATTTTCGCTTCGTCGAGGATTCGCGATACCGCGTTGTCAGTATGCGAAGTCGCTTGCATCGGTTGCGTGGCTTTAAGGCGCGCGACTGCGGCGGGGTCTTCGGACCAACGCGGTTGCGCGAGTTCCATCTCGTTCGCACAACGATGTCCGAAGTCGCTCAGGAATGCATCGTGCGTCAAATGGCCTGCTGCGAATCGGCGGATGCCGTCGGCGTAATCGGTGCCGTCGTCGGGCTTCGCGCCGAGTGCGAGTTCGCCGATGGCGGCCTTCGCGCGGGCCTCACCGAGCTTGGGAACGAGCATTTCCAGCGTGCCGTTCCACATCATGTCGGCAAACACCGTTGGCTTCAGGCTGTCGCGCGCAAACTCGATGAGTGTCTTCTGAACCCAGTTATCGAGGATCGCGACGAGTGCCGGGGGGTCGAGCGTGGCCCAGTTCTGCGCGAGTGCCGCCTTCGCTTCGGCGACGAACGGCGGCGCGATGGTCGTACGAAATTCCGCCGCGAATGTTTCCGCACGGCGGCGCGCGATCGAGGACATTCGCGACAATCGCCAGACGATTCCCGGCAGGCGGAACCACGCTTTCCAGCCGTCGCGCAGCGGGTTCAGCGTCGGTTTCGGGTCGAGTGCCAGCTTCGGGTTCGCGCGAAAAGTAGCGAGCGGATACTCGAACGGCGGGCGGGCGAATTGCAGTCGCGGCATCCGCGACAGGTTCGCCATCGGTCTACCGGCGATGAGATCGAACGCGCCTTCGGAGCCGAGCGATGGGTCCGGTTGCGCGCCGAGGTCGCGGTTCATCGCGCCGAATCCGCCGTCGGCGGCGAGCAATCGTCGTACGATGCCCCACGTCATCGGCGTCGGTTCGGGGAGCACTTCGCTGAGGTTGTAGCGCACCCACACCGTACCGCGCGATTCGGCCTTCGCCTGCAATTCCGCCACGATTTCCAGGCGTATCGCCTCGCGCTCGCTCCCTGCGGTGATCGGGCGGGCTTGCAAAAGCGAGAAAGCACCGGCGACGTATGCCCATTCGATGTCTCGCGGGTTGCCGTAAAACGCTTCGACCCGTTTGCCGAGCGCGACGAGTTGCGACAGTCCGGTGTCATTCAGGCAAAACTGCTGCTGACGCTCCGGTGTCACCGGCAGTTCGCGGCGATTCTGAATTTCCACTTCCTTCGTGCCGAGGTGCTTCTCGACGACCGTGCCATCGGTTCGCGACAACGTGAAGCGGTCGGGCGTTACACGGCCGGACACGACGACTTCGCCCAATCCCCACGAAGCCTCCGCGAGCATTCGTTCGGCCACGGCGTCCGATGGATCGCGGGTGAACAACACCCCCGCCACTTCGGCAGGAACGAGCGTTTGCACGACGACGGCCATCGCCAAACCGTCGTCGCTCACGCCTTGTTTCTGGCGGTACGCCACGGCGCGTTCGGTGTGCAGCGATTTCCAGCATTTGTCGATGGCGTCGAGCACGGCATCTTCACCGGCCACATCGAGAATCGTTTCCTGCTGCCCGGCGAAACTGGCTTCCGCGCCATCCTCGGCAGTGGCCGACGATCGCACGGCGACTGCCCCGTTACCGAGCGCGCGATAGGCTTCCCGCACCGCATCCACCAAGTTCGCATCGCTGCGAATGCCACCTCGATTCGAGCGGGTATAGGCATCGGTGCCGACGACGAACCCCGGCGGCACGGGCAGCCCCGCCTGCGACATTCTCGCCAGGCTCTCGCCTTTTCCGCCGACTTTTGGCGCATCGGCGGCAACGATCGCATCGAAGAACAAAACATCGGACATCGCATCGACTCCCATCGAAAGTCAGATCCTCTCGCGTGAAGTATACATACGGGCGGCGACCCATACGAATGCTATCGGTCAACCGTGCGAAACGCGATCTGACGTAAGTCGAATTTGCGACGTGTCGCGAAGTGACGCGAAAGTGTCGCGAAATGACATAGAAATGTCGCATCCGGTCGATTTTCGGTCGCACTCGGTCGATTTTGTGTCGCATCCGGTCGATTTTCGGCCGGTACTTTCGGCGAGTGTCGAATCGATGGCACTCGACACAACCCGCTATTCGAGTCGATGATACGGCAAAAATGCCGCATTCCGATAAGCGATTTGCGATCGAAAAGTGGCATTTTGAGACCCAAAAAATGACAAAAACACGGTTTTTGAGCCTTCGGAATTGTGACTTACGTCGATTGCGAACGCGAAACGCAACGCAAAAACACCCGATGCTCAGCGGGGGGGCCGCTGAGCATCGGGTGTTTTGAGGTTAGCAGAAGGGCGAACGGGTTTGCCCTTCTGCGTGGGTTACATTACTTAGTGGCAGGTGCTGCAGCTCGGTGCTGGGGCTGCACAACCGCAGTCGTTCGAACGACTACCGCAGAGCTTGCCCTTGAGGCCGCCGAGCTTACCCTTGAGGCCAGCCAGGCGAGCTTTGATCGAGTCGAGCAAACCGGCTTTGCTCGAGCCGCACGTCGGTGCACAAGCATCGCCACAGCCCGAGGCGGCTGGAGCCGCTGCGCCACAACCGTTTGCTGCGCCACAGGCGTTAGCCACTTGCTTTTCCACGACGGTTGCGACCATCTTCGTGACGGTCACGTTTTCCGTGCAGGGCACTTGGACGCACACGTTGCGGGTCGCTTGGTAAGCGACTTGCTTCGGCACGCACACCGTGTAGGTCTCGGCGCGAGTTTCGGCGTGGCAAACCGTCTTCGTCACGGGAACCTGGATGGTTTCCGTCACGCAGCGATTGCGGGTCACGGGAACTTGCACGCACTCGGTCACGCACTCGAAGCTGCACACTTGCTTCGTGACGGGAACGCACTCTTTGACCTTCTTGCAGGTCGTGACTGGCTCGCACACGGTTTCGCAAGAGACTTGCTTTTTGCAGACGGTGACCGTCTTGCCGCAAGCTTGTGCCCCGCATGGATCGCAGAACGCCTTGAGGCGATCGTGCAGGCCAGGCCCGACGTGAACTTCGGTCGGTGCGTAGCTGACGTGTCGAACGGTCTTCGACTTCATCTCGGTGACCTGTTCGGTCTTCCAGTGCGTTTCCATCACGGTGACCGTCTTGGTCACGGGAACTCGCTTCGTCACGGTCCGCGATTCCATTACGGTTTCGGGGATCGACTTCGTCACGGTTCGCGATTCCATTACGGTTTCGGTCTTGGGGACCATCACCGTGACGTTGCGGGTACGCGTTTCGTTGGCGTTTTCGGTGCGGTAAGCCGTGTACGCTTCGGCTCGCGTCTCGCTTCGCATCACCGTGCGAGTTTCTTGAACTTGCGTCGGCACCATCACGGTCTCTTTGACCGTGGTGTAGCTCGGTGCAGCGGCAGCGGCGGGTGCTGCTGTGCTACAGCCGCCGGTCGTACCGGAAGCCATGGCCGAAGCCGAGCCACCGCAAGGTGACGCCGCTGGGGCGGTTGCCCCACACGGGTCGCACCCTGCGCCTCCGCGGTTACCGAACAGACGCCCGCCGAAAGCGGACGCGTCGGCCGCGGTCACACCAACGGCTACGGCCGTTAGCATACAGACCTTCAGTCGGCGAACGTTCATCTCTGTCTCTCCTGTTCCGGCACTCCGATTCGCAACTGCCAGCGGCTTTCCATTCGTCGCGGGGTAAAACCAGTTGCTTCGTTTTGCTTACGAAGGATATGCCCCGCGATCGGGGTTTGGGAAAGAAAAACAGTGTGGAGAAGCCTGAATAAATCGCTGATCTAGATAGGAGTGTGGCAGTTGTAACTGCTCTTTCTCTCAGGCAAACTGCGCCCTCTAAGCGAACTTTCCGGGTGGAATTGGCGCGAACTGGGGAGTTTTTACCGATAGGGCCGGTTATCGCGCCTAAAAATCTGCACCATCGCGCCAGCAACTACAACTTCCGGCACGGCGTTTGCGCGGCGACTTCCGCACTTTTCCGGTACTTTTTCGATTGCAGAAGGCGCGGACTGTCGGCAACGACTAGCGGTTATATCGCTTGTCGCGATCCAGCAAAGTCTTACTCGTCGTTGCCGTGGTACATACCGAGGTAGCTGAGGTAACGCCGTTCGGAAATGAACTGTTTGCGGACGGCGGCCTTTACCTCGCACTCGACTTCGTGCGTGTGCGTGCAGTCGGGGAATCGGCAGCCGCGCACGTAAGGCCGGAACTCGCGGAAGAAGCCTTCGATTTCTTCTTTTTTCACGTCCCATAGCTGCAATTGCCGCACGCCGGGGGTGTCGACCACCCAACCGCCGGTCTCGAGGCGGATCAGTTCGGCCGTCGTCGTGGTGTGCTTCCCCTTATGGTTGACCTCGCTGACGGCTTTCACGCGCAACGCCAAACCTGGCTCGATTGCATTCAACAACGACGACTTACCTACACCCGATTGGCCGGAGAACACCGTGGCGCGGTTCCGTAGCAGGCCAATCAGCCTGGGAATGCCCATTCCAGTCTTTGCGCTGGTCAGAATTGTCGGGATGCCGAGTTGCGAATACGCGCCGACCATCGGTTGAAGTGCTACGGGGTCGGCTTTGTCGATCTTGTTCAGGCAGAGAATCGGCTTGAGTTGGCCCTTTTCGGCGGCCGCGATGTAGCGATCGATCAGGTGCGGCTTCAAATCGGGTTCCACGAGCGAAACCACAATCGCGAGTTGGTCGACGTTCGCCACGAGCACGTGTTCGCGCCGCCGTGAAGCCCTTGTGAGTACGCCGTGCCGCGGTTCGATCTTCTCGATCACGCCTTCGGGTATCGAAACGCCATCTGCGCCTGTGGTTCGGGTGGTTTCGTCGCCGGGGCGAACCCAGACGTTGTCGCCCGTCGTCACGATACTTCGCTCGTCGGTCATCAGGCTTTTTAGCAGTCGCCTTACGGTGCAGCGGAAGGTGCGGCCATCGCTTAGCTCGATATAGCTGTACAACCCGTGGACCTTAAATACCCGCCCCGGCAGGCATTCGCTCGCACTCGCCCCCGGCATACCGGCTTCGGTGTCCGCATCGATGGTGATCGTCCGGTGGCGCGACAAATCCCCCTTCGCCCGGACTCGTTCGCCCGATGTGGCATCTTCGGTCTCGGCGGCATCTTCGGCGTATTGCCGCGTAATGTCGTTGCCGCGTGGCGGCTTCGACATGTTCCGCCGCATCGCTACGCGGACCTTTTTCTTCTTCGCATCCATCACAGCTCCGGGAATCGCATCGCATGATCTCCCCTAATTCTACGAATGAGCGATTTCTCCTCGCCAGAATCGACGTAAGTCCGAATTGCCGAGGCTCCAAAACCGTGTTTTTGTCATTTTTTAGGTCTCAAAATGTCACTTTTCGATCGCATATCGCTTATCTGAATGCGGCATTTTTGCCGTATCAATAAGCCATAAATTGGGTTGCGTCGAGTGCCATCGATTCGACACTCGCCGCAAGTACCGACCAAAAATCGACCGAATGCGACACTTTTGCGTCGCGACGCGACCGTTTTGCGTCGCGATGCGACCGTTTTGCGTCACGATGCGACCGTTTTGCGTCCGTTCGTGCTCGATACAAATTTCGACTTACGTCAGATCGCGTTTCGCTTTTTGACTGCTTGCATTCGTATGGGTGATGCAACCGCCTCGCGATGGTATCGCCTTGGGAGGGGTACGGTCCTTTCAGGACCGAAGAACACGCGCCGACTTCGATTTCGACGTTGGCGGGGTGAAAGTGTGTTTAAGGCAATTCTAGCGTAACAGTCTCTGTTTTCCGTAGCTTTCCAGCCAAGGGTCTTTTGCATCGTCATCGGCCATGACTTCGTTGATAAACCCTGCCCCCTCATCGGGGTCGTAGTCCTCCATTGCCAGGCGAACTTTGATTCGCTCGTAGGCTTCACGGAGAACCAGAACGTAGGTCTTTTGCGTGTGGGGGTCGATGGCAATCGGCTCTTCGACGAGCAATTCTTGCTGTTGTTGTTTTGTGAGTTCGATCATAGCTATCTCCTTTGTTGCATCGTATCGGCGACCGTGTTGTGTCGCAATGCCTGAGAGGGATCATCCCCGTGATTACCGACTACCTGCTCGATTCGGAAGGCATCGACTGGACTCGCGCCTTGGCGACGTGGCGTTGGTTGTTGCCAGCGGAATTCACCGTTTGGCTGGCGAATCGGTTCGCCGAACTGTTTCTCGTTGTGCCCGATGGTTCGGTGTACATGTTGGAAGTGGGTGCGGGAACATTGACGAAATTGGCCGAGAGCCGCGACGACTTTTGCACCAAAATCGACGATGGAAACAACGCGAACGAATGGTTGATGATCCCGATGGTCGATCGTATGATCGCGGCCGGGTTCACATTGCAACCGGGACAATGTTACGGGTTCAAAATCTCACCCGTACTCGGTGGCGAGTATGATGTCGAGAACTGCGCCCCGATAACGGTTTGGGACTATCTTCGCGCGAATGGCTTGATCCACGAACAGATCCAAAATCTGCCCGATGGCGCGACAGTCGAAATAAAAGTGGTCGACTGAATGCGCTGGTACCACCCAATTCACCACCCAGTTCATTGGGTGGTACCCAATTCATCCGTCACGCGCTGCCATTTTGCGTTTTGGCATCGAAATCGAGGTTGTCTGCGACTCAGGAAGAATCAGGGGAGTCACCTCCCCCGCTCGCCAAGAATGGGAAGTTCCCCGACGATCTCGGTATTCAGAATCGCTTCGAGCCGGGCCAGGGCGCGGGCGACGATCGCGCCGTCGAGGACGCGGTGATCGTACACCAAACGCACATCGACTTGGCCATCGGGGGCAATGATGCCATATGTGAGCGTGGACGTGAGTGGCGTGAGCGGGTGCAGCGACTCGGCACCGAGCGACGAATAGACCGTGACGCTGAACGTGCCGAAGAGATTCCCGCGACTGCGCGGCAGGTTCAACCCGAGCCACCAGAGCGGACGACGGAGTAGGCGTGGAATGCGCGTGAAACGGAGTGCGCGGCGAAAGGCTTTGATCTCTTCGATGGGCGATTTCGCGAGGCGTTCGATTCGCCTTGAGATTTCTTTCACCGGCATTTCGGCCGGATCGGTGATGCGGCCGATGAACACGCCGCGCTCGCCGAGGTACTCGCGTTCGACGGCAATTCCGGCCACGCTGATCGGGTATTGGTACAGGCGCGGCCACGGGAGTTTGACGTAGGCGCGGCGGAGTTCGGGCATTTCTTTCGCGAGAAGAGCGAATGCCTTCGTGAATATCGCAGGCCACGATGGACGCGGTTCGCACTGCGTTCGTGCAGCCACGACGGCGGCGATGTGCATTCGCCGTTGAACGGGAACCGTCGGTACCCCGGTCGAGAAATGCAGGAGATCGCAGATGAACCGTCGCTGCGCCGATAGCGGTATCGAGTGGCCTTTCACGATCGCGTACACGTGAAGATGTACGCCTGATCGCAGTAGCTGAGGCGGTGCGAAATCGCCGTGAACCCGGCTTCTGTAAGGCGTGCGGTCACCTCTTCAGATGGCAGATAATGGAACCGCCCCGTACGGGCTTCGCGCGTCAGCCACGCGCCGTAGCGATACATCCGCCACGACTTTTGCAGGTAGCGTAACGGCCGTTTCGCCCCGAACACGCCACGTAGCGAACGCAGGCCCACCCGCGTCCACTTCGGGTTCGGTACATTCACCGAAAACACGAACGCGCCACCGGGCCGCAAGAGGCGATGGACTTCCGAAAGCACCGCATCGTACGCCTGCGTCGACCAGTCACCCGTCACCGGATCGATCGATTCTGCGTAGGAAATCGACAACCCGGAAATGACGCGGTCGAAGCTGGCGTCGGGAAACAGACCGAGGCCCGAACTGAAATCGGCACACACGAACCGGATGCGATCGCCCGGCGTCGGTGTGAGATCGCGTTGCAGATACTCGTAAGCTCGCTCGTTCGCGGCGGCGCAATCGAGGCCAACCACGCGACCAACTGTGCCGTGTGTGCGTTCCCAAATGCCCTTGCTCAACGAGCCGCCGCCACAACCGAGATCGAGCCACTCTTGGCCCGCTTTCGGGTCGGCACTGTCGAGCGTATCCTCGCGCAACTGACGGTACGGTGGCAGTTCGTGCTGGCCCCAGAATGCCTTCGCGCACTGGGTATCCGGCCAGTAATTGATCGCGGTGCGTGTCTTCATGCACGGAGAATATCCCGGACATGCGAGCGAACGCAAGGGGAGTTAGAAGTCGTGTAGAATGCAATTGTCTGAAATTCGACCAACAGCACAGGGGCGATCGATGGATCCGACACACGCACTCGCGGCCAGCCGTACCTGGCCACCCGATCAACGATTGGCCTTTGCATTAAATCTGTGGGACGAGTTGATCGTTTCTGGCTGGCAACCCGAACCCGATGACGAACTCGCGTCGGAGCTCGATGCACGATTGGCTGCCCACGAAGCGAACCCGACCGATGTGCGAACATCCGAGCAAATCCGCGAGCGATTCCGGAGAAGCCAATGATCGTTCCGGCGATTTATCTGCCTGCCGCCGAAGATGACATTGAGAGTGTTTGGAGGTCGTACGAATCGTTGAGTCAAGGATTGGGAGATCGATTCGTCGCGGCCGTGATATCAAAGATCGATCTCGTCTGCGAGAATCCTCTCGCTTACGGTCTGTATCGCCGCAAGATTCGTGCATGTCCCGTTCGTAAATTCCCTTTTGTGGTGTACTACATTGCTCGCGATATCGATGTGCTAATCGTTGCCGTGCAACACGGTCGGAGAAGCTCACGCAGATGGCGAGATAGAACGTAGTAAAATGCTAGGCCAATTCATTCGGTCTGGCCTCGGCTCCTGTCTTTGGGTTAGACTGCTTTCATACATAATCCGGAGAGCGGCGCATGAACACCGAACCGACCACCCACACCATCGTTTACCCCGAAGCGGATGGCAAGCCGATGGCCGACAATACGGTGCAGTGGGAATGGATGGTGAAACTCGTCGGGGAATTGCGCGAACAGTACGTCGGGCAGAACATGTTTATCGCGGGGGATCTGTTTTGGTACCCCGTCGAAGGCGACCCGAAAATCGTCGTAGCCCCCGATGCGCTGGTCGTCTTCGGTCGGCCGCCCGGTCATCGCGGTTCGTACAAGCAATGGCTCGAAGACAACATCGCGCCGCACGTTGTTTTTGAAATCCTCTCGCCGAGTAACTCGACCGAAGAGATGGACATCAAACTCGAGTTCTACGAACAGCACAACGTACAAGAATACTACGTCATCGATCCGCATCAGAACGCGGTCGAAGGTTATATCCGACGCCGTAACCGCTTGCGGAACGTCAAGGCAATGAACGGCTTCGTCAGCCCGCTACTCAACATCCGCTTTGAAGAGAAAGACGGCCAGCTCGCGATTTATGGCCCCGATGGCCGCGCATTCCAAACCCGCGAAGACCGCGTCCGCGAGATCGCCGAAGAGCTTCACAAGACATCCCTCGCGTTCGAGGAAGAGCGCACGCACGCAATCGAGGAAGGCCAAAGGGCGGACCTCGAAGCGAAACGCGCCAACGAGGAAGCGCGACGGGCGAACGAGGAATCGCAACGTGCGAATGCCGAGGCGATCCGCGCGAATGCCGAAGCGAGTCGCGCCGATGCGGAGGCCAAACTTGCGAAAGTCGAGGCCACACGTGCCATTGCCGAAACGACACGCGCGAACTTTCTCGCGGCTAAGCTGCGCGAACTCGGCATCGACCCGGACAAATTACCGGAGAGTGGCGCATAAATTGCAACACTTACATTTCGGCGAGCTGAATTCTTCGGCTCGCAAGATTCCCTTTCGGAGCTTCACGATGCGTAATCTGTACCTGCCCTTCCTCGGTCTGGCACTGTCGCTGTCCGCGTTTAGCCCCAGTTTCGCGGCCGACGACAAGCATCACGCGGCCTACGAAGCGTGTGCGAAGGCGTGCAACGACTGCCAGCGTGCGTGCGATATGTGTACGACGCACTGTGCCACGATGGTGGCCGACGGTAAGAAAGAGCATCTGGTCACGCTCAAAGAGTGCCAGGACTGCGCAACATGCTGCTCGGCCTGCGCCCAGATTTGTGCGCGGAGCGGGCCACAGACCGCCTTGATGGCGGAGTGCTGTGCGAAATGCTGCGATCAGTGCGCGAAGGCGTGCGAGAAGTTCCCCGACGACAAGCACATGAAGATGTGTGCCGAGGAATGCCGAAAGTGCCAGAAGGCATGCGAAGCGATGGTCAAACACGCCGCCAGCTAACCCGCAACGCACACGAGCGGGAAGCGACCTTCCCGTTCGTATGCGATCCGACGCACAACCGGCATCATGCCGGTTGTTTTCGTCTGGCGAGTTCCTTCGTCACCTCGGCGAGCGTTTGCGTGTTGAACACGTCGGCCTTGGTCAGCCAACCGCGGCGGGCCACGTTGACGCCGTAGATGTACAAACCGAGTTCGTTCGGCGCGTGCGCATCGGGGTTAATCACGAGCGGGATGCCGAGCGCTTTCGCACGTTTCACGTACGGCCAATCGAGATCGAGCCGATCCGGTTGCGCGTTGATCTCGATCATCTTGCCGTACTTCGCCGCCGTCTGAAGGACTTCCTCGAGGTTCACTTTGTACCCCTCGCGGCGAAGTAACAATCGCCCCGTCGCGTGGCCGAGCATCGTCGTCGCGGGGTGCGCGAGTGCCTTGCAGATGCGCTTCGTCTGTGCGTCTTCGCTGAGGTTGAAGAAGCTGTGTACGCTCACTACCACGTAGTCGAAACCGGCGAGTAACTCGTCGTCGAAATCGAGGCGGCCATCTTCGAGGATGTCCACTTCCGAGCCTTTTAGAATCTGCACGCCTTTCAGTTTCGCGTTGACTTCGTCGATCTCCGCCCACTGTTCGCGCACGCGCTCAGGGGTCAGCCCGTTCGCTACGGTGAGCGATTGCGAGTGATCGCCGACGCCGAAGTATTGCAGCCCGAGTTTCTTCGCGGCGAGCGCCATTTGTTCGAGAGTGGCCGTGCCGTCGCTGTAGAGCGTGTGGTTGTGGAACACGCCGCGAATCTGCTCGCTGACGATGAGATCGGGGATCGCATTGTCGGCAGCGAGGTCGACTTCGCCGGTGTCTTCGCGCATCTCCGGCGGGATGAACGCGAGGCCGAGTGCCTTGTAAATGGCCGCTTCCGTCAGCAGGCCCGTCGGCGGATTCGTACCGCTGAGCGCGTACTCGTTCAGCGACCAACCGCGCTCGATCGCACGTTGACGCAACCGCACGTTGTGGTCCTTACTCCCCGTGAAGTGCAGCACCGCGAACGGGAATTGTTCCTCGGTAACGACCCGCAAATCGGCATTCAGCACGACCTTCTCGTGGCCGTATTTCAACTCGGCCACGACGCTCGATTTCGTCGCGCCTTTGCCGACGATCTGGATCACCTCGGGCAGCGTCGTGAATGCCTCCATGATCGTCGCAGCATCGGCACTGCTCACGACGATGTCGATGTCCTTTGCAGTTTCCCGCTTGCGGCGAAGGCTCCCGCAGAGTTCCGCGCGCACGACGCCGGGGAACGCCGAGATGCGGGCGAGTAGCGCGGTACCGAGCGCGAACGCCTTGTCGAAGCGCACGCGGTTGCCGACGGTGCCGAGGAACGCGATGCCTTCGAGGATCTTTTGCTGCGTCTTTTCGCCGAAGCCTTTGAGTTCCGCAACGGTGCCCGCTTCGCACTCGGTTTTGAGTTTCTCGATCGTCTCGATCTTCAACAGCTCGTGCAGGAGCTTGATCTTTTTCGGGCCGATGCCGGGCAGCTTGAGCATCTGCAACAGTCCTGGCGGCACCGATTGGCGGAGCTCGTCGAGGTACGGCAACCGCCCCGTCGTCACGAGTGTCGTGATCTTCGCCTGGAGCGCATCGCCGATACCGCGAACGTCGCCGATGGACTTGTCCGCAACGATCTGTTTGAGGTCGCCTTCGAGTTGCGAGATCGTCCGCGACGCATTGTGGTACGCCCGGCACTTGAAATCGTTCTCGCCCTTCAGCGCCAGCAGCGTTCCAATTTCATCGAGCACAGCCGCCACTTCGTCTTTCGTCATCGGTACTTCCCCCAAATGAAACGACCGCAGCCCCGTGGTGGTATGTTAGCGGAAGCATTCGGTCACTCGAAAGAAACGGAGTCAACGTGAACGAAACCGACGCCCGCTTCTTCATCGCGAAATCGCCCATTCCTGGTGCCGGTTACGGTCTGTTTGCCGCGCAGCCGCTCGTGGCTGGCGAAACGCTGATTGCGATCGGCATCCGCATCGACCGCGACTCGCTCGCCGACCGTTGCACCGCCTACGCGGACGCCTACAAGTTCCGCGTCGGCGATCAGCTTCTCATCCCCATCGGCTTCGCGGGCATGGTCAACCACAGTTCCGACGCGCCGAACCTCGAAAAAGTGATCGAAGGCCACGAGTTAATCCTCCGCACACTCCGCAACATCGCACCCGGCGAAGAGCTACTCTTCGAGTACAGCCAATATGCGCAGGATCGGTTTATGTCCGGAATTCGCCGCGACTAATTCCGGCGGCCCCTTCGTACGGGCTTCTTCGGCTTGTTGAAGTGATAGACGCCGTAACCCAAACCGGTAGGAGTGAATGTCAAACTCGACGTTTCCAAACGGAAGGATCGCGCGAAGTGTGAAATATCGAAATGACCACGATTTCTGTCGTTTCTAAACGGTACATGATGACGTAGGGAAACTGACGCACGACCGCTTTGCGCACATCGCGGTATACGACCCCATGCATTCGAGGGTTATTCGCGATGTCTCGAAGTAAGTCACGCACAGCAGAAAGGAGCACTTCGCCGAAGCCATCCCGTTTCGATTCGTACCAATCCACACCCGCATTCAGTTCATCGATGGCAATGGGCAGAAGACGTATTGGTAAAGTCATTTTTTCAATCGGGCCAGCGTTGCGGCTTCGACTTGCTCCCACGGGATTGCGGCATCCGGGTTCGCGGCGTGCGAGTCGAGGCGGCGGTCGATCTCTTGCTTCCACTCGTCGCTGATTTGCGAATCCTGCTCGACGCTTCCCAATATCTCGTGGGCGAGTGCGATCTTGTCCGCATCGCTGAGTCGGTCGATTCCGTAGTCCGTCATGGTCGGCGTCATGGCTCCTCCGTTTGGTTTTCGTCATCCTACAACGAGCAAATCTGCCTCGCAAGCAGAATCGACTGCCCGAATACTGGACTTGGCGCACGGCAAAATAATCCCGATACTCCGCAATCACCCGCATCGAACAAGGAGGTTCTCTGCTATGACCACGACCATGCGTATGTCTCACGTGCCCTCGTCGCCGACCACCGATGGTGCCGAACTCCAGTGGGCGGCCACCGAGATCGCCAGCCTGCTGCGACAATCCGAGCCGGGTTCGGTCGTCGGGGCCGTGCTGCAACAAACGCTGCGCGAGCTTTCGAGCTTGAAATCCAGCACCGGAACCGTCGTCGGCCCGTTCCGTATGAAGGCGGCGTGAGGTTTTCGATTCGTCTTGCTGCAATCGAACAACGGGGGTATTTCCCTCTCGCCGCGCAAACCTGCGCGAGCCTGATGAGGTACCGGATGGGCGTTCCGCATACGCTGTCGAAATGGAAATCCATCGTCGTCGCGATGGGTTTTCTCCCGCTAGTCGGGTGTCTGACGCCGAAGTTCGTCGCTGCGCCCAAGCCAACGCCCACTGCCCCTGTTGTGTCACTTCCCGACCCGCAAATCGCGCAGAATAAGCCTCGCTTCGCCGAACTCGTGCCCGTGCCCGGCCAGCGGATTCCGCTTCGCGAAAACGCGACCGCACCGATCGTCGTCGAACGCGCTCATGCGGGGATCGTCTTACCGCCGACTCCGTCGCAGACCGTGGCCACGCAACCGACTGCCCCGCCGAAGATCGAAGAACCGAACCGCTTCGAACTCGCATCGAACGTGCTACAGGGGCAATCGCGGCGCGGTCCCGTGCCCGATGTACCGCTCATCACCGCACTGCGTTCGTACCTCGATAACCGCCAAGATTCCGCAATCGACCACCTCTCGCGGTTCGACAAACCGAACCAGGAACTGCTGCTGATACTGTTACCCCTCACCGCCGAGGCGCAGAATGCCGACCTCAGCGGTGGCACGCCGAAAGACCCGGCGATGCTGATGAACTACCTCGAAGACGCCACGGCAATGGTCGCCAGAATCGCGCCGCTCATCGTCAAGAAAACCTGTTTCGTCGGCAGTGTGGTGCAGTACGGCATGTACGAACCACTGCCCGCCGGGTATCGTTTCCTTCCCGGCGGCATGGCAATGCTTTACGTCGAGATCGGCAACGTGCCCTCGGTACCAACGGGCAGTGATGGCTTCGCGACAAAGCTCGTCCGAACGGTACAAATCCACGACGCAAATGGCAAAGTCGTCGAGCAATACGACAAAGTCGAGAAACGCCAAACGACGCAAATCACGTTCACTGAGCCGATCGTCACGCGGAGCCAAGTCCACGATTTTTTCGTGAAGTTCGAGATGACGCTCCCCGATAAGCCGGGCAAATACACGTTGACATTTGAAGTACGCGACCCAGTCAACGCCCGCAAAGTACGCAAGACCGTCGACTTCCACGTGGCGGGGTGACCAACCACTTTACGAGCCACCGAGCTTGTCCCGGTGGGGAAAGCACTTGCTGAGTATGCTCTACTTTCGCTTCTTCTTCGGTGGTAGTTTCTTCGATTTCAACAGCAAATCGCGGTTGACGCGGGCTATCTCTCGCGGCTCGGCGGGGGCATCGGGCATGTCGATCGCGACGGTGTAGTCGGCGATCGCACGCTCCACATCCCCCGCCTGCCCCCGCTCGCCGTAGGCAAAGCCGCGGTTGAAGCGGGCCATCGCCCGCTGTTCGGCGTTGGCATCGGCCATGTCGATCACGGCGGTGAAGTCGAGGATTGCAAGGTCCATATCCCCCGCCTGCATACGCTCGTTGTATGTGACTCCGCGTTGGATTCGGGCACTTACTCGCTCCTCGGCGGAGGCATCCGGCATGTCGATTACGGCAGTGTAGTCGGCAATCGCGTACTCTACCTGGCCACGTTCGCCGAAAGTGAGGCCGCGCATGAAGCGAGCATTCGACCGCCGCTCAGGGGGGGCATCCGGCATGTCGATCAGGGCAGTGTAGTCGGCTATCGCACGCTCCGTATCCCCCGCTTGCCCACGCTTGCGGTATGAAATGCCGCGCATGATAAAGGAATTCGTTAGCTGCTCGGCGTTGGCATCGGGCTTGTCGATTAGGGCGGTGAAGTCAGCTATCGCACGTTCCAGATCCCCTGTCTGCCCCCGATGGGCGAAAGAGACGCCGCGATTGACTTGAGCCTTCGCCCGCTGCTCGGCGGGAGCATCGGGCATGTCGATCACGGCAGTGTAATCGGCGATCTCATGCTCCACGTCTCCCTGCTGCCCACGCTGGCTGTAGGTAAAGCCGCGACGCAATAGGGCAAGCGCGCGTTCGGCGGGGTCGAGGACGTTGGAGTTGGTGACGACAAAGTCGAGTTCGGGCAGTGCTTCGGCGTACTTACGACTCAGGTAGAGATCGGTAGCGTCGTCGAAGCGGCGGCTGACCTGGGCTGCGAGATGAGCTGCGCGCATGGCGGCCGGGTCGGTAGAGGTTTTACCCGTGAAGAAATCCTGAGCGTCGTCGAGTCGTTTGCGGACAGACAGGACTTGGTTGCCGAGATCGAAGTCCTCGTCAACGCTGGCGGAGCCGAGGGACGTCCCATCGGCCGACGTCGCGGAAGGTTCAGCGCTGCGTGGTAGTTTTACGCCAGTGAGGTTGCACAAATCGAGTTGGTCGCGGGCGGCAAGGATCGGCTCGCGGAAGATACGCGGGAGTGAGTGACCGAGGAGATGCAGGTGCATCTGGGCCATCAGTTTGTCAGCACCCTCGATTTGGACGTAAAAAGCGTTGCGATTCCTGAGAATCTCGCGGGCGTCTGGCGAGAGGCTGCTATTCTCTGGGTCGGTGTTGCGGTCGCACCAAAAGAGGTTGTGGTTGAATTGATCCACATTCTTGAGCGCGCGAGTGATGGCGTCGTCCCACCCGCTGAAGCCGACGATCAGGACAGCATGATTGCGGAAGTATGCCTGAAGCTTGCCTTGGTTTTCTTTGGCGTATCGCTCGATCTCTTCGGGGCTGTTGAGTAGCAGATAACGGTAGATGCTGCCGTGGGCATGGATGATGTGAACGGCGTCGGCGACGTCGTCATCTTCTGGATTTTGTAGCGTCTCGGGACGGTCGGACACGAAATACGGCGCGTTGACCAGTTGCAGGGACCGCTGGAGGAGCGGGTCGAAGTTAGTTGTGAAGATCGTGCCGAAAAGACGGGGTTTCTCGGCGATGATCGAAGCGAGAAAGAGATGCGCGGGATTCAAACGATTTCCCGCGCGGCGAATGGTGTCGCCGAAGTACCGGCGCACCATGTGTGGGCTATTCAAACCGGGCGTGCACTCGGGAGAGAGCGCAAACCGGTAGGCTTCGCTGATGGAGTCTTTGTCGGGGACGCCGTCGGCATCGAGGACAATGGGCTTCTTCTTGTCTGCGGGCTGGCGATTGTGGCAGTCGAGAACGCGCTCCCAGAATGCTTTGGCCTCGTCTTTCGCGTTGTCGGCGAAGGCAACATCGTTCTCTTTCCTGTCCTGAAAGTCATCGGGCGTAGGGCCGTTTTTGTCTCTTCGTTGACACCACTTCCACCATGGCAAATCTTTGCGAACGATCTCGGCGGTCGTGGGGATGATGCCGTAGCTGAAGCCCGAGCCGAGAATGAGAGTGAATGGCGGATGCTTGTCGGCAGTCGTAGGGATCCGCTCGAACAGATCGGTTTGTTTCAGGATGTTGTAGGCCATTCATTCCCTCTCGAACGCCGTGACAGAACCGTTTAACGTATGACTCCAAAGCCTCCGCGCTCCGCTACGCAAAGCCTCCGCGTCGCGGCTAATTCCGGCCATTTGCTTCCTGCAACTTAGTCGAAGTCGATTGCGATTCCAATCTCACACGCCGCGCCGGTACTTCGGGTGCGAGTTTAGGTACGCTTCGACGCGGTCGGTGCGGGTGATGGCGTCCGCGAAGAAGTGCATTGCGGACACGAGGCGATCGTCGGGTTCGGCGCACGAGAAGCGCAGGAAACCGTTGCCCGCGGGGCCGAAGCATTCGCCGCCCAGACAGGCTACGCCGAACGTGTCGTCCGCCCCTTCGAGCAGATACATCGCCAAGCCGTGCGAACTAATGTGGAGCTTGTCGCAGATCGGTTGCACGTGTGGAAAGACATAGAAGGTTCCCGCCGGCATCAGCACCGAGACGCCCTCGATTTTGCGCAACTCGCGTACGAGCAGTTCGACTTTGCCGTGGAATAACTGCATTGCGGCATCGCGCTCGGTGGCGTCGCGTTCGAGGGCGGCCTTGCCCGCGAGTTGCACGAACGGCGGCGCGCACGATAGCGAACTGTTGATGAGCTTCGAGATCAATTGCACGTGCGTGGCCGAGCCGATGGCGAAGCCGAGCCGCCAACCGCTCATACTGTACGATTTCGAGAACGTGAACGCGGCGAGGCATTGCTCCATCATGCCCGGTTCGGCGAGGATACTCCGGTGTTTCCCTTCCCAGACCATGTGGCAATACGGCTCGTCGGACAGTAGCGCAACGCCCGTGCCACGGATGAGGTCCGCAATTGCTTTCAGGTCTGCGGCGGTGGCGACGCCACCCGTCGGGTTGTGCGGCGAGTTCAGGAAGATCGCCTTCGGTCGCGCTGCGGTTTTCAGGAAGCGTTCGACATCGGCGGGGTTCGGGCGGAAGGCGTTCTCTTGCGTCAAGTTCGCATAAAAGGGCTTCCCCCCGCGACGTAACACGTTCGGCTCGAAGGTCGGGAACGTCGGGCTGAACAGCAACACATCGTCGCCCGGTTCGACGAATGTCTCGCAGAAGAGCGTCTCGAAGATCTTCGCGCCGGGGCCGACGACGACGTTCTCCGCGTTGGCCGGTATGCCGTACTCGGCACGCACCGTTTTCGCAATCGTCTCGCGAAATTCCGGCAACCCGATCGACGGGCAATAGCGCGTCACCCCCGCATCGATCGCCGCCTTCCCCGCCGCCAACGCGCTCGCCGTCGACGGAAACGGACTGTCGCCGATCTGCAATTCGACGACATTTTTCCCAGTGGCCTTGAGTGCCTTGGCCACCGCCAAGACATCGAATGCCGTCTCCGCATTCAACCCACTCGCAAACGCAGAAATCGTCGGTACGCGCATGATTCATCCCGTGTGAAGTTCGACTTCCCCAATCTTATAGTAAATCGCAACGATTTTTTGGCCCGCATAATCGGCAACGCACGCTTATTCCGATAGATCGCCCAATCTTCCATTGCGTCGTCGCTCATTTCTGAGGAGTTACGCGGATGTTTCCATTCAAGCGGTTGTTCGCGATTCTGTCGCTTACCGTTATCTGGCCACTTTCGTCGGTTTCGCCCGCGTTTGGGTGGGGTAAAGATGGGCACGAACTCGTCGGCAAAATTGCGGACAAACACCTGTCTGCGAACGCTCGCCTCGCCGTCGAAGAATTGCTCCTCGACAACCAGTTCACCTCGCTCTCCGATGGGCGTTTGCCGAACTGGGCCGACGCGATCCGGGGGAGTGCCGTCTACAAGACGAAGTACCCCAAGATGAACGAGTGGCACTATCTCGACATCGATGTGAAACTCAACATCGACACCGTCACCGTCGATCCGATGGCGAACAACGGCAACAACGTCCTCGCGGCACTCAGCAAATTTCAAGCCATCCTGAAAGATCCGGTAAAACCGGCGCGCGAACGCCGCGAAGCTCTGTTTTTCATCGCGCATTTCGTCGGCGACTTGCACCAGCCGTTGCACGCCGCCGAACGCGAGAACGATCGCGGTGGCAACCTCGTTCGGGTGCAAATGGATGCGAACGATCGCCACGTGAAGAACCTCCATAGTGCGTGGGATAGCGAATTCGTGAAGGACGCCGTCGGGCCGATGTCGCTCGCCGACTACGCGACGCGGTTGACGAACACGCTCACCCTCGAAAAGCGCAAAGAGTATCAGAAGGGCACGGTCGCAGACTGGATTCTCGAATCGCACAAGATCGCCCGCGAGAAGGTTTACAAGGACAAAAACGTCGAAATTCCCGCGACGGGCACGCCGCACAAACTCTCGACCGAGTACCAGATCGAAGCCGCCGAGATCGTCGAAGTGCAACTGACCAAAGGCGGCGTGCGCCTCGCGCAGTTCCTGAACGACACGTTCAAAGAGTGATAATACCGATGAAAACTCTGATTCTACTGCGTCATGCCGATGTCGATGACGTGCTGGAACCCGAACTCAACGCTCGCGGCCAACTGCGTGCCGGGGCGTTGGCGGAACTTCTCGCGGTTGCGGGGGTGACGTCCATTTTCGTCTCGCCGGCGCAACGCACGCAGCAGACGGCGGCCCCACTGGCTGCCAAATTCAACCTCGTTGCACAAGTAGTGCCTACGTGGGAAGAGACCGTGCTGAAAGCGCTTTCTGCGGTGGCCGGCGAAGTGGTCGTGGTGATCGGGCATAGCAACACGATCCCCGAAATGATTCATGCGTTGGGCGGTGCGATCTCCGCAACGGCCGTTCTGCAAGGGCACGAAGACTTGTTCGTCGCCACAGTCCTCGGGCCAAATTCCGTTCGTGTCGTTCACCTCAAATACGGGAATTGAACCTGGGTTCCTTTCGCATTTTTGTTCGACAAACTCAGTTTTTCTAAAAGTACACAAAAGTACACCATTTTCATTTGACTCGGTCCATTTCGATTGAATCGTATGGGGCGTCGCAGAATCGGCTCGTTCTGGCTGGCTTTGGAGGTTCCCATGTCTCGATTGATCCTTATGTGTCTTGTGGCTGCGTTTGCGCTGATGCTGCAATTGCCTGCGGTTGGCCAAAAAGAGACTCCACTCGATCGCCCGAAGGGGCGGACCTCGGCATTCGAGGTCGTCCCGAACAACCTCGATGCACGCATTTCCCACAACGTCCCCGAGTTCGAACGCGAGTTCCCGCAACGCGGTGCAACGGTGGCCGTGGCCATTTTCGACGAAGGTCGCATCCTCGCTACGCATCAGGAATTCCAGAAAAACAGCGTCAGTCGGATCGTGGCGAAAACCGCGAAACCGACCGCACGCCACTCGACACACTGCGCGGGCACCGTGGGGGCTGTCGGCGTGAAACCGATCGCCGTCGGGATGGCCACGATGGTGAAGATTTTCAGCTACGACTGGGACAACGACGCGCAGAAGTTGCAGAACGATGCGGACCATTTCCAGGTGAGCAGCCACTCGTATGGACCGCTATCTGGCTGGGTTCGCGGTTTCCCGAAAGCCGGGATTTGGAACTGGTGGGGCGGCCTCAATGCCAACGAGGATTCTCGTTATGGCAAGTACACCGACGATTGCAGTCAGTTCGATGAAGTGCTTTTTGCGAAGCCGAATGTGACCACTTTCTTCGCCGCTGGGAACGATCGCGGCAATGCCCCGCTGAGTCAGCCGACCACACATTTCGTCGTCGAAACGAACTCGTTCTCATCGAAAGTTCGCCCGCGAATCGGTGGGGCGACCGGCCTCGATAGCATCTCCGGTACGGGTCTCGCCAAGAACGTGATTTGCATCGGCGCGGTCAACGATGTTCCGCAAGGGTCGGGAACGAACGCGATCCAGATTACCTCGTTCTCCGGTGTCGGCCCTGCCGACGATGGCCGCATCAAACCCGACCTTGTGGCGAATGGTTTTCAACTCGTTTCGACATCGAACGCATCGAACTCAGCCTACGTCGAAATGAGCGGGACATCGATGGCCACACCGACCGCGGCGGGCATCGGGGCGCTGTTGTGCGAACTGTACAAAGACACGAACTCCCGTGCTGCGACATCGGCGGAAATCAAGGCGACACTCATCCACTCGGCGCGCGATGGCGGCGTCGCTGGCCCCGACCCGCAGTACGGCTGGGGTTCGATCGACGCCTTCGCGGCGGGCAACCTCATCAAAGCCACGCAGGGGCAACTCGTCGACGATCCGAGCAAGAACAGCGTCGGCGCTAATGAAACGAAAACCTTCACGATGACCGCCAACGGAGAGCCAATCCGCGTCACAGTCGTCTGGACCGATCCCCCTGCGGCCCCGAACCCCGGCGGCATCGACGATGCCACGCCCGCGCTTCAAAACGACCTCGATGTCCGCGTGATTTCGCCGAGTGGTGCGGTCTTCCAGCCGTATAGCCTGGACCTCGCGAACATCTGGAACGCAACGACCAACCTGCCCAATCCGGCACGCAAGGATCGCCCGAACCGCGTCGATAACGTCGAAGTCGTCGACGCACCGAGCGCCGCCGGCGAGTGGAAGATCGAAGTGAAAGCGTTCAAGCTGAAAGTCGGCGAAAAGCAATCGTTCGCACTCGCCGTCACCGGGCTGAAGAAACACCCAGGGGAGGGGTCGACGAAACACCCAGGGGTACGACGAAACGTCTAACCCTGGGCTATGAGATGGAACCCCGTTGTGGTAAAGATTGCTTATGCATTTACGCTAACCGTGTCGCTTCCGCGCACTTGAGAGTCCGCTATAATCCCCATCATGGATACGCTCACTCATTTCGATGCCGACGGCGCGACGCGCATGGTCGATGTCGGCGATAAACTCGAGACGCATCGCACGGCGACGGCGACGGCGCTCGTGCGGACAGCGGCGGCCACGATGGCGCGGATTCGGGCCGGGGATGCGTCAAAAAAGGGCAACGTCCTCGAGGTCGCACGCCTCGCGGGGATCATGGCCGCCAAGAAAACGAGCGACCTGATTCCGCTCTGCCACCCGTTGCCGCTGACTTCCGTGGCCATCGAATTCGCGTTTCTGGATGCGCAAACCGTACGAATTGCCGCGACAACCAAGGTTTTCGGGCGGACGGGTGTTGAAATGGAGGCACTCACTGCGGTTACTGTGGCAGCCCTGACGGTCTACGACATGTGCAAAGCGATAGATCGGGGGATGACCATCGATCGCATCCAGTTGGAAGTGAAAACGGGCGGAAAGTCCGGCGACTTCCAGCGGGACGCATCACAAAACGGTGCCGCCGATGAACGCAACATTAACGCTCACCCACACCACCCCGATCCCGGCGTTCCGCCCCTCTAGCCTCGCGTTTGCACCGGTCCTCAACGACATCGAAGAATCGGACCGCGTCTTTGCCCGCACGTTGGCCGAATATCGCACGCCGTTCGCTTCGCTGATCGAACACCTGAAGCACTATCGCGGCAAACGCCTTCGGCCCGCGTTGTTGTTGCTGACCGCGAAAGCGTGTGGCGGCGTCAAACCGGCGCACCACATTCTGGCCGCCGCCGTCGAAATGATCCACACCGCCACGCTCGTTCACGACGATGTTCTCGATGAAGCCGAGACGCGCCGCCACGTTCGCACGGTCAATGCCGAGTGGGGCAACAAGATCAGCATTTTGCTCGGTGATATGCTGTTTACCCATGCGTTTCACCTGACGAGCCGCGTCGATCGGCGGGCCTGCGAGATCATCGGTGATGCCACGAACCGCGTCTGTGCGGGGGAACTTCGCCAAGTCTGCGAGCGCGGAAATTTACACCTGACCGAAGAGATTTACGATTCGATCATCGACGGCAAAACCGCCGCACTCACCGAGTGTTGCGGTCGGTTGGGCGCGTTGTACGCGGGGGCATCGGAAGAAGTGGCGAACCGGATGGCGAGCTTCGGCCGCAACCTCGGTATGGCGTTCCAGGTGGCCGACGATTTGCTCGACTTAACGGGCGACGAAGGCAAAACCGGCAAGACGCTCGGCACCGACATCGAACAGCAAAAGTTGACGTTGCCGCTAATCCACTGCCTCGGGAAACTGCCCGCAAACGCCGCCGACGACCTGCGAACCGCACTGAAAGTCGGCGGCCCCGATGCGGGCGTGGCCGCACTCGCCGCAATGGAACGCACCGGCTCCATCGCCTTCGCCCGCCGCCGCGCGGATGAGTACATCCGCAAAGCCAAGCAAGACCTCGAACTGCTCCCGCCCTCCGAGTGCCGTTCCATTCTCGAAACGATCGCGGAATGGTCGACGCGCCGCGACAAGTAGGTACTACGAGCCACCGGGTTAATCCCGGTGGGAGGAACCCTGGAACGCCCGTTGGCACTCCATACGACTCGGACGGTATCCGGCACCCGGCTCGATCTTCGGAGATAAGTTCATCACAATTCGTCGCGATATATGCCATGAGTCGAACTTGTTACCCGCAAACTGCGCGAATGCATTGACCGGAGTGGGCGGTTGTGTGATGGGCAGCATTAAAGACATTGCTACAAACATAAACGATGCGATCATTGAAAGATCCTCTTATGAAAGGGTCGAATATCTCGTCGATCACTATTGGTCAATTGCAATTCGCGAGTCGCTCAGAAGTTCAGTCGAGAATCCGGAACGCATCTCGGTCGCGATTTGGGAGACGGATTCACCCGGTGGCTCGTTGAACGAACGGCATTTCTTCGGTAAATTGAGATGTTTACACACGCCCGTGCCTCTCGTTTCGGAGTTTCCATGCATCGGATCTCTCGCGTTGCGTTCGTGCCGCTGATCGGCTTATTCGCGCTGGTCGCGTTGGCCGTTCCACCGGATGCGGCCAAGGACAAGAAGAAAGCCGTCCCGGAGGCGGAGGAAGCGGCGGGTCGCGCTACGGTCGAAGGCGGCCTGAAAGCGGAAGTTTGGGCCAGCGAACCGCACGTCGCGAACCCCGTCGCGTTTGCCTTCGACGAAAAAGGAAAGTGCTACATCGCGGAAACGTTTCGCCACACCGATGGCGTCACCGACACGCGCAGTCATATGTATTGGCTCGACGATGATATTGCATCCCGTACTGTGGCAGATCGTGTCGCAATGTACAAGAAGCACAAATATGGCGACTACACGAAGTTCGGCGAACAACTGCGCGTCGTCTGGGATAGCACCGGCTCGGGCCGCGTCGACAAGAGCGAAATCTTCGCCGGTCCGTACAACCGTGCGGAGGATGGCCTCGCGGCCGGCGTGCTGGCCCGCAAGGGGAATGTCTACCTCGCGTGTATCCCGGACCTTTACTTGCTCAAAGACACGACCGGCGCGAACAAGGCGGATGTCAAACAATCGTTGGCGACGGGATTCGGCATTCACGTCCAATTTATCGGGCACGATCTCCACGGTTTGCGAATGGGGCCGGACGGCAAACTGTATATGAGCATTGGCGACCGCGGCTTGAACGTCACCAATAAGGAAGGCAAGAAACTCTTCTACCCCGATACCGGTTGCGTGCTGCGTTGCGACCCCGACGGAGCGAACCTCGAAGTCGTCCACAGTGGCTTGCGGAACCCACAGGAACTCGCGTTCGACGACTTCGGCAACCTGTTCACTTACGACAACAACTCCGACAGTGGCGACCAAGCGCGCTGGGTGCATATCGTTGAAGGCGGCGACAGCGGCTGGCGTTGCGGTTACCAATACGGCACGCTCATGCACACCCCGGCGGTGCCGCAAGGCAATCGCGGTCCGTGGAACACCGAGCAAATTTGGCACGTGCCCGGCCCGAACAGCCAACCCCCCGCGTACGTCGTACCGGCACTCAAAAACTTTGGCAACGGCCCATCGGGCATCACCGCCTACCCCGGCGTCGGACTCAGCGAACGCTACAAAAACCACTTCTTCGCCTGCGATTTCACCGCGAATCCCGGCGGCAGCAAGATCTGGTCGCTCGCGTTGAAGCCTAAAGGCGCGAGCTACGAAGTCGTCGATTTGCACCCGTTCGTGCAGAACATGGTGCCGACCGACTGCGAGTTCGGCCCCGACGGCGCGTTCTATTGGCTCGACTGGACGGGCGGCTGGAACAAACCCGCGAAGGGCCGCATCTTCCGCGCCGCCGACCCCACCGCGATGAAAGACCCCGCGATCCCCGAGGCGCAAAAGCTACTCGCCGACGGCCTCGAAAAGAAGTCCGTCGAGGAACTCTCGAAGTTGCTCGGCCACGTACATCGCAACGTGCGGTTTGAAGCACAGTACGAACTCGCCGCACGCGCGAAGACGGATCACAAAACCGTGGCATTCGCGATGGCGAGCGCGGCCAGTAACAAGAAAGCCGACACGATTCGCCGCTTGCACGCGATCTGGGCACTCGGCCAGATCGAAGGGGGCGGCAAAAATTCGACGCTATTGCAACAGTCCGCGAAGGGGTTGCTCAAAGATGTCGATGTCGAAATCCGCGCGCAAACGGCGAAGATCCTCGGCAATTACGTCGGCGCGTGGTTGACTCTCCGCATTGCACTTTCGAGCGAAACCGACCTGCGTGTGAAGGCGCAACTGGTCGGCTCGCTCGGGAAATTGAAGCCCGAAGATTCTGCGGAGACGCTGAACGCGAACACGAAAACATGGACGCTGAGAGCGCGGGTTCTGCCTGCACTCGAGATTTTGAAAGAGAACAACGATGGCGATGCGTACCTGCGACACGCTGCTGTGATGTCGCTCGTCGACGCGACGACGAACGCGAATGAACTCGTCGAACTCGTGCGGAAAGATAAGGCGTTCGACGATTCGCCCGCCGTGCGGCTCGGTGTCGTACTCGCGCTTCGACGGATGAAGAGTGCGGCACTCGCCGGGTTCACGACCGATGCCGATGCGAAAGTCGCGGCCGAAGTGGCACGCGCGATTCACGACGAAAATCTCATGGAAGCGATTCCCGCACTCGCGGCACTTTCCGACAAACCGAACCAGCCCGACGTCGTCTCGTTGCGGGCGTTGAGCGCGAACTTCAAGCTCGGTGCGAAGGCGAATGCCGAGCGCGTGGCGAAGTTTGCGGCACGAACGAACGAAGCCGATTACGCGCGAGTGGTGGCGTTGAAACTGCTATCCGAATGGTCGAAGCCCTCGCGCCGCGACCCGATTACGGGCCTGACGATGAACCTGCCCGAGCGCCCCGCCACGATTGCGAGCGAGGCACTGAAGCCCGTCGTTGCGGGTATTTTTAACGGGTCGGATGCGGTGCGGAAGGAAGCGGTGCAAGTCGTGTCGAAGCTCGACATGAAGGAAGTCGGCGCGCTGATGGCGACGATCGTGACCGATGCAAAACAACCGGCCGCGATGCGGGTCGAATCGCTGTTCGCGCTGGAATCGCTGAAGGCGAAAGAACTGACCGAGACGGTGAAAATCGCACTCGCTTCGACCGAACCGAAGCTGCGTGCCGCCGGCCGCGTGGTGACCGCAAAGGCGAACCCCGAAGCCGCCGGACGCGAATTGCCGCTACTTTTGAAGGACGAAACCGCAACGGTCATCGAGAAGCAGATGGCGCTCGGCGTACTGAGTGGCCTCAAGGAATCGAAGGAAGTCGATGCCGCACTCGATGCCTGGATGGATCAATTGATTGCCGGAACGGTGCCAGCGGAGTTGAAACTGGACGTCCTCGATGCGGCCTCGGTGCGTTCGACGATCAAGGATTTGAAGCTGCACGCCCCGCTACGCGAGAAGGTGGCGACGTACGACAAACAGGTGCGGGCGAAGGCCGGTTTGAACTTGACGATTCGCAATTCGGAAACGCTGGCAGGTGGCGATGCCGACCGTGGCCGCGACTTGTTCCTGAACAATTCGGCGGTGTACTGCCAGCGTTGCCACAAGCTCGACGGACAGGGCGGCGAGGTCGGCCCCGTCATGAACGGCATCGCCAAAGACAAGACGCGCGAGTATCTGCTGGAGTCGATCGTCAACCCGAACGGCCAGATCGCGCAAGGCTTCCAGAGCGTGATTCTGAACCTGCTCGACGGCAAAACCGTAAGTGGCGTGCTTCGCTCGAAGGACAAGAAAACCTACGTGCTGGTGACGCCCGAAAACAAGGTTCTGAACATCCTTGCCGAGGATGTGGAATCCGAGAAACCCGACAAGTCCGCCATGCCTGAAGACTTGTACAAGAAGCTCTCGAAGCGCGAGTTACGCGACATCGTCGAGTTCTTAGTGACCATGAAAGAGCCGCTGAAGAAGTGAGTTCGCGAACGCCCACGGACGCTCGTCCGTGGGCTTTGGCACCTCTACCCCACCAGCGTAATCACGTTAATCTCGGGGCGGGAGCCGATGCGGGCGGGGATCGCGGAGACGCCGAGGCCGCGCGAGACGTAGACGGTCGTTTCCGGTGCTTGCACGAAGCCGCGCAGGTATTTGTCGCCGTATTGCGAGGGCACCCACGGCGTTCGCACTGCGGGAAATACGATCTGCCCGCCGTGCGTGTGGCCGCTCAATACCAGGCCCACGCGCGGGTCGGTCAGCGTTTCGGCGAAGTCCGGATTGTGGCTGAGCAACAAGCAGGCATCGGAGCGCTTCGCCCCCGCGAGTGCCGCATCGAGATCGGGTTGGCCGGTCCACATGTCGTCGATTCCACCGAGGCGAAAGCGGTCGCCACCCTTTTCGAACCAAACGCCATCGTTGGTCAATTCGCGAACGTGTGCCGCCTTCATACCGTCTTTGGTCGCCTGCGTACCGTGCCAGTGGTCGTGGTTCCCGAGCACGCCGAACACGCCCATCGGGGCGCGCAGTTCGGCGAGCGAGTCGAAACACGGGCGGATGTATTTGCCTTCGCGCAGACAGTAATCGCCGCCGAGCAAGATGAGATCGGGCGACAGCAAGTTCGTCGTGCGAACGATCGAGTTCACGTAGTCAATGTCGACGTACGGCCCGTGGTGGATGTCCGTCAGGAACGCAATCGTGGTGCCGTGGAAACTCGCGGGCAGCCGAGGGAGCGTTAGCGTTTGGCGGTCGATGCGGACCCAGCCGGCCTCGAAGAAGCCGTAGCCGGTTCCCCCGATGGCGACGGCCGCCGCACCCGCACTGGCCAATTTCAAAAATCCACGGCGATTCATCGGTGAAGCTCCTGGGCAGAAGGCATCGACATGACCACAGGCTACCCGCACGGCGAAAGTTTCGCGAGAGTAAACTACGATAGCGTGCGGATTATTCCGGCGAAGTGTCGAAAGTTCAGTCACTCGCTTACAAGGTGTACCGTTTCGGAAACAGTAACGGTTACAGCGTTAATCCGTCGCCGTAGCGGTTGCGGAGCGCGCGGGCGGCATCGGGGCCGATGTCGTTGCCGCTGAGGTTGAGCCGCACGATCGGCGACATCTCCCGCGCCGTTGCCAGCAACCACGCACCCGCATCGGTGATGCGATTATCGGAGAGATCGAGTTCCGTCAGGGTGTCGGCGAAGTTGGCAATTGGAAAATGAACTTGTATTCGAGCGACCATTTCGTCGTCAAGAGTGTTATTTGCCAACACGAGTGTCTTGAGGTTTGTCAGGTTTGAGAAGTTATTGAACAGATTCGTAGCGTTCCACATTCCCCTTGGAAC
Source organism: Limnoglobus sp. (assembly GCA_043780595.1). Taxonomy (GTDB): domain Bacteria; phylum Planctomycetota; class Planctomycetia; order Gemmatales; family Gemmataceae; genus Limnoglobus. Next base: position 43,362 of record JAYWCL010000161.1, read on the forward strand.
TTGCGTATTCAAGTCTATGTGTGGCCCAATCTGGAGCCAACGGATCTGCGTCACTTGTTTTCTTGTAGAGCTAATATCCCTACTCAACATCACGCCGCCAGTGCGCGAGCTCAGTTGCAATCGCGTGATCGGAGCCGTTCGCAAAATCTCATCGCCTTCAAGTGCAAACCTCCGGAACACCGTTCGCAGTTCCTCGACGAAGCCACGCCGGTAGACGAGCGAACTGTCGTACCAGGCACTCCAGTTCGGTAATTCGGCGTTCCAGATTGTGCCGTGTTTGTTGAACAATTTCGCTGCCGCCGACTCCGCCTCGATCCGTTCCGGCGAGTTCACGGGCAGTCCCTCGGCTTCGATCTCCGCGCGAATGAAATGCGCCCGTGCGACATCGGCATCGCTGCCAAATTCCTCAAGCCAGTCGGCATACACCAGCCGCGGAATGTCATCGTCGGGGTTCGCCAACACCGACTGCAACAGCGCCATGCGATCCGTCATAGGTCACCTAAGAATGAATGCAACCCACCGAAATTCTGATCGGCCGAGATGCGATGCCCCACCGCCGCCAACGCTTCGATGCCGATCGCAGTCAGTAGGTTTTTATCGAGGCTCAGGTGTTCCAGCTTTGCAACGTCGGGGTGCGCTACAAGTGCGAGTGCGCCGTCGTCGGTGATTTGGTTTTCAGTCAGTTCGAGACATTTCAGCCGACCGACAATACCCGACGAAAGAAGGGTGTCGATCGAAAGGTCATCCAGATTCAAACGGAGAAAATCGAGTTCCCGAATAGTCGATGCGGTTCGCGACGAACAAAATCTGGCAAGCCACCTGACGGACTCGGGGTTGGTCTGATCGAAATCGGTGCCATCGAGTACGAGGTGCATGAGTCGAGGAAGGAATTCGTTTGCAGCCAACGCCTTCGCAGCGGTACGACTTTCGTCGGCTCCATGTATTCGCAACGTCGTTAAATTCGTCCACGCCGCGCCCGCAATTCTCCGCGTAACACTGCTGGAATTCGACGAGGTGATTTCTCTGAGAAATCGGGCTATCGGAGCATCGAGTAGTTGGGAAATCGACCTGAGTTCGACGTCGATCAAGAACGCCGAATCGATCCAACCGCGTCGCCAAAAAATATGAAATCCCCTCGAATCCGGACGCATCTTCTTGGGATAAACCGAATGGCACAGCAGCCCGAGCCACTCCCGTTCGTGCTGCTTCAACAGTGCTGCCGATTGCTTTTCGAGTTCCTTTCGCACTTCTGCCGCAAGCATTTCGTCTTCGAGTTGCAGTTGAATGCGGATGAAGTCGCCGCGCGGGTCGCCGTCTTCGATGAGCATGTCGGCGTAGGCCGCGTGCCGAACGAGGTCGTCGGGGTCGTCGAGCAGGGCGGCTTCCATCGCTTCGCGTGATGTCATGAGGGGCATTCTAATCGACCGCGTAAAATTTTGCACGCCCCACGAACCAATTGGCGCAGACGCGCATCCCTCCTTTCGCTAGGATAGGTTTTCACGGGGTGTAGCTCAGCTTGGTAGAGCGCCTGCCTTGGGCGCAGGAAGTCGTCGGTTCAAATCCGGCCACCCCGACTCGAATATAAGAAAGCCCATCGCTGGAAACGGCGATGGGCTTTTTTGTTGGTGGTATACCCACGAGTCCTTTGCGGTTCTTCTTCATTTGCTATCGTGAAAGAATCTCAATCGCATTCCGGGCGCGGCCCATTGGACGTGAATATGGTACTCGACCCTCGTAGCCGACAGAAGAAGGTGGAGCGCCGGAAGGCGAAGGAAAAGTCGAAGCACGAAGCGCTGAAAGTTCGCGGTCAGCAACTCGTGGCCCAGGCGACGCAAGCGGTGGCTTCGGCCCCGATTCTCCACTGTTGCGTGATGGATACGATCTGGCTCCAGGGCATCGGCCATGTGATTTTCAGTCGAATACTGCCGAACCGCCAAATCGCGGTGTCCACGTTCTTGCTCGATATGTACTGCCTGGGCGTGAAGAATGCGATGTTCAGTATTGTCGATCGCCCCGATTACGACAAACAGGTTTACAACAAGATCAGGGACCGTCACGAGCTCGAGACGCTCGATCCGGCGTGTGCCCGCAAGCTCGTCGAAGGCGGCGTCGAATACGCTCGCAAGCTCGGCTTTCCTCCCCATTCGGACTACGTCAAAGCCAAAGCGATCTTCGGCGACATCGACCCGGCGACTTGCACACGCACCTTCGAATACGGCAAAGATGGAAAGCCGCTCTTTATTTCTGGCCCGTACGAAACGCAATTGCGGTGTTCGCAAATCATCCGTACTCTCACCGCGAGTTGCGGCGTCGGTAGCTTCGATTTCGTGATGGGGGCTGGCGGTACGGAAATGCAGATTGAGGAATAGAAGGAAACCACATTATGTCAGTTATGTCAGTCGGTATTATCTCAGGGCTTCCGCTGATGGTCGTCGGCTTGCCGTTACTCATCAGCGTGCCGTTCGGGTTGCCGATAGCGATCCGGTTTGTGCGGATGGCGATCGGGTTTTAGCGAACGAACTACGGCTTGGGTTTGGGGGCGGCTTCAAATTCGGCCGGAGTCATCATTTTGACGTTCCCATCCTGAAGGAGAACGTAGCCACCTTCGGTGGGAACTTTCTTCTCGTAGGCTACCAATTCACCCGTCGCGCCACTACCGTCTTCATTCGCCATTTTGACTCCCCACAAGACGATGACATCGCCCGATTTCACAGACTTCGCCCCGAGCGGGAAACTGTTCTCGAACTGCGCGAGTTCTTGCGGTTTGGTAATCTTCTTGCCGTTCGCCATGCGAATCATGCCATCGACATCGCGAAGAATGCTGAACTCCGGGCTAGCGGCTTCGGGAGTTTTCGAGCACCCTGCCATTGAAACAACGAACATCAAGAGTGCTGCAATGCGAGCGCCCGGACGGTGGAATACCATGTTTTCATTCCGATACGTGTGAAAGAAAACCCTGCAGGAACAGTTAGAAACCGTACTTGCAGGGTCGTAAATATCGATCGAATCGAACTAGTCGAGGTTTGTGGTTTCGCCACCGGCAGCGGTACCCGCCCCACGCCAGACGGCGAGTGCGATGCTGTCGCGAACGAATCGCACCGAGCCATCGCCCATGCAGGCATTGGCCCCACCGGTGTGATAGCTACTCGCTGCGATGTGCATTCGGGCAAAATCCGTATTCGAGCAACTGTACTGCTGGGTTCCCGAGGTCACACGCCGATTCCAGTTGATTGGAAGTGTGTGCGTGAAAGTAAAGTTCGACGGAAGTCGGCGATAGTATTGCTGGCCGACGTACTTGATGGAGCTACTCCACGGTGCGCCCGTTGTGCATGTCGGTATCGTCGTCCCATCGGTATCGTTCCAGCCGCCGTTGCCGCTGTCGATAATCACAGTGATATTGTCTCGAATACCGCTACCCGTCGCCGAGTTCGTTTCGCGGGAACGCATGACTTCGGCGAACATGACGGTATTACTCGAACCATCGGCGATGGTGACCGCAGCCGGCCCTTTGAGCGTGCCACCAGTCGGTACGGGACCGGAAAAGATTCCGCCCTGAGTTAGCACTGTGGCGTTGGAATTCCCCCCAATACTACCGAAGTAATTCGTTCGGCCTGCATTGGTAAACGTGAACATCTGCGACGGATCGGACGGACAGAGATAGATCGAAATGTCTTGACCGCGAGCGGCGGCATTTGCGCCGGGCAACGCTGGAAAGCTCGGATCGATCGGGGCATCGCTATTGACGTTGTAATTGAGGTTGTACTGGTTGAACTTGTTACCCGCTTCCACGTAGGGAAGCAGCATGACGAGTGGAGTCGCATCGGACGTCCGCGTAAAGCCGTTAATCACGACCGTGTGGTAGCGTGGAACGAAGCTACCAACCGTGGACTCGAAATTGTGGTTCGCGAGGCCGACCTGTTTCAGGTTGTTCGTACATTTCATCCGTGCTGCCGCTTCGCGGACTTTTTGCACGGCGGGCAGCAGCAGCCCGATCAGGATTGCGATGATCGCAATCACCACCAATAGTTCGATGAGCGTGAAACCGGCTCGCGCCGGTCGCTGATGAGTCACTCGCATGATGGACGACCTCCGACGACAGAAAAATGAAATTTGCAACGATAACCTGCCATGCAGACACGTCGCAAAAGCATGTAAAAGCAGAGTGTTGGGAGAGAACTCGCAATGCGCGGAAAGTGGGAGCGACCTTCCAACAACCCAAATTATAATCTAGACTCGCGCGGTTTGACAACCTCACCCGTGATGATTTCGTGAGAATTCCGGATCTGCCTCTCGCCTTCCGTAAAATCCGTTCATGCAACCTCAGCAACGCTTTCCGTTCTGCCCGCAATGCGGATCGGCCCGTTCGGCTTCGAACCTCGGTGCGAACCCGTTGCGCTGCGAGGCGTGTGGCTTGCATTTTTACTTCAACCCGACGTTGGCTGCCGCTGCGTTTCTCTTCGACGACGAAGGTCGCGCGATCTTCATCCGTCGCGCCAAAGACCCCGGCATCGGCAAGCTCACCGTGCCCGGAGGCTTCGTCGACATCGGCGAAACGGCCGAGGAAGCACTCGCACGGGAAGTCCGCGAAGAGGTCGGTTTGGCGATCGCCGACGTGCGCTACGTCTGCTCGATGACGAACATGTACTTCTACAAAAATGTGACGTACCCCGTCTGCGATCTGATGTTTTGCGGCCGCGCCTTGCAGCCCGAAACCGCCGCCGCACTCGATGGCGCAACCGCGTTCGTCTGGTTGAAACTCCGCGATGTCGACCCCGAAGAACTCGCGTTCCCGAGCGTGAAGCGCGGCCTCGCGATCTTGCTCGAAGGATAAAACCCTCGCACGCCGCACAGCTTGCCGAACCGTTAAGGTTCCACATGGAACGCTCGCGGAACGACCCCATGGTTCCACCATGGGCTGGAAGAGCGACCCTTTCAGGGTCGGTCATGGTTCGTCGGTCCTGAAGGGACCGCTCGCGTAGCCCATGGTGGAACCATGGGAAGGGGCAACACGCACGATCGGTGAAGGAATTGTTCGATCCCAGGGTTGGCCTTGTCGCGCAGCATTTTTTCGCGTTACCATCCGCCCGTTCGGACGACGCCGGAACCGTCGCTCGAACCCCATGTCCGCGGACCGGAACCCGCAAGCATGGGAGGGGCTATCGAAATGGCCCCCCGGAAAAGAGGTGTCGAACGGATGGACTCGCTCGAGTCGATCTTGAAGGCCGCGCATGGACTCACCCGTCCTGCGGTCCCTTCGCACTAATCCGGCTGGAACTGTCGAGTCATTCGCGCCCTCCGTTCGCGTGCTTTTGCGCCGCGACGGTCGTGCGTGTCGGCTCGCCTACTCACGTTCGTTGTGTGCAAGGAAGCTCGCATGGAAGCCAAACGCAAACCGATTCTCTTTCGCTGCGATGGAACGCGCGAAGGTGGCTACGAACCGCTGTACCAGTGTCTGTCGTTTGCTGCGGCACTTCAGCGCCGCAAGCGGGGGACGCACTTTTTCAGTTACCTCGATCCACTCTCGTTGGCGCACAGTATCAGCCGGGGTAACAACGATTGGGCACCGGCGGAAGCCCCGCTCGGTAGCGACAAAGACCTCACCGCCACGATCAAGGAAGTCCGCCGCCTGAATGCCGCCGCCGTGGTGGTGTGCGGCGATACCGCAACGCCCGATTACTTCGAGGAACTGCGAGCGACCGGCACGATGGTCATCGCCTTCGACACCAAAGCCGGCGACGTGATCCCAGCGGACCTCGTGATTAACCCGACGCTGTCGGTGCCGAGGAAAGCCTATCGCGTGTCGATGGGGTGTCAGCTTCTCGCGGGTCGGAAATATGCTTTAGTGCGAGGGTTGTTTCGCCGTCAGCGAACGATCCGCGCCACCGAGCAACCCGGTGCCTTTCGTGCACTCGTCGCCTTCGGAGACGACGACAACACGAACCAAACGCTGCAACGTTCGCAGGAACTCCTCGAGATCGATCGCGTCGAGAAACTGAGCATCATCACCCGGTCCCACCACCCGGACTTCGACGAACTCAAAGAGTTCGCGGAGGAAAACAGCAGCCGTGTGGAGATCGTGACGGAAGCGAAAGAGATCATGACGCGGCTCGTTCGCGGTCACTTCGCGCTGACGACCGGCGACACGTGGTCGTTTGAAATGTCGTGCGTCGGCATCCCGCAACTGCTGCTGCCGAGCCACGCCCGCCACGTGGCCAACGCGAAACGCATGGACGACGAAGGCATGGCCACCTACCTCGGCGAAGCGGATAAGGTCGACGCGAAGCAACTCGAAGAAGCGGTGAGCATCCTCCTCGACGACCCGATGGAACGCCTCACGATGTCGCGATGTGCGCGGAACTTAGTCGATGGCCGCGGCGGCGACCGCATCGTCAACGGCATGGAAATCATCCTGCACACGCCATCGCGTGCCGTGCCGATGCGAGCGCGAGCGGCGTAGTTGCAGATGTGAGCGTCAACGAAAACGGGTTCGAGATCGTCTCGAACCCGTCTGCGTTTCGGCGAGTGATGGCGTCCCGAACACCTTGCAGATCGATGCCGTTTTCGCTAAAATTTCACAATGAAAACGGCGACCGGAACCCCTTTCACCGATTCGCGGTCGCAGCTCGATGAGAAGCGTTTGCCCGTCTCTATCGTTGGAACCGAAGTCGTCGTCCTGCCAGAAAATAAGTCTGCGATTCGCGCGCTCGAACGCATTGCACGCACGCTGGCGAAACCGGGCCGGATTCGCACGCCGTTCGCCCCGCTGATGCTGCATGGCTCGCCGGGTACGGGGAAGTCGCACTTGGCGAACGCGCTGTTGCGGCTCGTGATCGACCTGCCGACGGTTCGCACGGTGCAGGCGATCCCCGCGAACGACCTCGACCGCGATGCCGACGAGCCGATCCCGCTCATCGACGACTTCCTCGCCTGCGATCTGCTCATCATCGAAGATCTACAACACCTGCCGAAACCATCGGCCCTGCTGCTTTGCCGCCTTCTCGACCATCGCGCCACCCGCTATTTACCCACGGTCCTGACGGCGAACGCGGGGCCAGCCGGGCTGACGTTCTTGCCGCGCCGACTGACGAACCGCCTCGCGGGTGGGTTGGTCGTGCAGGTCGAATCGCTGTCGCCGAAGTCGCGCCGCGAACTCGTGGCGTTCCTCGCAGAGCGGCGCAAAGTGTATTTGTTGCCCGATGCGATCAACTGGATTGCGGATCGTTCGCTCGGCGGTGGAATTCGCCCCGCAATCGGCTTGCTCGAGTCGCTGAAAACGCAGGTGGGCAAGTCGCGGAAACGGCTCGACCGCGATGCGGTTGCGGCGATCCTCGCACCCGATGAAGCCAACCGCATCCCCGCCACCGTCGCCCGCATCATCGGCAAAGTCGCTGCCGCGTTCGGCATCAAGCCCAAAGAACTCGTCGGCAAATCGCGGCTCCGCACGATCTTGTTGCCCCGACAAGCGGCAATGTACCTCGTCCGTACGATTGTGAAACTTCCGCTAACCGCGATCGGCAAACAGTTCGGCGGACGCGATCATACGACCGTGATGAACGCGATCCAGAAACTCGAAGCGTCGATGAAAGACGATGCGAAATTGAAGCGGACGATGAAGCATTTACGGGCGGAACTCGAATGACGCGCACACTGTGGAAAACCCGTTGCGCGAATGGCGCGCGATTGTTGCGCACCGATGACAGCGAGTGCGTTCGCGATGAGTCTGCCATGGCCAGTCGTTTCCATCAACACGGCGCGCCAAACGATCATCAGGTGCGCAACGGGTTATCCACAGCGAACGACGCGATGCAACCCGATGTTCAAACGCAGGTAACGTCGCCGACCGTCGTGTGCGCGCCAGAAAAGCGCGGCATATTACTACGGCTACGAGATTTAATTAACTAAGGAAATCAGAAAGAAGACAGACACCGAAGGAGTGGAGTTTACCCCCCCTTGAACTCTGAGGACACCGAATGAAGATCCAATGCCAGCGGGAAACGCTGCTTGCCGCCTGTCAGCTCGTAGGAGTGGCGGTTGCGGCCCGAACGACGAAACCGATCTTGTCGAACATCAAGGCCGTGGCCGATGCGGAATCGCTCACGCTGATGGCCACCGATCTCGAAGTCGGCGTGCGCTACGAACTGCGCGGCGTGCAGGTCAAGGAAGCCGGTGAGGCGATCCTCTCGCCGGTCAAACTCATTTCGATTCTTCGCGAATCGAACGACCCCGACATCACGATCAACAGCGACAGCGAAGGCACGCTGATCCGCACGTCGAGCGGTCGCTTCCAGATGCCGAGCGGCGAGCCGGACCAGTTCCCGGACATCCCCGCGTTCGCAGGCGTGACGAACTACCACGAGATCGCAGCGGGCGTTCTCCGCACGATGATTAAACGCACCGCATTCGCCGCCGACCGCAAGGAAGGCACCGCACGCTGGGCCGTAACGGGCATTCTGTGGGAAGCCGAGGAGAAGAAGGCACGGCTGATTGCCACCGATACGAAACGCCTCGCGCTCATCGAAGGGCCTGCCACCAGCCACGGCGAAGTGAAAGACGCCAAGGGCCAATCGTACTTGGTGCCGCAGAAGGCGATCCAGTTGCTCGAACGCAGCCTGCACGACGACGGCGAGATCATACGCATCGCGCTCAACGCGAACGAGGCGATGTTCCAGACGGAACGCGCACTCATTCACACCGTGCTGGTGCAGGGCAAGTTCCCGCCGTACCGCGACATCATCCCGAAGAAACCGCCCGTCAGCGTGCAGTTGCCGACCGCCGAGTTCCTCTCGCGGGTTCGCCAAGCCGCGATCATGATCGACGAGGAAACGAAGCGCGTCGATTTCAAGTTCGAGCCGGGCAAAGTCACGCTGAAAGCCCAGGGTGCGGAGACCGGTTCGAGCGAAGTGACGATGGAACTGCCGGACTTTAAGGGCGCGAACGTCGAGATCGCGTTCGACCCGCAATACCTGATCGAAATGCTCCGCGCCGTCGAAGGCGAGCCGTTTTTGAAACTCGAAATGACCGACGGCCAGCGCCCCGCCGTATTCCGCGTCGGCGATTACCTGTACCTCGTGATGCCACTGGCAAACTGAGTCGTTCGTCGAATCGGGTTCTTCGGTCCTGAAAGGATCGCTCATGTAGCCCATGGTGGAACCATGGGAGTGGGCCGCACCCAATATCGATTGCGGGCGTCGTGGGTTCGTACCCCATGGTTCCACCATAGGGCTGAAGGAGCGACCCCTTCAGGGTCGAACCGGGTTCTTTGTTTCTTCGTTTGAAACGGGTTTTTATGGCCGACCCGAAGCGAGTCGAAACTGCGCCGGAGAGCCTGGCCGATATTCTCGGCCGGATGTTTACCGCGCGCGGCTGGGGCCGGAAGTCCGAACGCCAGCAACTCGAATTCGCCTGGGCCGAGGTTGCGGGCATCGACCTCATCAAAAACACGCGCGTCCTCGCCATGCGGCGAGGTGTTCTCGAAATCGACGTCCGCAACGGCGTATTGCTGCAAGAACTGACGCAGTTCCACAAACGACGCCTCATGGACGCGATGCGGAAAAAGTTACCCGGCACCAAACTCACCGACATGAAGTTCCGCGCCGGAACGTGGTGAGTGCGTAGTGGTGAGTGATGAGTGATGAGTGGTGAGTGGTGAGTGATGAGAGTCGTTGTTTTTACCCCAACGGGGTTGCATCCTATAGCCCAGGGTTAGACGTTTCGTCGTACCCCTGGGTAAACCTACCGAAGAGTATCTCGCATGAGCACGGAAACGAAAGTCGTCGTCGATACGAGCTACACCGATGCCAACGTGAAGACGTTGAAGGATGCGGCGCACATTCGCCAGAATCCGGGCATGTATGTTGGCAACACGAGCAGTTCCGGTCTGCACCACATCGTGTATGAAGTCGTGTATAACTCGGTCGACGAGGCGCTCGTCGGATATTGCAAGCAGATTAAAATCGTCTTGCACGTCGATGGCTCGTGTACGGTGGCCGACGATGGTCGTGGTATTCCCGTTGGCATCAAGGCTGAAACGGGTCGCTCGACGCTCGAGGAAGTCCTCACAGTTGCGGGGTCCAGCGGCAAGTTCGACAACGCCGCGTATCGCGTTTCGGCCGGGTTGCACGGCATGGGTGCGAAGGCGATGAACGCGCTCTCCGAATGGTGCGAAGCCGAAGTGCGACGCGATGGCCGCGTCTATCAGATGACCTTCGAACGCGGTTACGCCAAGACGAAGATCAAGGACATCGGGCCATCCCCCGTCGGCGTGACCGGCACGACGATTCGCTTCATGCCGGACAAGGAAATCTTCGGCGACCTCACCTTCGTGTACGACATGCTCGCGGACCGCTTCCGCCAGATTGCGTATCTGAACCGCGGCCTGAACATCAGCATCGTCGACGAACGCGAAGGTCGCTCGGATGTCTTTTACACCGAAGCGGGCATCGCCGATTACGTCGCCTACCTGAACCGCGATGAAAAGGTCGTTCACAATCCGCCGATCTACGCCCGCAAAGACGTCGACGGCGTATTGGTCGAAGTCTCGCTGCAGTACACGATCAGCGAAAGTCAGATCGAAGAGTGCTTCGCGAACAACGCCTACAATCGCGATGGCGGCACGCACCTGACGGGGTTCCGCAGCGGCCTGACGCGCGCCGTCACCAAGTACGGCAAAGACAACAACATCTTCAAGGATGGCATCGACCTGCGCGGCGACGATTTCCGTGAAGGTCTCACCGCCGTCATCAGCATCGCGCACCCCGACCCGATCTTCGAATCGCAGATCAAAGTCCGCCTCAACAACCCCGAAGTCGATGGCATCGTTTCGAGCGTCGTGTACGAATTCCTGACGGATTACCTTGAGAAGAACCCCAAGGAAGGCACGCTGATCTGCAAGCGCGTGATCCTCTCGGCGGAGGCGCGAATCGCCGCGAAGAAGGCCCGCGAAAACATCAAGATCCGGAGTGGGATCCTCAACGGTGGCGGGCTGCCCGGCAAACTGATGGACTGCACGACCCGCGAACGCGACAAGAGCGAACTGTTCCTCGTCGAAGGCGATTCGGCAGGCGGTTCTGCCGAAAGCGGACGCGACCGGATGTATCAGGCCGTGCTGCCCCTTCGCGGGAAAGTGCTCAACGTCGAACGCGCCAAGCTCGAAAAACTGCTGAAAAACGAAGAAATTACCAACCTCATTTCCGCGATCGGCATCGACATCGGCAACGATACCGACATCGCGAAAGTGCGTTACGGTAAGATCGTCATCCTCACCGATGCCGACGTCGACGGCCAGCACATCCGCACGCTGCTGCTGACGTTCTTCTTCCGTCAGATGCGCAAACTCATCGAGAACGGCAACCTCTACGTCGCGCGGCCGCCGCTGTTCAAAGTGACGCAGAAGCGCGAAGTCCGCTTCGTGCAAACCCGCGCAGAAATGGGCATCGAGCTGATGAGCCGCGGCCTCAAGGACACCACGCTCGTCGTCTCGAAAGACGCCACTTCACGGACGCTGGTTGCCGACGAATTGAAGAAGCTGTTCCCCGTGATCGAAGAAATCGACACTGCGTCCCACACGCTCGAACGCCGCGGCCACACGCTCGAATCGTTCCTGAAACGCTACGACATCGCCAAAGGAGGCTGCCCGATGTTCCACGTGCGTTTCGGCGTGAAAGATCACCTGTTCTATTCGCAAGACGAAGTCGAAGTGTTCCGCTCGAGCGAATCGACGCGCCTCGGTCGCGAGATCGCGATCAGCGATGCGGTCCTCGCTGTGGCTGCCCCCGCGACGTTGACCACCGATGCGAACGCGAAGCCGGTGACGCCTGCCGAGGAAGTCGATCGCTTCACGACCGACGAATGGCACGAAGTCCGCGGGTTAAACCGCGCGATGGCCAAACTCATCGACGCCGGCTTCCAGCCATCGGACCTAATTCCGCTCCCACGAATCGCTGGTCGCGAACCGCCGATCCGCTTCACGCTAAGGTCCGGCGAATCCGAACGCGACCTGCTTCACCTGCGAATGCTGGCGAGCGAAGTCCGTCGCAACGGCGAAAAGGGCATGACGATCACGCGGTTCAAAGGGCTAGGCGAAATGGACCCCGACGAACTCTGGAAGACGACGCTCGACCCCGAACACCGCACGCTCTTGCGAGTAACCATGACCGACGCCATCGCCGCCGAGAAGATGTTCCGGACGCTAATGGGCGAAGAAGTCGAAGGCCGCCGCGAGTTCATCCTGAAGCACCGCGTCGAAGACCCCAACGAAATCGACTACGGGGCGTAAGCGGCGAGGAAACGAAGAAGGGGAGAGGGTACGACACGTCCGGGTTACCCCTAATAGTGTGCTTTCCCCTACTCCCCATTTGTATGCTTCGACAATGAAAGTATAGCCTTCGCTTTACCGGAAGTCAACAGACACAAGATTTGTATTGTGTCTCTTCAATTCAAGTGAGATAAATATGAGTGATCCAATTCCAATTGCTCCGCCGAAAGTATTTATTTCATATAGTTGGTCGTCAGAAGAGCATAAAAAATGGGTTTTGGATCTAGCGGAACGCTTGATGAGCGATGGTATCGCAGTCATTCTCGACGTCTGGGATTTGAAGCAAGGACAAGACAAATACGTTTTCATGGAACAGACTGTTATTGATAAATCGGTATGTAAGGTTTTGGTAGTTTGCGATCGTGCCTACGCAAAGAAGGCAGACGAACGCAAAGGCGGTGTCGGGACCGAAGCACAGTTGATTTCTCATAAAGTGTACAATGAAGTGTCTCAGGAAAAGTTCTTGACAGTTGTTCGAGAGCGAGATGATGAGGGAAATCCTTGTCTACCCGCATTTATGGCCACTAGGGTCTATTTTGACTTCACTAATGATGAAGACTTTGAGGATGCTTATGATCGCTTGATGCGAAATATTCACAGTGCCCCAGAGTTAAAAAAGCCACCGCTTGGGAAGATACCTGCTCATATTTTTAACACTGACGCAGCGGTTCTGATAACGGCTGGAAAGTTTCAGCGGTTGAGCAATGCCGTAGAGAAAAATAAGCCGAATATTGAAGTTTATCTTCGCGATTATCTGGAGAATCTCTCGGAAACACTTGAAACGTTTCGAATCACATCCACTCCACTATTACCTCGGTTCGTATGATCCGCACGTTGGACTCCTCAGCGGCATTTGCGGGATAGAATGAGCCTTGACACCCCTGGAGTCCTTCGCATGGCCAT
>JAYWCL010000162.1:0-4023 GCA_043780595.1 Limnoglobus sp.
TCGCTGATGCGCATCGCGCCGGTGCCAGTGGTGTCGCTCGACGAGATCGAGAAAATGTCGAAAGACGGGCAGGAAACCTACTATTTTGGGGTGCCATCGAGTTGGCAGATCGCGGAACTGAAACTGCGCAACATCCACTTCGAGACAATTGCAACACGAAGAGGCACCGCGCTGTATCGCTTGAGTGTCATGTGGTAAATGAAAAACGCCTGCGGAATGCATCCGCAGGCGATGAGTTAATGGCGAGTTCGTTTTTGCCAAATCTTCGGTGAACGATGGTTGTGGAAGATACCGATTACCTCAACGGTGCTATTGCGAACACGATAAAAAACACCGTAAGGAAATCGTCGAACTGGAGAGCGACGCACACCCGCACGCATTTCGGGAAAACTCTCGGGGTAATCGCTCAGTCGTTCCAATGCACACCTAATCTCTCTCAGCAGAGACGTACCGAGTCCGGATGATTTCGTTTCGTGCCAAACAACTGCATTAGCGACATCATCCTCGGCCTCGGGAGAGAGTTCGACTGGCAAGTTCATTGCTCCAAACTCCGGAGAACGCGCGCTTCGACCTCCGACCAGGGACGCATCTCGCTAGGGTTCGCATCCATCGAAGCCAGTCTGCGGGTGATCTCGCGATCCTCGTCGTCGGTGAGAGGATCGGGTGGCTGATCGGGCAAGCTGTCCAATATCTCCGATACGAGTTGAACTCGTTCTGCCGTACTCAGCCGTTCGAGGCCGAGCGAACTCATTAACGATGACATCGGCACACTCCTAACATGTCGGGAAGACACTCGCATACTATCCGTAAACAGGCTCGGGTACCCAAACAAAAACGCCTGCGGAATGCATCCGCAGGCGTGACGTTGTGTTGTTGCTTGGGGTTACCAGTCACCACCACCGCCACCGAAGTCGCCGCCGCCTCCGGTATCGCCACCACCCCAGTCGCCACCGCCGCCGGTATCGCCACCGCCGGCGTCGCCGAAGTCGCCGTCGCCACCTTCGGCCCCGCTCGAGTAGTCGCCGTCGCCGGTATCGGTGTTACCGCTATCGTTATTGCCGTTGTTGTACGAGTCGCCGGCCATCGCATCGTTGTGCATACCGCCGCCGAACATGTTGTTGTACAAGTAGGCCCCAGCCATGCCGCCGAGCATCCCGCCCATCAGGCCGGACATAAACCCGCCGCCACCGCCGCCACCACCACCGTAGCCGCCCCCGCCATTCCCGCCACCACCACCGCCACCGGTGAAGGCACGGATCAGGCCAACGACGAGCCAGATGCCGAGAAGCGCGACGATACCGATGCACACGTAACTCATGATGCTCATTCCTCCAGCGGCTTTTGCAACACTGTTGTTAGTACGGCCCGTTTTCTTTTCGGGGGCCGACGTGTCTTTCAGATCGTCGATGACGATCTGGGTCGCGGACGTCAGCGCGGTATCCAACTCTTTCTTCGCTTCATCGCCGTCGAGCTTTCCCTCTTTGACCTTCCGCAAGGCATCGAGGTAGAACTTCGATACTTCGCCCGCTTTCGTGTCGTTGAAGTGGCGGAACACATCGGACTCTTTATCGGAAACGGTGACAGCTTGGATCATTCCCGACGTTGCATCTTTGTAAATCAGCGTGAAAACGTCGCCCTTGGAGTCTTTGCTACGGGCCAAGTCGCGCGCCCACTCGCCGAACAGGCGGTTGCGGCCGTTGGCATCTTTGGCTTTGACGATCGCTTCGAGTTCCGCCTTCTTCGACTCCGGCACTCGGCTCGCGGTCACGACGGCGTAGTGCGTCGGAGACTGGAAGGTCGTGTCGTGGAAGGTGTCTTTCGCTTTCACGACGGCATCTTTGCTAAACAGCCCCGCCGCATCGTCGACGATCATGACGCCAGCGGCTGGCTTCGAGGCCTGGACGGGCGTGGCGATGAAGCCGCCCGCGATCACTGCGGCGAACATCGCCAGGTTTCGGAACAATCGGTTCAAGGTTCTCTCCTTACCCGTGTGGGATTTGGTTGGGAATGTTACTGTATCGTTCATTCGTCTGCCATCATCGGACATTTTATGGGCAAAAGCGAGCGAGATGCGCGAGAAACCGATTCGGTTTCCCGTTTTTGGACGAATTCGATGCTCCTCTTCTGTTCCAGCATAGTATACCTTGACGCGATCCCGCCGCTTACGAGGACCGATTTGTGCCGAAGATTCGTGCGACAACCATCTGCGCCATCAAGACTTCCGCCGGATCGGCCATCGGTGGCGACGGTCAGGTGACGCTCGGCAATATCGTCATGAAGTCCGACGCGAAGAAGATTCGCAAACTCTACGACGGCAAAGTCATCGCCGGTTTCGCCGGTGCCGCCGCCGATGCGTTCTCGTTGCTCGAACGATTCGAAGCGAAGTTACGGGACCACCAGGGTTCGGTTCCGCGTGCGGCCGCCGAACTGGCCAAAGAGTGGCGAACGGACCGCATTCTCCGACGGCTCGAAGCGATGATGATCGTCATGGACCGCGAACACATGCTGTTAATCAGCGGCACTGGCGACGTAATCTCCCCGACCGATAGCGTGCTCGCGATCGGCTCGGGCGGGCCGTACGCTCTCGCCGCCGCACGGGCACTGCTGGCACACACGACGCTCTCCCCCGCCGACGTCGTACGCCGTTCCCTCGAGATCGCCGGGGATATCTGCATCTACACGAACCGGAACATCGAAGTCGTCGAAGTCAGTTGATTGGCGTTCGAACAAACAGATCCTGTTAGCCCGACGCGCAAGCGAGGGAGACCGCGTTTTTCCCGAAGAGGTTACCTTGGAATCGCTGACACCCAAACAGATTGTTGCGGAACTCGACAAGCATATCGTCGGGCAGACGGCGGCCAAGAAAGCCGTGGCCGTGGCCATTCGTAACCGTTGGCGGCGACAGCAACTTCCCGAAGAACTCCGCAAGGACATCACGCCGAAGAACATCATCCTGATCGGGCCGACCGGCGTCGGCAAGACCGAGATCGCACGCCGACTCGCGCAGCTCATGAGTGCGCCGTTCGTCAAAGTCGAAGCGACCAAGTTCACCGAAGTCGGGTATGTCGGGCGCGACGTCGATTCGATGGTGCGCGACCTGGTTCAAGCCTCGATGCGAATCGTTGAAAAAGAGAAAATGGACGAGGTCCGCGGCAAAGCGGAAGAGAAGGCGATTGATCGCGTGGTAGACCAAATCCAGCCGCGCCGCGAGCAGAAAGCAGCACGTGTTCGCAGTGCCAAGCAGCCCGGCGGCTCGGAGAACCCACTGGAAGCCCTCGCGCAGTTTTTATCTCCCGGCGGGCACGCCGCACAGACTGAGGAATCGGTTGAAGAACCCGAAAAAGAGACCTCAGAGTATGAACAGCGGCGCAAAGAGCAGGAAGGTCGCGTTCGTGACCGTCTGCGCCAGCAGATCGCGTCGGGTGTTAAAGACGACGATATTCTCGAGATTGAGATCGAGGAAAGCGGCGGCGGTGGCGGCCCATTCATGCAGGTGCTCTCCCCACAGGGCGGCATGGACGAGATGGGCATGGGTATGGACATGCAGGGCCTCTTCGGCTCGATGATGCCGAAGAAGCGTAAAAAGCGTTCCATGACTATCCGCGAGGCGCGAGAGTACTACACCGCCGAAGAGGCACGGGCTCTGATCGACCAGGATCAGCTCACCCGCGAGGCGATCTCCCGGGCGGAGCAGAGCGGGATTATCTTCGTCGACGAAATGGACAAGATTGCCGGACGCGGAGCGGGCGGCGGAAGCGGTCCAGATGTCTCACGCGAAGGTGTTCAGCGCGACATTCTGCCGATCATCGAAGGCAGCACGGTGCAGACCAAACATGGCCCGGTCAAGACCGATTTCGTGCTGTTTATCGCGGCGGGGGCCTTTCACCTGTCAAAACCGTCGGATCTCATCCCCGAGCTTCAGGGCCGTCTGCCCATCCGCGTAGAGCTCGAAAGTCTGACCCAGCACGATTTCCAGCGGATTCTTACCGAGCCGCGCAATGCGTTGATCAAGCAGTATATCGC
>JAYWCL010000163.1:0-30427 GCA_043780595.1 Limnoglobus sp.
CCAAGCAACGCGGCGTCGACTGGCAATTCAAACTCGCAGACGCACGCATAAAGTTAAAGCGACTTTACCCCAAAACCAAGACTTGACGACGCACTAGGCCGCAGACGCATTACTTCGCCTCGTCGATGCGCCGGTGAACGACCACCAGCGATTTTTGTTGAGCGATTGCCTGCAAGCCTACCTGACGCTCGACGAAGCGAGCCGAGAGCGATACCAAGAAATCACCAAGGCCGAACCCTATTCGAGGATTCACGCGATGAACAAAACACCCTACGACCACGGCATCGAACGAGGCATCGAACGAGGCATCGAACGAGGCATCGAACGAGGCCGCGAAGAAGGCAAGGAAAACGCGATGCGGAATGCCGCAATCGCCTTGCTGGAAAGCAAGTATCGCTCGGTGCCAAAGCCCTTTCTCGAGCGGATTGGCACACTCGGTTACAACGACCTGCTGGCACTCGTCGTTCGCATCCCGAGTGCGGCGTCGATGGAGTCGCTGTTTCTGCCGAGTTGAATCGGCCACGCCGATGCCCACCGCACAAAATACCTCGTCGGATTGATTCTCACGGCGTCCCGATCCGACAGGGTAACTTGGTCGGTTTGGGACGCTCTTGTCGGCGGATACTCGGTCGGGTTTCGCGCCCGTACTACGAACCCCCTTCTGCACTGATACCCGGAACCTTATCTTTCCAATGGAGGGAATGACTGGGTGCGACTCCTCCGCGTTCGGTTTGCACCACGATTGCACCAGGGGTTCGACAACCGTGAGTGACCGCCCGATTGCTCCCAATGCGTTCGTACTTGGCTTTCTCTCCGTCGTCCAAGACCCCGGCGGTTATTTTGGCGGCTACCTGGTCACGAACGCCTGGGGGCGACCGCTCGAATTTCGCATGACGACTGCGGTCCAACCGAACCGCGTGCAGCAGATCCTTTACGGTGCCACGCTCAACGAGTACATCTTCGCGGACCTCATCGGCAAAACGCTCATCGACAAGGCCACGGCGCAGCCATCGCTGATTATTGCGGATCATCCGTCGATGTTGCCGCTGCGGTCGCGAATGGATGTCCCGGTCATCGCGTTGCCGGGTGACACGCCGGGCGATGCACTGACGATCACGCATGCGCGGTCGTCGTCGCCGTTGCTGTTTTCCGCTTCATTTGCCCACGATCGTGCGACAATCGAAGATCTCCTCAACCAGATCGATCCCTCGGTCGATCTGACCGAACCGTTCGCGCGGATTCGCGAAGCGGTGGCCGAGGCCCGCAAACTGGGGGTTGCCAACCGTGCCGCCTGATGAGGTACCTACACCCGGTTTGCCGCTGAACTTCGGCTGGCTGCCCCCGCAGTTGGCCGAGTTCACGACGATTACGATCGATCTGGACCTCACGCCCAATTACATTTTGCCGCCGCAATTCGACGAGCCGCTGACCGCGAATGTGCGGGAAACGCGGCTCCTCGCGCAGTCGCCGTTCGTCAAAACCATCGGCAAACTCGACCTGACCGTCACGACCGAAGGCTGGAAGTTCCCGTCGCCGCCGATCGAATACACCCCACGTGCTGCTAACACGAACTCGGACTACGTGCGTCCGATCGGCCGTCGTGTCGTCGATCTGCCGACGTTGCCCGATGGCCAACCGATGCCCGACGGGTTGAAGCCGCGCATCCGCACCGGCCCGACCGCCGACCACGTGCTGATCAAAGATCGCTTGCTGTACTTGTTACAGCCGCCGCTCGATGGTCTTTTTAACGGTCGGCAACTCGAAGTGCCGTTCGAACCATTTCCGTACCAGCTCGAAGGGATCGCCTTCCTGATGCCGCGACATGCGGCGCTGTTAGCCGACGAGATGGGCCTCGGCAAAACCGCACAGGCGATCCTCGCGCTGCGGTTGTTGTACCATCAAGGGGTGGTTACGAAGGCGCTGATCGTGATGCCGAAACCGCTCGTGCATAACTGGGCGAGGGAACTGAAACTGTGGGCACCCGACTTGCCGTTCGAGGTCTTCGATGGCGATGCCGACGACCGTCGGCGCGTCTGGCTGGTGTCGAACTGCCCGCTGAAGTTAATCAACTACGAAACGCTCTCCCGCGATGCGGAGATCCTTGCGGACAAGCGAATCGCGTTCGATCTGGTCATTCTCGACGAAGCGCAGCGGATCAAGAATCGCGGGTCGAAGACGGCGAACACCGTCACGAGCATCCGGCGAACGCGAAGCTGGGCGATGACCGGCACGCCGATTGAAAACCATGCCGACGACCTCGTGAATATCTTCTCGTTCGTCGATCCGGGCCGCGTCCCGCAAGACTGCCCGCCGCGGCAGATTGCCTCGCTCACGAGCGATTGCATCTTGCGCCGTACCAAGGATGACGTGCAATCGGACATGCCGCCGAAGATGGTGAAAGACGTCGAGGTCGATCTCACGACGGCGCAGCGAATCGCTTACGACCGGGCCGAAAACGACGGCATCATTCACCTCAACGAACTCGGCGACACGATCAGCGTGCAGCACGTGTTCCAGTTGGTGATGCGCCTGAAGCAGATTTGCAACTTCGACCCGCTCACCGGCGAAAGTGCGAAGCTGGAACAGTTGATGCACGACATGGAGGAAGTGGCGGCGAACGGGCGGAAAGCGATTATCTTCTCGCAGTGGGTGGAGCCACTGAAGGTGATTGCGGAGTCGCTGAAAGCGTACGGGCCGCTCCAGTATCATGGCCGCATTCCGCAGAACGAACGCACGCCGATCCTCGACCGCTTCCAGGCCGACCCCGATGCCCACGTGTTGCTGATGACCTACGGCACCGGTAGCGTCGGGCTGAACTTGCAGTTCTCGAACTACGTGTTCCTGTTCGACCGCTGGTGGAACCCCGCCGTCGAAGATCAGGCGATCAATCGCGCGCACCGCATCGGTCAGCGTCACCCCGTCACCGTGACGCGATTTCTCACCGAGAACACGATCGAACAGCGGATCGGCGACATCCTGGAGGCGAAGCGGAAGGTCTTCAACGATCTGCTCTCGCAAGCCGACAAGCCCGCGTCGATCGGCCTGTCCGAAGATGAAATCTTCGGGTTATTCGACATCGGCGCACGACGCAAGAAAGCGGCGTGACATCGTTCTAAACGTCGGTGTCGTCTGCGACGCTCGGCAGCACGCCGCAACTGTTGCCAACATCGTTCGCACGTCAAATCAGTTCGGGCATGGCCTTCCAATCGTCCACCAGGAAGTTTGGCCGACCCGAGAGATCGGGGAGCGTCACCGCGTGCGGGTCGATACCGAAGTGGTGGTAGAGCGAGGCGTGAACTTCGCCGAAGTGAACGGGGCGTTTCGTGATGGTGCCGCCGTTGCGATCCGTCGCACCGATGACTTGACCGGTCCGGAAGCCGCCACCCGCGATCAGCCCGCCGCCGACTTGTGGCCAGTGATCGCGGCCGCCGTCTTTGTTGATTTGCGGTGTACGTCCGAACTCGCCCCACGCGACGACTGCGACATCTTTATCGAGTCCGCGGTCGTGCAAGTCCGAGATCAGTGCGTGCATTCCATGATCGAACCACGGGAAGTGCGTGTTCTTGCACTCGCTGAAATTGCTGCTGTGGAAGTCCCATCGTCCGAAGTTCAACGTCACGACGCGCGCACCCGCTTCGACTAACCGGCGTGCCATCAGGAAATGCTCGAGGTTCCGCGGTGCGCCGTCACCGTAGTTTTTGGAGTCGCCTTTGCCGTAGCGTTCGCGGACGACCAACGGCTCTTTCGACAGATCGAGCGCTTCGACCATCTTGCTCGACGTGAGTATTTCGAGCGACTGGCGATGGAGTGCATCCATGCCGTCGAACGTGCCTTTGCCGTCGATGTCGCGCCGGATGCGGTCGAAGCCCCGCAGCAATTCGGCACGGTCGGTGAGATTCACCGCGTTGCTGGAATTGAGCACCATGTTACGGCTAATCGGCCCCGATGGGCGGAACGCACCGTTTGCGATGCCGAGAAAACCGGGGTGGCCCGGCGAGCCGTACGGAGGATGTCCCGAATCGGGCGCGAGGCCGAAGAACGGCGGCACCGATTTGTTCGTCGAACCGAGTAGCTTCGACACCGTCGCGCCGATCGATGGCCAACCGCCGGGAGCTTGCTTTTGAACCGTGCGGCCGGTGTAGCAAATGAACGAGTCGTGATCGCCACTCGGCGACCCGTAAACCGAGCGTAGCGGGATGACTTTGTCCATGATTGAGGCGATTTTCGGCAGGTGCTCGCAGATCTGGATGCCGGGCACTTTCGTATTGATCGACTTGAACTCGCCGCGAATCTCCGTCGGGGCATCCATCTTCAGATCGTACATGTCTTGGTGCGGTGGCGCGCCGACCATGTAGATCATAATCACCGCTTTGTGCGACCGACCGACACCTGAAGCCTGTTCCGCCCGCAACAGCCCCGGTAGCGACAGACCGCCTAAGCCTAAAGAGCCGACCTTGAGAAACTCGCGGCGAGATTGTCCGAGTACGGATAGCATGTGGGCTTCCTTCTGAATCGGCGTGTGGCGAAAGTATCGACGCGGATGGCGTGCCCATCGGTAGGCGGGTAGAGGTACATGTTACTCTGTCTTATCGCGTACGAGTAGCCTTCTTTTCGGTTCGTAACAATTCGAGAGTTCGCGAACGGGATAGGTAACCGTTCGCGGGCAGATTGCATTTCCCACGTTTCAGATGCCGTATCTCTACTGCTATTGCGACTTCTTCTCGCCGCCATCGGCGTATCGCAGTTTGCGGTATGGGTCGAGGAAGCGTGCGGTAATCCACCGTGCGGCACCTTTGTGCTTCAGCACGATCGTCAGCGTGTGTTCGCCCTTGGGAATGTTCACATCGAATTCTTCGCCGTCGGGGTTCGGATTGATTGTTTGCTTACCGCTACCACTTCCTACGATTTTGCCATCGAGCGAAACCTCGTAGGCATCGCCCGCACCGATGAGTAGCTTCGTCTTGAAGGCCTCTTGTGCCGTGAACTTCGCCTCGATTGTGACCGGCTTGCCGTCCTTCGATCCGAATAGCGGAATCCGCCCGCCGACCGGGGCCGACTTCGCGATGCCATCGATGGTGACATCGTTGATGTACGGGTGTGCCATCACGTAGCGGATCAGGTCGCGGAAATCTTGTGGTGTCATGCTGTAGCCGAGGCCTTCGGGCATCATCGACTTTTCGAGCACCTTCACTTCGCCGTCGATGTCCTTCTTGACGAGCTTTTTCAGCACGCCGTTTTCGACCTTGATCGTGATCGTGCGTTCGTCTTCCTCGGCCA
This sequence comes from Limnoglobus sp., assembly GCA_043780595.1. GTDB lineage: Bacteria > Planctomycetota > Planctomycetia > Gemmatales > Gemmataceae > Limnoglobus. The sequence goes on from JAYWCL010000163.1 coordinate 5,278, forward strand.
GCAACCCTTGCAGAACTTGGCCGTCGAGCGTATTGATTTGCCGCACGAAATACGGCGCACCGATGACGCGATTCGGGTCGAGAATGTTCCCGAGCAGATACTCGATATCGCGGCCCGCGCCATCGAGCGCAGGGCCGACGTCGTTGCCTTTGCCCTCGAATTTGTGGCATTTGTTGCACTGATTCTCGAATACCTTCTGCCCGCGCAGGTACGAACCGGATCCCGTGTTGACGTCGATCCGCGTCTTGTCGATGATCGCGTTCAACTCGTCGGGTGTCGTTCGCGTGCGGCCCCAGGCGTCTTCGATGAGTGCGTTCAGCGTGCGATCCTTGAAACTCTGAATCCGCGAGATCGTGTTGTCCGTCACCGCCGTGCGCTCGATGACTTTTTCCTTCATCGCCGAAAGTAGCGACGCGGCCCATTCCTTGCGGCTCGAAAGCACGTTGACGATTTCGCTGCGCAGTGCCGGTGGGAACTCGCCCCAGTGGCTGATGAGGCCAATCGGGATCGCCTGATCGTTGAAGCTGCCGAGCGCGCGGATCGACTCGATTTGCAGCGGTTCGCTCTTGCCGATCTTCAGGAATTCAAACAGGAACTTGATCGCTTCCGGGTTGCGAATGACCGCGATTTGTCGAATCGCCTCCGCGCGTTCGTCGATCGTTTTCTTCGAGTTGATGGCAACTGATGTGGCCCGTTTATGTGCCTGCGGGTCGCGGAATGTGACCGCCAATTTATTCAACTGCTCGTTGATACCCTCGTCTTTGAGCGTGAGTAACTTCGTCTGCGTATTCGCCCAGATTTTCGGTGCGTCCACCAGTTGCCCCTGCAACGCAACGACGATCCCTTCGAGCGCCCGCCGCTTCGCGACGACATCCTTCGTGCTATCGAGGAACTGAATGCATAGGAGTAAATCGCCCGGCTGCCCGCTCGCCAGTAGTCGCCGCATCACCTTGGGGATGATCTGATCGGTGATGAACGGGTTGTTCGCCGCACTCTCGGCCAACCACGCGAGTTCCGTTTCCACCGCCGACTTCATCGCGACCGGTTTGTTGTCTGCATCGGTGCCAATCGCGGCGCGTTTGGAGATGACCTTTTCGTACGCAATCCACGTGAGGTGCGGAATGAGCGGATCGTTCGCATCTTCCTTGCGGGCCATGAGAGCATGAACGAGCGGCGTCACATCGTGCTTGTCCGCAAGGCGAATCGCGGCAGACGCGAGTTCGCGACGGACTACGGCGTTCGTATTCGAGGTCGCAATCTTGACAAATTCCGCGATCAGTTTCGGAGTCGCATGCCCCGAGTCGGCCAAGTAGCGCAGGCTCCAGATCAATTGATGTGTCGGTGCGGAACTCACCCAAGGATTGTCGGCTGAAAAACTCGAAACGTTGGATTCGCCGATAGGCGTAGTCGCGGCCGTTACCCACAGCAACCGCGGATCGGGATTCTTCACCAACGCAGTCAGATACTTGATTTCTTCGGGTGTTGGATCTTTCACCTGATCTGGGGATAGCTCCGAGAGGAGCCGAAGTGCGGTACGCTGAGAATAGGGTGTCCCGGATACGATTCCCGCCAACAATTCTGTCACCGTCTTCTTCCCCAAGTCCTCCGCTTTCTTCAGCGTCGTGCCCTTTAACTGAATGCGGTAGACGCGGCCGCGCTCATAGTCCCACTCGTCGGCCTTCGTCTGGTGGCACGGGTTCTGGTCGTGCCAGTCGATGAGATAGATGTCGCCGAGCGGCCCCCATTTGAGGTTGATCGGGCGGACGTTTTTGTCGCCGCTGGTCAGGAAATCGTCGCCACGGCTCGCGATGTAACTGCTGCCGTTCGGCTTCAGGATATTCTGTTTGAGGCTGCAACCGTGGATGCTGCCGAAGATGACGCTGTTGCGGAACCGTTCCGGCATGTGGGGCACATCGAGTGAGATTAGCCCCGCATGTGCCCAACCGCTTTCGCGGTGGAAGGTGTGGTCGCTGATTTCCTTGATGAAGCTGTAAGCGTACGGGTTGTTACTGACACCCCCCTGTCGCTGGTAGATGCCGCCCGGCACCATGTGGTACAGGTGCGGGATCACGCAACTCGCAAGGATAAACTGGCCATCGGTGTTGCGCCAGTCCATGCCCCACGGGTTGCTGGTGCCTTCGCTGAAGATCTCGAATTTCTTCGACTTCGGGTGTAACCGCCACACGGCGGCGTTCATCTTGATTTCGGGTTCGTTGCCGACTTTCACATTGCTCTGCGTGTAAATACCGTGCAAACCGTAGAGCCAGCCGTCCGGCCCCCACTGGAAGGTGTTCAGCGTTTCGTGCGTATCCTGGCTGCCGAAGCCTTTGGCGAGGATCTCGAACTTGCCCGGCTTGTCGTCTTTATTTTCGATGTACCAGAGGTAAGGCGGCGCGCCGAGGTAGACCCCGCCGTGGCCGACTTCGATGCCGCTCGCCATGTCGAAACTCTCGGGGAAGTCTTTACCTTCCGCGAACACCGTGCGTTTGTCGGCCACGCCATCGCCGTCGGTGTCTTCGAGAATGACGATACGGTCGCGCGGTTTCTGGCCCTTCGGCGTACGCTTCGGATACTCGAAACTCTCGACGACCCAGATACGGCCTCGCTCGTCGATCGTGAACGCGATCGGGTTCGTCATCATCGGTTCGCCCGCAAACAGCTTCACCTCGAACTCGGGCGGCACCTTGAACTTCGCAACGGTTTCTTCGGGCTTCAGGTACGGCTGCCCGGAACCTTTGCGGTTATCGAAGCCGAACTCCTTCTGCGCAAACGCCGGTGCCGACGCGATGAGCAGCGCGAGTACTACGATAATGTGTCGAGACATTAGTGAACCTTTAAGGAGAGGCTGTTATCGAAATCAGATTTTAACCGCAGAGGCCGCAAAGAACGCGGAGAAAACAATGGAAATCAGAAACACGATCTGCATCGTCGTGTTCGAGAGATTTCTTTGCGTACTCCGCGCCCTTTGCGGTTAAACTCTTTTCTGAAAGCACATTGTCACCGATCAAGCCGGGCTTGTCAATTGGATCCCGTTACAGTCATGTATGATGCGAATGGATGTGCCCCATCGAAATCGGCGTCGACGTTATCCGACCGAGTATCCGCCGACAAGAGCATCCCAAACCGACCAAGTTACCCTGTCGGATCGGGACGCCGTGAGAATCAATCCGACGAGGTATTTTGTGCGGTGGGACTGGGCAAGGATGCGACCCACTTCGACACGACATCGATATATTCTTGCCACAACTCCGGGAAGCAGTTGACACTCGGTATGTGGTTGACTTCGAGCAGATACGGGCCGGACGCCGACACGATGTAGTCGTTCGCGATAATATCGAGGCCCATACCGCGCTGGATGGCCTGCGTGTCTGCGACCAACTCTGGATCGGCAGGCATAAACGACGCGCCGTCACCGTGGACCGACTTGAGCCAGTCTTTGCCCGCGAGCCGGATTTGTCGCGGTTCGCCGACGATGATTACCCGCACGGCCTCGCCACTAAGGAATGGCTCGAACAGCGTGGCTTCTTTTGCGGACCAACTGCCAGTAAATCGCTCTTTGTTCTCGCCGCAGTGCCAGTTGCCCCATTTCGCGACACTCTCGACTTCGGAAGCATATTCGCCATACGTCGACGCAAACCCGCGAGTTTCGCCGCCGAAACGGGTGTATTTCAGTGTATGAACGAGACACGGCAGACGGAGTCGGCAGTTCATCATCGCGGTGGGATTCGGGAAACACGGCCCACCCCAAAGCGCTAACCCCGCGAGGAAATCAACGTCGTGTTCAAAGATGCCGTGGAAAACTACCCGCGACACTTTGAGGTAACGCGCATTGCGAGCCGACTCGACGAACAACTGCCCACGTTCGACGACGATCTTCGGCAACATCTCATGGGCCACGCACTCGAACGGCAACCGTTCGCCCAACGTCGCCGCATCGGCAGCGTCAAGGCCAATCAGGAGAATTCTTTCGTCCGAAACACTGCTTGCCATGCTATTGCTCTGCATTAAGGAACGCTACAGTTTTGTAGACCCGTGAACGGTTACTTCTGAACTACGCATTGTAGTCGAAGTCGTGAGACTTCGGGGGAAGCTCCTGCGTCAGAAGTCTCACGACTTCCGCTACGAAGAATTGGAGTGGCACCCGACTCAAGTTGCGGGCAAAATCGGCCACTTCCAATTGAGGATTTCGGGCATGTCGATGCCGTGCTCGGTGATGTACTTCCGATGTTCGACCAACTTCGCTTCCATGAACTGCGCGGTGTCCGTCGCCTTTGCGGCCAGTCCGGGTACTCGTTTGATCACGTCGCGCACGATGTTGAAACGATCGATCTGATTGAGTACACACATATCGAACGGCGTCGTCGTCGTACCTTCCTCCTTGTAACCGCGAACGTGCAAGTTATTGTGGTTCGTGCGTCGGTAAGTCAGCCGGTGAATGAGCCAGGGGTAACCGTGGAACGCGAAAATAATCGGCTTGTCGGTCGTGAACAACGCATCGAACGCGAAGTCCGATAGGCCGTGCGAATGTTCTCTGTCGGATTGCAGTTTCATCAGATCGACGACGTTCACGAATCGCACTTTCAGGTCGGGCAAATGTTCGCGCAGTAGAGCGACTCCCGCCAGCGCTTCGAGTGTCGGCACGTCGCCACTGCACGCGATCACGACATCGGGTTCGGTATCGCCATCGTTCGAGGCCCAGTTCCAAACGCCGATGCCCGTTTCGCAATGCGCGATCGCTGCGGGCATGTCCAGCCACTGCGGGGCAGACTGCTTCCCGGCCACGACCACGTTGACGTAACCGCGGCTCCGGAGACAGTGGTCGGTGACACTCAGTAGCGTGTTTGCATCGGGCGGCAGATACACCCGCACGATCTCGGCTTTCTTGTTCAGTACGAGGTCGAGGAAGCCGGGGTCTTGGTGGCTGAAACCGTTGTGGTCTTGCCGCCACACGTGCGAACTCAGGAGGTAGTTCAGGCTCGCGATCCGCTTTCGCCACGGCACCTCGCAACTAATTTTGAGCCACTTCGCATGTTGGTTGAACATCGAGCCGACGATGTGGATAAACGCTTCGTAGCAAGAGAAGAAACCGTGGCGGCCCGTCAGAAGATAGCCTTCCAGCCAACCTTGGCACTGATGCTCGGAGAGCACTTCCATCGCGCGGCCATCGCGCGATTCACGGGTGCCATCGTTCGCGTCGATCTCCCCGACAAAGCATCGCCCCGTCGCGTCGAGCACATCTTGCCAGCGGTTCGATGCCAACTCGTCGGGGCTGAACACGCGGAAGTTTTTCGCATCGGAATTGAGTTTCATCACGTCGCGTAAAAACTTGCCTTGAACGCGTGTGGACTCCGCATCAATCGCGCCCGGCGATGGCACGGCCACCGCGTAATCGCGATAGTTCGGCATCACCAGATCGCGTAGCAACTGCCCGCCGTTGGCGTGCGGGCTGGCACCCATTCGGAGTGTGCCCGTCGGCGCGAGTGCGGCCAACTCGGGCAGCAATTCGCCATGTGCATCGAACAGTTCCTCGGGGCGGTAGCTTTTCATCCACGTTTCGAGAACGCGAATATGTTCCTCGGAACTCATGTCCGACATCGGCACCTGATGGCTCCGCCACGAGCCGACGACCGTCTTCCCGTCGATCTCGTGCGGACACGTCCAGCCCTTCGGCGTTCGCAGGATAATCATCGGCCAGCGGGGAAAAGATGAAGGATGAAGGATGAAGGATGAATCTTTTCCCGATTCATCTTTCATCCTTCTACTTTCATCCTTTATGGTCCTGATTTCTGCGATTACCGTATCGAGCGTGGTGGCGAGTAACTTGTGGACGGTTGCGGGATCGTCGCCTTCGACGAAGTGCGGCGTGTAGCCGTAGCCTTCGAATAACTTGCGAAGTTCGTCGTGTGGGATGCGCGATAACAGCGTTGGGTTGGCGATCTTGAAACCGTTGAGGTGCAAGATCGGCAGCACGGCCCCATCGCGCGCGGGGTTTAGGAACTTGTTCGAGTGCCAGGCGGTCGCCAGCGGGCCGGTCTCGGCTTCGCCATCGCCGACGACGCAGGCCACGATGAGATTCGGGTTGTCGAAAGCGGCTCCGAAGGCGTGCGATAATGAGTAGCCGAGTTCGCCACCTTCGTGGATCGAGCCAGGGGTTTCCGGGGTGCAATGGCTACCGATGCCGCCGGGGAAGCTGAACTGTTTGAACAGCTTCTGCATGCCCGTTTCATCGCGTGTAATGTTCGGGTACACCTCGCTGTAAGTACCTTCGAGATAGACGTTCGCAACGATCCCTGGCCCGCCGTGTCCCGGTCCGGCAATGTAAAGCATTTCGAGATTCTGTTCCCGAATCACGCGATTCAGGTGAACGTACAACAGGTTCAACCCCGGCGTCGTGCCCCAGTGGCCGAGCAATCGCGGCTTGATGTGTTCGCGCGTCAGCGGCACTTTCAGCAGCGGGTTGTCGAGCAAGTAGATTTGCCCGACGGACAGGTAGTTGGCCGCACGCCAGTAGGCGTCTATCTTCTGCAAAAGTTCATCGCTGATGGCTGTCATGGTGTGTGCTTTCGCGTTTGTAGATCACGCGGCTCGCGTGACGGCCGAAGCCCTGGGGCGACACGGATTTCGCAATCACGCGAGCCGCGTGATCAACACTAGATTTCAACACGCAATCACGCGGCTCGCGTGACGGCCAAAGCCCCGATACGACACGGATTTCGACACGCAATCACGCGAGCCGCGTGATCTACGCGGCTACCAGAGAATAAAGCACCGCACGCGCGATGATGATTTCTTCGTCGGTCGGGATCACGCGCACGGTCACGCTTGAGTTTGCAATCACCGGTGCGTTGACAGCATTTGCCACCGCGTCGAGCTTCACGCCGAGGAATTCGAGGCCAGCACAAATTCGCTCGCGGACTTCCGGCGAGCGTTCGCCGACGCCGCCGGAGAAGACGATCGCATCCAGCCCGCCGAGTGCGGCCGCATACGCGCCGATGCACTTGCGGGCTTGGTAGCAAAACAGTTCGACCGACTCTGCGGCGTGTGGATCCGTCGCTTGTTTCGCAAGCAGATCGCGCATGTCCGCACTCGTTCCCGATACGCCGAGCAAGCCCGATTTGCGATTGACCAAGTCATCGATTTGGTCCGCATTCAATCCATCGGTACGAGCGAGGTAGACGAGCACGCCGGGGTCGATGTCGCCGGTTCGCGTGCCCATCATCAGCCCGCCTGCCGGGGTGAAACCCATCGTCGTGTCGACGCACTTTCCGCCACGCACCGCCGCCATGCTCGCCCCCGAGCCGAGGTGCGCGAAGATCACGCGGCCGTTGGCAATCTCGCGCCCCGCCTGGCGTTCGAGTTCGCTCAAAAGATACGTGTAAGAAAGCCCGTGGAAGCCAAAGCGGCGAACCCCCGCATCGGCGTACTTTCGCGGAATCGGCAACGACTTGGCAACGTTCGGCAAGTCGCGGTGGAACGCGGTGTCGAAGCAAACGACCTGTGGCACGCCGGGTAGCCGTTGTGCGATCGTCTCAATCAAGGCAATCTCGGCAGGCAAATGATTCGGGTCGAGCGGCATCGCCAGACGCAAGTCGGCGAGCAGTTCCGGAGTCACCCATTGCGGCTCGAAATGCTTCGGCCCACCGTGAACGATACGATGCCCCACTGCCAGCAGACCGTTCAGATCGAGCGAATCGAGCCAATCGGTATTCGCACGATCGACGGTTCCACTGTGAATGCGGCGTGGAGGTTCGCCCAACTCAAACAGTGCGAACTTGATGCTAGAAGAACCACCATTAACGGTGAGTATGCGGCCCGTCGCCGATTTGGGAAAGTTCGTCACAGGCGGTTCTCGATGTTTTAGAGCATCGCGATGGCATCAGTCACACTTTCAAACTACGGTTACTCTCCTGCATGGCACTTAAAAGTGTTTGAACGACCCAATGCGTCACCTCGAGCCGTGTGGTAGATATTTCTCCCAGTCATCGGATTCGGCAATGACTTTGATGACTCGGTTGCGCTCGATCAAGAGCGATTTCATGTAACGTGTGAGGACGAGACAATCGACGAGGCGACCGAGGATGCCGAGCGGCGATTGGAAACGGAACCGATCGCGCATTGTGGTGTTGCCGTTGACTGCCGGCTCGAAATCGTGACGGTGCTCCATGCTGTGAAACGCACCCCGCAGCATCATGTCGGCAAAGTGCGTCGGGCGCTCAAACTCCGTGATGCGAACCGTGAGCGACTGCCAGACGCCGAAATGCCGCGCTCTCCAAGTGACTTCCTCGTCGAGGCCGATTAGACCCGATGTCACACCAGACACCGCACGTTCGCCGGTGCGCGATGTCGAATGCGTGTGCAAGTCGATACTGCGAGCCAAATCGAACACGCGGTCGATCGGGGCAGCAATCGAAGTCACGAGTTCTATAACAGGCATCGGTAGGCTTCTCGGTAGTCGAGTTGGTGACGTTTTACGCAAAAGATACGCTTGTCGCATGGCGCTCGACTTCGCCTTCATTCGTGGCGCATTCCGGGAATGTCGATTGTGCGGGGCGTGCGGGGCGACAGTGGCGACAACTCTCATAACCCGATTGCACGCGGTTTTGCATCTGCTAAATTAACCGAATACATCGGGGCCACTCTCCCCGCAGTTCACTCGCACCGCAAGTCGGAACGTATTATGTCCGTACCGCTCGATGCCAAAGAATTCGTTCAGCTCGTCACTCGCGTCGGGTTGGTAGAAGAATACGTGGCCAAGGAATGCCTGTACGAACTCGACGATCCACGCGGCACCGCCGACGCGATGGCAAAGCTCTTCGAGCGCAAAGGCTTCACGACGCCACTTCAGAGCAGCAAGCTGTTGAAGGGCGACACCGACGGTTACATTCTCGGCGGTTACCGCTTACTTTACAAAATTTCGTCGGGAAGTTTCGGGCGGGTTTATCGCGGTGACGACCCGCGAACGGGGCAGATCGTCGCCATCAAGATTTTGCGGAAACGCTGGACCGACGACCCGAGGCGCGTCGAGCTTTTCGAGCGAGAAGGCCGTCTCGGCTTGACGCTTCAGCACCCGAACATCGTGCAGATTCTGGCGGTGAACAAGGATAACATCACCGGCCAGTATTACATCGTGATGGAATTCATCGAAGGGGGCAACCTTCGCGATATTATCTCGATTCGCAAAAAGCTCGACGTCGACGAATCGCTTCGCGTGATCGAGGAGTGTGCTTCGGGGTTAGCATACGCCCAATCGCGTGGCCTGACGCACCGCGACATCAAGCCGACGAACATTCTCATCGGTACGAACAAAGTCGCGCGGCTCGTCGACTTCGGCCTCGCGGAAATCAGCCAGGCCGGGGCGGCCGCGATGTTCAGCGACCGCGCGCCCGGCAAAGAGAAAGACGATGCCGAAGTCGATCGCACCGTCGATTACGCCGGTCTCGAAAAGCTCACGTCGTGCAAAAAGGGCGATGCGCGAACCGACATTTACTTCCTCGGTACCGTGCTATTCGAGATTCTCACCGGCCAATCGATCCTGCCGAAAACCCGCGACAAACTCGCTATGCAAATGCGGCTACGTTACGAACTCGACGAACCGATTCGCCGCCTCGGTCAAGAGTTCGGCCTGCACTCCTCCGTCGTTGGCCTCGTGCTGAAGATGTGCGCGTTCGAGCCAGCGTCGCGGTATCAATCGCCGGCACTCATGCTCGAAGGGATCAAATCGGTACGGGCCGAAATCGCGGGTGGAAAGGTGACTTCGCGGCAAGTCTCCGGGCCATCGACGATATTCGTCATCGAAGATCACTTGAAACTGCAAGACGTGTTCCGCAAACGGTTCAAGAAAATGGGCCTCCGCGTACTGATGTCGATCGACCCGAGTCAGGCGCTGAGCCGTTACCGCCAGCAGCCGTTTCATGCGCTCATCATCGACGCGGGCACCGTCGGCCAAGCGGGACTCGAAGCGTTCGATCAAGTGTTACGCGAGGCCGACTTGCAGCATCTGGACATGACGGCGGTGTTGATCCTCAACGAAGAGCAAGCGAATTGGAAAGCCACGATCCGCATTCGTCGCGGCGGCGTCGTGCTGGTGCGGCCCGTGAAGATGAAAGACCTCGCGGGAGCCATCGGCAAAGGGCTGGGCCTCGATACCGGCGACGCCCCCGAGGATGACGCAGGGTGAACGAGGATTTACGCTTCGCCGGGCACCGATCGCCCGGCGGTTCTCAGTAACAATTTCATGTCGTCCCAGCATTCCCACTTCGCACGCGCTTCGGCTTCGCCGGTTAGCCGAAGCAGATACGATGGGTGGTACGTGCAGACCACGGGTAGCCCCCGCGCACGATGCAGTTCACCGCGAAGTGCGGTAATTCCCGTCTTCGTTTGAAGCAGATTCTTGGCAGCGACCCCGCCGAGGCAGCAGAGCACCTTCGGGCGAATGAGGTCGAGTTGCCGAAACAAAAATGGCTCGCAGTTCGCGCATTCGATCTGTTCCGGCGGGCGGTTGCGCGGCGGGCGGCACTTCAAAATGTTCAGGATGTAAACGTCTTCGCGGCGCAGCCCGCACTTCGCAATAATCTTGTTTAACAGTTGCCCGGCCGCACCGACGAACGGCTCGCCGATGCGATCTTCGTCCGCACCCGGTGCCTCGCCGACGAAACAAATATCCGCATCGAGCGGACCGGTGCCGAATACGGTCTGCGTGCGCGTCGAGAAGAGTTCCGGACAGAGACTGCACGACGCGATTTCTTTCGCCAGCAGATCGAGCGAGAGTCTTCGCGAATCGACGGGCGGAGCCACCGTTTCGATGGTTTGAGCGGGAGTCGCGGGAAGTGAACGCGGTGCCGCAATCGCGACGGGTGTCGGCAGAGGTGGGGTTCGCGGGAGGAACTCCACCCCGGCGGCGCGAAGCGATTCGAGCCGCTGCCGGAGTTGCAATTGAGGCGAAGTCGCCACGGTCGGCCCCTCTCTTGACGGAAGGCGAAATGACACGTCACCGGTCTAACAAACCATTCTTGTTAGCCCGACGCGCTAGCGAGGGATTACTGTCGTTTCTGCGATGTCGTGCCATCTCGCGGGTTCCCCTCGCTTGCGCGTCGGGCTAACAAAAACGTATCGAATTGTCCACGACTCAGGAAGAATCAGGGGAGTTACCTCCCCCGCTCGCCAAGAACCCGCTTTATTTGCCGTTGGGTGGGCCGATGAGTGCGAGCAATTTATCGATGCCGACGCGGTGGCAGTACGAACCGAAGAGTTCGGCGTTCTGGCGTTCGGCCTTGAAACTCTGGAAGATCGCTTTCAGCTTCGGCGTCACTTGCTCGATCGGTACGGAGTCTTGTAACTCGAAGTTCAAACGACGCCCGTAGCTGTCGCCGCCGATGTACATCGTGTACTTCGTGCCGCCGCGACCGACGAGGCCGACTTCGCTCTGGAACGGCCGCGCACACCCGTTCGGGCAGCCGGTCATTCGCATACTGATCGGCTCGTTATCGAGTTGCAGGTCTTTCAGCACGACTTCGAGTTGATCGACCAACGCGGGCAACGAGCGTTCGGATTCGGTGATCGCTAGGCCGCACGTCGGGATCGCGGGGCAGGCCATGCTCCACTTTTGCACCATCGACAGGTTTTCGTGCCGCGGGATGCCGTGCTCGGTCAGCATCGCATCGACTGCGGCTTTGTCCGAAGCCGCGATGTCGCCGAGCAAGATGTCCTGCTGTGTGCTGATCCGCACGATGCACTGGAACTTGCCGACGATGGCGCGAAGGGCGCTACGCAGGCGGTATTGGCCTTCGTCCTTGATGCGGCCGTTCTCGACCGAAATGCCGATGAACAGTTTGCCGTCGGCCTGTTTGTGCCAGCCGAGGTGCAAGTCGACGCCGGTGATCGCGAGATCTTTCGGTGCCCGCAGCGTCTTCTGGAAGTAATCCTTCGCGAAGACGTCGCGGAATTTCTCGACGCCCCAATCGTGCATGAGGTACTTGATGCGGGCGCGTTTGCGGTCGTCGCGATAGCCGTGATCGCGGTACAGTTTCACCACCGCTTCGGCTGCAAACACGACTTCATCGGGGTCGATGTACGCGATCGGCTGCGCCAGCAACGGATACGTATCGGGCTTGCTGTTCGTGGTGCCTTGGCCACCGCCGACGTAGACGTTGTAACCGACCGGTTTGCCGTTCTCGATGACCGCGAGGTAGCCGAGGCACTGCGCGAGCAGGTCCGTGCAATTGTCGTGCGGCATCGCGAAGCCGGTCTTGAACTTACGTGGCAAGTAGACGTTGCCGTAGATCGGCTCGATCTCGCCCGAACCGACGCCGGTGTCGATTTTCTCGCCGTTGAGCCAGATCTCGTGATATGCCTTGTTTCCCGCACGGGGTGCGAGGTGAGCGGCGATATCTTCGGTGAGTTGTTGCATTTGCACGCGAACGGGGTCGCCGGTCGGGGCCGGGCACGTCACGACGTTGCGGTTGACGTCGCCGCACGCGCCGAGCGTCGAAACGAGCGCATCGTTCATTGCGGCAATCGAGTTCTTCAAGTTCGGCATCAAGATGCCGTGGAACTGAATGCTCTGCCGCGTCGTCAGGCGGATCGTGCCGTTGGCGTACTTCTCGCAAATCTCGTCCATCGCGAGGTACTGCGACGGCGTCAGCTTCCCGCCCGGCAGTTTCAGGCGAATCATGAACATGTACGCCTTGCCCACGCCCGCCTTCGAGCGGGTTTTCCGGGCGTCGCGATCTTCCTGCTGATAACTGCCGTGAAACTTCAACAGTTGTTTCGACTCTTCGCTGAAGTGGCTCTCGCCGGAGTTCAGTTCCTCGGCAATCGAGCCGCGCAGGAAGCGGCTGCTCGATTTAATTCCTTCGACCGGTGATAATTTCGGTGTTTCCGCCGCAATTTCGGGAGTAGGGTCCAATGACATCTCTTCGATCCATTCAGTTCAGAGAACGGGAAAACGCGATGCATTCTAAACCATCGCCATGAGGCATCTCTTCTCAAGAATCTTACTAGTATGACCCGAAATATCAATTCAAAGGTTCGCGCTGGAGGCGAAGAGTGGCTGGGTTGCTACGTTAAATAAACGCGGGATGGTTCAAACCTGGGTATCAGTGTCCGCTTGTTGCCGATTCTGGTAGCCGCAGGTCTTCAACCGTAACCGTTCACGTGGGCCGATTGCATTTCCAACCTTTCAGAACCCGTAGGTCGTGGCCGAAGAGGCTTTGCGATGAGGCCCGACAGAGTATCCGCGACAAAAAGCCGTAAGGTTCGGAATCGTCGCGTGAATGCACTGTCGGTGCCCACCCAAAGCATCCGGCCCGACCTACAAAACCAGTCGTTCGACGCCTGAACGGATACCACGCTTTGACATTGTTCATACTCGAAAACCCGGCGAGCGGCACAGCGTAAGCGTGCAGTGGTAGCCGCAGAGGGTTCACACGGACACGCTTACGCTGTGCCGCTCGCCAGGCGCATGGTTGTGCGTGAAACGCCTGCATTTCAAGAATGGCGACAAAACAGCGCAACTTCAAAACTCGTGCGTCGGGCTAACAAAATCGTATCGAATCACCCTGCTCGATGTATAACGATTCAAGGACGCTATGGGTCGTTCCGCTCACGCGGTGTGGACTTACAACATTGCAGAGGACAACATGAGTCTCGTTCGCAAAGACAAACTCGAAATCAAGCTCGCGGGCTATTCCGTTGGTACCCCGGCGACGCTCGTCGATCCGACGCTCCTCACGCGGACGCAAGACTACAAACGGCACACGGCGTCGCGGATGATTCCGCTCGAAGCCGCCGATGTGCCGAAGCGATTATCGTCGGCGGACTATCACGTGACGCTGAAAATCGACGGCGAGTTCAGCGTGCTGGCATACGAAGACGGCGATGCGATTCTCGTCAATCCGGGTGGCACCGTTCGCGTCGGGTTGGCGCTCGAAAAAGAAGCGGCGGACAAGCTGAAAGCGGCGGGGATCAAGAAAGCACTCTTCGCGGGGGAACTCTATTTCTCGCGGCCCGATGGCAAGCGCGGGCGCGTCCACGATGTGAGCCGCGTCGCCCGCCAACCGGCAACGAAAACCGAACTCGACGATTTGCACTTCGCGCCTTTCGACATCATCGAGATCGACGGGGCCGCACCGACGGCCGTGTTCCGCGACACGTGGGCACGGCTCGAAACGCTTTTCAAAGGCGGCACGCGAGTCGTGTTGCCGGAGGCGCACTGGATCAAGGACGGCGGCGACATCGCCAAGCAGTTCAAGGCGTGGGTGAACGGCGGTGCCGAGGGGTTGATCGCCCGCAGCGATAGCGCCGGCATGTTTAAAGTGAAGCCGCGGCACACGCTCGATGCCGTGGTGATTGGCTTCACCGAAGGCGTCGACGATCGCCACGGGATGATCCACGATTTGCTACTCGCGGTGATGCGGCAAGACGGTTTCCTGCACGTGCTCGGTCACGTCGGCGGCGGCTTCACCGAACAGGATCGCCGGGCGTTCCTCAGCGACCTCAAAGACTCGGTCACGGCGAGCGAATACGTCGAAGTCAACGACCAAGTCGCCTACCACATGGTGCGGCCGGAGATCATCATCGAGATCAGCGTGCTCGATATGATTTCGCACTCGACGCGCGGCACGCCGATGAACAAGATGGCACTCAACTGGGACGCCGTCGAGAAGAAGTACAAGATCGTGCGGCGGCTGCCGCTGGTGGCGCTGATCTCGCCGCAGTTCGTGCGACGACGCGATGACAAGCAGTTTAACGCGAGCGATATCCGCATCAAGCAAGTCTCCGATCTCGTCGAGGTGCCGCTGGTGGATCGCGACGCCCGGCAGTTGAACCTGACGCCGAGTTCGCCGCTGAAGCGCGAGGTTTACACGAAGGTGCTGAAAGGCGCGACGATGGTGCGCAAGTTCGTGATGTGGGAAACGAACAAGCAAACCGAGGCGGACGATTTCCCTGCGTACGTGATCCACTTCAGCGATTTCAGCCCGAACCGCAAAACGCCGCTCGAACGCGATATTCGCGTCTCGAATTCGCGAGACCAGATCGACTCGCTTTGGAACGAACTCCTCACCGAGAACATCGCGAAAGGCTGGGCACCACACGTCGGCAGTGGTGTTGCCGCAGCACCCGCGCCGGTGGCCGAAACCGCACCTGCGGAAACAGCGGTGACGAAACCCGCACCGAAGAAGCGGGCCGCACCGAAGAAAAAGGGCGAGCAATAACCAACCGTTCCCAGGGTCGCGTCCGCGCCCCTGGGGATGTTACGAAACTTCTTTCGTTTCGCTTGCGTACGTGCCGACCTTCGGCTACTGTTGAAATACTTGCCTGGTTCCATTTTCTGCCGATCGGTCACATATGATTGCCGCACGCTATTTTGCTATCGCGATGCTCGTCGCGCTCGGAAGTGTCGCCAGCGCTGCCGAGTCGCCGTCGTTTTTGAATGAAATCGTGCCGCTATTGACGAAAACGGGTTGCAACCAAGGGAGTTGCCACGGCAAAGGTTCGGGGCAAAACGGGTTCCGGTTGTCGCTTCGCGGATACGCGCCCGATCAAGACTACCGTTGGCTGACGCGCGAATTCGATGCGCGACGCCTCGATTCGGCCGACCCCGCAGCGAGCTTGTTACTCCGGAAAGCATCGGCGCAGACACCGCACGAAGGTGGGCGGATTTTCACGAACACCAGTCGCGAATATCAACTCCTGTTCGATTGGCTGAAGAACGGCGCACCCGGCCCCGATGCCAAAACGGCGAAGATCACGGCACTGAAACTGACGCCCGAAACGCAGACGATGGCGGTCGGCGGCACGGCCACGTTGAAAGCGATGGCAACCTTCGACGATGGCACGCAACGCGATGTCACCTGGCTGACGAAGTTCGATTCCAACGATGCCGCATTTCTGACCGTGAATGCCGCGGGAACTGTCACGTCGATTCGCCACGGGGCCACGGCGGTACGGGCGATGTTCCTCACGGAAGTCTCGGTGGCCACGTTCGTGACGCCGTTCCCTCGCGAAATCGATACCAAGCGATTCGCGATCAAAAACAACTTCGTCGACGAGGCCGTGTTCGCGAAACTGGCCGAACTCAAGATCGAGCCATCGGATTTGTGCAGCGACGACGAGTTCATTCGGCGGCTGTTTCTCGATGCGTGCGGATGCCTGCCGAAACCGGCCGAAGTGACCGCGTTCGTGGCCGATCTGTCGCCGAAGAAACGCGAGAAGCTCATTGAAGACGTGCTCGCGCGGCCGGAATTTACCGACTACTGGACCTTGCAACTCAGCGACCTGTTGCAAAATCGCCGCGAGCGCGATCACGACGTGCGCGGCGTCAAAGGCGTGCGGCAGTTCCACGATTGGATCCGCCACCAGGTCATGGCGAATCGCCCGTGGGATGCCCTCGCTCGCGATGTCCTCACCGCGAAAGGCAACATCAACGCCAACCCCGCCGTCGGCTATTTCCTCGTGACCGTCGGCGAGCATCGGCACGGCGAACAATCCGAAGTCGGCGAGTCGGTCGCCCAGGCATTTTTGGGTACGCGAATCGGCTGTGCGAAGTGCCACAACCACCCGCTCGAACGCTACACACAAGACGATTTCTATCACTTCGCCGCGTTCTTCAGCCGCGTCAAACTCGACCGCAAAGACTCGAAGAGCGGTGCGACGCAACTTCGCGTATCGCACCCCGACGACAACGAAAACAAACGCCCGATCGGCGTCAATCAACCTCGCACAAATGTCTTCCTGAAGCCGCAACCGCTCGACCGTACGAAGCCCGCCATCGCCGTTACCGAAGACCCGCGACAACACCTCGCCGAGTGGATCGCGAACCCGAGCAACGAGTTCTTCGCCGGGGCGATGGTCAACCGCGTCTGGCGGCATTACCTCGGCGTGGGCCTCGTCGAACCGGTCGACGACCTGCGTGCGACGAATCCGCCGACGGTGCCCGCATTGTGGAAGGCACTCAAGGCCGAGTTCGTGGCGAAGAAGTTCGACTTGCGGCACCTCATGCGAGTGATTTTGAATTCGCGAACGTATCAACTCAGTTCCTCGACGCGGGCCACGAACGAAACGGACACGCGATTTTACTCGCACTATTACGCACGGCGATTGCCAGCCGAGGTGCTGCTCGATGCTCTCTCGGATGCCACGAATGTCAGCGAAGTCTTCGACGGTTACCCGCGTGGCGTACGGGCCGTGCAAGTCCCCGATCCCGGTACGCAGTCGTATTTCCTGCGGCTATTCGGCCGATCCGAGCGCGTCACGGCCTGCGCCTGCGAACGCACCGGCGATGTGACGATGCCACAACTTCTGCATCTGCAAAACGGTCAGGGCGTGTTGGGCAAGTTATCGGCGGGCGATGGCTGGCTACAGACGACGCTCGTTTCACAAAAAGACGATACCCAGTTGATGAACGAGATGTTCTTGCGAACGCTGTCTCGGTTGCCGCAAGATCGCGAAATCCAAACCGTTCGCGGGTTACTGGCGATGGGCGACAATCGTGCCGATGTGTTCACAGACTTATTCTGGGCACTGCTGAACTCGAAGGAATTCGCGTTCAACCGCTGAGTGTTATACTTCGAGCGGGGTGATTCGATAAGTTTTGTTAGCCCGACGCGCCAGCGCGCCAGCGAGGGGAACCCGCGAGAAGGCACGCGATCGTAGAAACGATGATAATCCCTCACTAGCGCGTCGGGCTAACAAGATTCGATTGTGAGACTGGAAACGTTTCATTTCCGACCTCGTGAAGTCTACAACAAGTGAATGTAAACGACACGGAACGATCGTCTCTGTACGTCCTCGCGCGCATGTGGTATCGTTTTGAGTGGGGAAGCGTGAGGAGGAACGTTATGCGGACGACTCGAATTTGCGCGATACTTGCACTGGGTTCGGCGATCGGTGCGACACCGTTACTCGGTCAAACGTCGCCGACTCCTGCGCCACCCGTCCCTGCCCCAATGGTGGAGAAACCACCCGAGTGGCCGAAAGAGATTGGCGGGAAGGACTTAAAAGGCTGGCTGACCGAGTTGAAAGAATCGACCGATGGTTCGGTGCGCGAATTCGCGATCAAAGTGATTCCGCAGTTCGGCCCACCCGCTCGACGCGAATCGATCAAGCCGTTATTGAGTGCGCTCCGTCAGGAAAACGACCCCGGCGTGAAGGTGCATTTGCTGATGGTGATCGGGTCGATCGGCGCGGAGACACCCGAAGAAGCCCGCGAGATTACCGAAGGTTTACGGCTGGTGATTGCGAATGCGGGCCTCGGCAGCCCGTATCGACTTCATGCCGCGCGCGCGATGATCAATTACGGTGCGTTTGGGGCCAGTGCGATTCCCGAACTCAAGTCGATCGTCGCCGATCCTTCGTGGGAGATTCGCCGGGCCGTTGCGACGGCGCTCGGTCACGTCGGTCGCGTCGACGAAAAACCGAGCGACCCGAAGAAGCTGCCACAGCCGAATACCGTCGAACGCAAAGGTCCGAACGCGACCGCGCTCAGCACCCTCAACGACCGCCTCGGCAAGGAAAAAACCGTTGCCGTACGCTTGGAAATCGTCCAGTCGATGATCTTGCTCGGCCCGCCCGGATACAAGACGAGCGCCGATTACCCCCTGGCAATCAAGCCCTATTTGACGTCGGTCAACGAGCAACTCAAAGTCGAGAAGGATAAGGCGATCGTCGTCTGGCTGCAAGTTCTCACGATGCTCTACGACGGTACGCAACTGAACGATGCGACGATCAACAAGATCGCCGACAACGTCGTCGGCACCGACTATAACGCGAAGGTGGCCGCAATTCGCGCGCTCGGGATGCTCGGCGATCGCGCTAAGCCCGCACTGCCGAAACTGATCGAAGTCATGAAGTCCGACGACCCCGCACTCGTCGCCGAGGCGATCCAGTGCCTCGCCTCGATGCACGCGATCGCGATCCCCGCATTGCCAGAATTAGAGAAGATCAAGAAAGACAGCAAAGAAGAGTTGTTGAAAGCGATGGCCACCAACGCGATCGACGTCATCTCCGGTCGAAAGAACCCCGTCGTCGTGCCGCCGAAAAAGTGAGCGACTGTCGCACTCGATTTTCGCCCGCATCGCGAACAGATCTTTCCCAACGCCATCGATCGCGATATACTGCCATCATGGAGAGGTGGCAGAGTGGTTGAATGCGCTAGTCTCGAAAACTGGTTAGCCGGAAACGGCTACGAGGGTTCGAATCCCTCCCTCTCCGTTGAGTTTTGCACGTCGTAATAGTCGAAATCACCTTGAAAAAACAGGCTTTTCGGGGATTCCTCGGAAAGCTTGTTCGCTTCCCGGACCTCGCGCGAAGTGTTCGCACGCTCCACCGTTCGATGCGGCACATCTCGGCGTAGAAGTCGCGTTTGAGCGGGTCATCCATGCCGAGAATTTCAACGAAGTGGCTCCACCCCAATTGTCTCGACAGTGTCGAGACAATTTCGTGCTCTGCAAAGGCTTCTACAAACCGGATCATCTGGGAGAGATTGGTCGCTCCGAAGCCACGTCCGTACTCGGCGGTCAATTTTTCAGACAGTGTCTGAAGAATCTCTTTGCCGTACTCCGCCCGCTTGTTTCCAAGGATTTCACGGCGAATCCGCTCGCCCACCGACCAGTACAGCAAAACCAATCCAGCGTTCACCGCCTGCGCGACTTGCTCGCGGCCGGCCTCGATCAGGCTGCGGATATCGCCGAGGAGTCGCACGTCTGGGGCAACCGGTGCAAGCACTTTCGGCTTACTTACTTTCTCGGGTTTCTTCTTCATGTTCTCGTTTTACCATCAATACGTGAGTGCCACTTCGAGGAAGCCGGCGACGAGCGGGTTCACTTTGCCGTCTTGGCGGTTGTAAAGTTGGCGGAAGCCGCCGCCCGGTACGAGCGTCGATAGCCCGCCGATGATAATCACGTTGTTGTTCAACACGGGCCGATACTCGAACGACACGCTGTAATCGGTGCCGATGTCGCGGGCAATGTTGTTCTGAAACAGGAACGTCTCGAGTGAGTTCGTTTTGTCGAACCAGAGGAAGTTCACGTTGTTCACGAGGCGGAACCGCGGCGTGATGTCGGCATCGAACCCGAAGTTGATGAGCTGCAAGCCGGGGTTGACGAAGTTCGTTTGACCCTGGATTTTGCTCGAGCGCAAACCGTTGTAAAGACTGTTCCGCTGCGTCAGTTGCACGCCGAACAGCGGGATGTTCTGCCGGTTGTAGAAGCTGAATTCGCCGCCGAATACGGTGTTGTCGAGGATGCTATCGAAGCCGGTCGCGCGGCCGTTGTTCGCGTTGTTGTCGCCCGAAGCATACATGCCGGACACGCGAAAGCGTGCCCAGTCGCGGTCGTAGGAGAGTTCCAACGCCGCCATCGTCGCACTGATCGACTGCGACTGACCGGCAATCGGGTTGCGGCTATCGCGACCGACCGCCCAGTAGCAGGCGTGCGAGACGTTGAAGCGGTCGATGTGGCCATCGCCTGCGAAGCCGAGGTACGCGACTTCGACGCGGTGCGGTTGGAACACACCGGCTGGGTCTGGGCGAACGAGGAAGCGGTTGCGGTCGAAGAGCGTATCGGGGCCGTCGTTGTTGTAGTGGACGCTACCCTGAATCGTGTAACCGGGGTAAACGAAATCCTGGTGATACCAGTTGCCGATGAGCACGTTCTGGTTGCGATCCTCGAACGTGTTCAGGCCGCTGTTGGTTTCCTTTTCCAGTTGGCGAAAGAACGCCAGGTTGAACTGATCGCGGTTGCCGTTCAGGGTGCCGAACAAGCGCACGCCGCGGTTCACGTCGCTGTAAATGAAGCCGCGAAAGTCGCTGTTGAACGGCTGCGAACCGGCCCGCACGGAGAGGAAATCGTACTCCGGGCTGAGGTCGGCAATCTTCGCTTCGACGAACCACTCTTGCAATGTCGCCCACGTTCGACCGCGTTGCGTGCCTTTGCGAACGTCGGGATTGACCACCGCGAGTTCGTCGACGTCGAGGAAGTTCACGTTGAATGCGGGCGTCAGTTTGACGCGCCAATCCATCGGCTTGAAGCTCGCGTCGCCGTGGAACAAGTCGGCCGAGAACGTGAACAATTGCGAGTAGAGAAACTGGTTCGGACGGCCAAAGAATTCCGTAGTGAACGGCCGTGCGGTGCTTTCAAACGGCGTTGTGGCCGTCGGGATTTGTCGCCCTTCAAAGATGGCGAGCGTCGTCGCCGTCAGGTTCAAGAACGTGTTCTGCCCGATCACCGGGTAGTCGCCCTTGAGCACGTTCTGGTTGTACGGGTCGATGATTCGGCCGAGGCGAAACGGGGCATCGACGATACTGGTATTGTTGCCGTTGCCGTAGCGATCCCACTTGGGGAAGCCGCTCCGCCAACGGTCTTCGACGGGGATATATTCGGCGTTGCGCCCGGATCGCGGGACGATGCCGCTCGGCCCGGCGTACCCGAGTGGCGGGTCGAACGGCGGAGCCGTCAGCACGCTCTCGAACGTCACCGACGCGACTTCGTCTTTCGATTTCGGCTCGAGCGAACGCTCGGCGGGATCGCGGATCGGTAACAGTCTCGGCACATCTTTGGGCACTTCGAGCACGAAGTTCGATGCTTGCGCAACACCCCCTGCCGAAGGCAACGCAATGACGGGAACCTGCCCCGCAGCATACGACGCGGCAATACTCCCGATGAGCCAGGTTGTCGCGAGGTAACGGCAAGCGATTCGCATTACGGTCTCCGCATCACCGCAACCGGATCGTGCGGGGCATCGCACAACGGTTCCGCGTGATCTCATTTCCCGAGTCTCATCATTTATCGGCCAGAAATGTTCCGAACATAAGGAAAGTGTCGGTCGTGCGGACTGGGCAGTTTGGGAAGTGGCCCGAGCATGGGGACCGTACGCGGCCATTTAAACGGCGACTGGCTTGACCCGGTGCGTGTGGGGTCGGATAATACATTAGCCTTCCAGATAATCTCCTCGCGTTCGGTGCTATTAAATATGCGTTTGCTGTTGCTGATAATTGGTATCGCAGTCGGCTCGCCCGTTATCGCGGAGACGGGCGCACAGATCTATGTGGCGCAGTGTGCGCGATGTCACGGCAAAGTCGGCGAAGGCACGAAGAAATACGAAATGCCGCTCGTCGGCGAGAAGTCGATCCCGCAACTCGCGGATGTTATTCAAAAGACGATGCCCGAGAACGCGCCCGAGTCGCTGTCGAAAGACGATGCGTTGAAGGTGGCGACGTACACGTACGAGAGTTTTTACTCGCAGTCAGCGCGCGACAAGAACAACCCCGTTCGCGTCGAACTCGCTCGCCTCACCGTACCGCAGTACCGCAATGCCGTCGCGGACATCGTCGGCCACTTTCGCGGCAACAGCACGAAATTCAACGACAAAGGCGGCCTGAAGGGGGAGTACTTCAAGGATCGTGGCCACGGCAAGCGCGTCATCGAACGCATCGACCCCGAAGTGAAGTTCGACTTCGGCACGAATGCGCCCGCCGAGAAAGACTTCGACGGCAAAGAGTTTTCGATCCGCTGGAGCGGCAGCGTTTTGGCACCCGAAACGGGCGACTACACCTTCGTCGTCCGCAGCGATCAATCGGTGCGGCTGTGGGTCAACGACATGAAGAACCCGATTGCCGATGGCTACGTGAAATCGGGCAGCGACAACGAGTACAAGGCAACGCTCTTCCTGTTGGGCGGGCGAGTGTATCCGATTCGACTTCAGTTCTCGAAGGCGCTTCAGGGCGTGAAAGACAAGTCGCCGAAGCCGACGCCGGCATCGGTGACACTGCTATGGCAGCCACCGCACGGGTCGGTCGAACTCATCCCGTCGCGGAACCTGTCGCCGCAATCGACGCCGGAAAGTTACATCGTCGAAACGAAGTTCCCGCCCGACGACCGCAGCTACGGTTGGGAGCGTGGCACCACGGTTTCCAAAGCATGGGACATCGCTACGACCGATGCCGCACTCGATGCGGCGGGGTACGTCTCGGTGCGGTACGGCGAGTTCGCGAAGACGTCCGACAAAGACGAAAAGCGCAGCGAGAAGCTGGCGGTATTCCTGCGGCAATTCGCGAAGCTCGCGTTCCGCAAGCCACTCACGCCGGACCTCGAAGCGATCTACATCACCAAGCCGATCGCAGCGACAACGGACCTGCAAATGGCGGCGAAACGTGCGGTGCTGCTCATTCTGAAGTCGCCGCGATTCCTCTTTCGCGAAGTGAGTGGCACGCGGCAACACGATGTCGCCGCACGCATGGCGTTCTCGCTTTGGGACTCGATTCCCGATGCGGAACTGCTGGCGCTCGCGGATGCGGGCAAGCTGGCTACGCCCGAACAGATTCGTAGCCACATCGCCGACCGAATGATGAACGACACGCGAACGAAAGCACGGCTGAGCGGGTTCCTGCACCACTGGCTGAAGACCGATCACGCCCGCGATGCCACCAAGGATCTGAAGAAGTTCCCCGGCTTCGACGACGCATTCATCGGCGACTTGCGCACGTCGCTCGAACTTTCGCTCGACGATGCGGTCTGGTCGAAGTCGTCCGACTTTCGCGAACTGTTACTCGGCGACGAAATGTACATGAACGGGCGGTTGGCGAAGTTCTACGGCGTCGATCTGCCGACGAATGCGGCATTCCAGAAAGTCGCATTCGAGAAAGCGAAACGCAGTGGCGTGCTGACGCACCCGTTCCTGCTGGCGACCTTCGCATACACATCGGAAACATCGCCGATCCACCGTGGCGTGTTCCTGGCGAAAGGCGTCCTCGGCACGGGGCTGAAACCGCCACAAGAAGCGTTCACGCCATTGTCCGCCGACCTACACCCGACGCTCTCGACCCGTGAACGTGTGCTATTACAAACGAAGGGCGCGAATTGCCAGACGTGCCACACGGTGATTAATTCGCTCGGCTTCGCGCTCGAGAACTACGATGCCGTGGGGCGGTTCCGCGAGATGGACAACGACAAGCCCGTCGATGCGAACGGCAGCTACAAAGCGCGATCCGGGGAGACGACGACCTTCAACGGCGCGAAAGAACTGGCAAAGTTCCTGGCACAAAGCGACGATGTCCACCGGGCGTTCGTGGAACAAATGTTCCACCACCTCGTCCAACAATCGGTCCGCGCCTACGGTGCGAACCGCACCACAGAGTTAGGTGAAACTTTTGCGAAGAGCAACTATAATATGCGACAACTGGCCGTCGAGATCACGCTGGTCACCGCGCTGCAAGATCGATCGAGCGCGGTGAGTCTGTCGAAGTAGAGGGTAAAGGGCCACCGAAACTTTGGTTTTCGCGTGATTCCAGACGGTCGAAATCGGACGTAAGTCGTTGCTGTGTTAGGTTGATTCCGCAATTCGAGAGTGAGTTCGCGGAGGGGTAGCAGGAAAGTGCCGAAACCACTTTCCTGCTACCCAAACTCGCGGGATTGAAACGAACGAACATGGCCATTAAAGGTGAACCGATGCTTTCGCAAACGCGACGCGACTTCTTCCGCACGCTCGGCCTCTCGGTCGCCGCGATGCCGTTCGTACTCAACCTGCCCAGCCTCGGCTTCGCGAATCAGGCGAAACGCAAGCAGCGCCTCGTGATTATGTTCAGCCCGAACGGCGTCGTGCCGTGGAACTTCTGGCCCGATGAAACCGGTGCCGATTTCAAGCTGAAAGAATCGGTCGCCGCACTCGAGCCGTACAAAAAACAATCGTTGTTCCTGTACGGCCTGTCGGACAAAATCCGCGGCGATGGCGATGGCCACATGCGCGGCATCGGCTGCCTTCTCACGGGGGTCGAACTGTTCCCCGGCAACATCCAGGGCGGCTCGGATACCCCCGCAGGCTGGTCGAAAGGCCACTCGATCGATCAGGAAATTCGCGGCTTCCTGCAAAAAGATGCGGCCACGAAAACCCGGTTCGGCAGCCTCGAATTCGGCGTGCTGGTGCCCGAACGCGCCGACACCTGGACCCGCATGGTGTACGCGGGGCCGAACAAACCGATCGCGCCGATCGACGACCCGTATCAGATGTTCAACAAGCTGTACGGCCGCACGAAAGACAACCAGGTGCTGGCAAGCGTGCTCGACGACCTCAACGCGGACCTCAAGAAAGTCGCGGGGGCCGTCAGCAACGAAGACCGCAAGCTCCTCGACGAACATGCCACGTTCGTTCGCGAGATGGA